>NZ_JBFBGL010000013.1:0-146285 GCF_040684635.1 Amycolatopsis sp. NPDC089917 | reverse complement strand
AAGGCAGTGGCTTTCTGAGTCACCACGCGACCAAGACCGGACCCTAACCACTCACACGAGCAGCACAACCACCCTGACACTGAGTGGCTTTCGCGACATGGCGTGGCGGCCGACCAGGCAGGGCGACGGTGCCCAGGGGTCGTGAGTGGCAAGTCGTGTTCTAACCCTCTTTGCCACTCACGACCACCCCGGCCCACCCGCCGTAAATGCATAAGCCCCGGGCGATAGCAAAGGTCCCTTGCTATCCGAGAGCGGAGCGCAGGGCGGCGATGATCCATTCCGCCTGCGGCATCTGCGTGGGGAACGACGGCCAGCCGTTCATCTTCCCCAGCAGCATCCAGTACCGCTCGGCCTTCGGGTCGTAGCTGATCACCATCCCGTCGGTCAGCCGCTTCCGCCAGGCCGGGTCGGCCGGGTCACGCCCGTTCCGCGAAGACTGCGTGAAGATCGTCTCCGCCAGGTCCCGGCCTTCGGGCGAGTCCGGCGCGAGGCCTGCTTCGAGTGCTTCGGCCGCCTTCGCGCTCCACGCCATCCACAGCTCCTGCTGCTTCTGGCCGAAGTCCGCCCCGTCCTGCTTCCGGAGCTGCGAGTGCCACTCGCTCATCCGGCGGATCGACGCGCGGAACTCCTCGTCCTGCACGAGTTCGGCGAACTCGATCCACGCCTCCAGCTGCTCGGGCGTCGGGTCGTCGGGCAGTTCCGGTTTCGCCGAGATCATCCGCTCGTAGAACTGCGGATCCAGTTCGAGCCCTTCGACCATGTCCGCCCAGAACTCGTCGAGCAAGCGTTTGCGGTCCTCGTCCGACATCGACGCGAGTTTGTTCATCAGTTCGACCTCCTCCAGTGGTGAGTCCCGTTTGGCCACCGCTCGCAGGACCGCGCGGCGCAGTTCCAGCCGCCGGATCTGCTCGTCCAGGGCGGCGACGTGCTGGACCGCGAGGTCCCCGATGGTCGCTTCCCTGGTCAGCGCCCGCTCCACGTCCGCGAGCCCCAGCCCGAGCTCCCGCAGTGTCCGGACCAGCTCCAGCCGCGCCATCGCGGTGGCGTCGTAGAGGCGGTAGCCGGAATCGGTGCGGTCGGTCGGCGGCAGGAGCCCTTCGTCGGAGTAGAAGCGGATGGTCTTCACCGGCAGGCCGGTTCGTTTGGCCAGCTCCCCGATGGTGAAGACCGCTGCGGTGCCCATGTACTTCATCGTCGACTCTCCAGTTGGTGGAGAGTCAAGCCTGCCAGGTAGCGTTGGACCATGCACTTCACCCGGCCACGTGAGCTGGCGGTGGCCGGCCTCCTGGGCTTGGTCCTGGCCTATCTCGTCTTCCAGGTCGCCTACGGATCCATCCCCGCGCTCCCGCTCTTCGCCGGGATCACGTTGCTCGTCCTCGCGCTCTGCGAGGCCGTGCTCGCCTTCATCATCCGTTCGCGGATCAAGGAGGGCCGGGTGCTGTCCGCGATCTCGGTCGCCCGATCGGTGGCACTGGCGAAGGCCTCTTCGCTCGCCGGATCCGCCATGACGGGGGTCTGGGTGGCGGCGTTCGCGTATCTTTTTCCGCGACGTGACGAACTCCTCGCGGCGGCCGGCGATCTCCGTTCGGCGACGGTCGGGATCGTCAGTTCGGTGGCGCTGGTAGCTGCGGCTTTGTGGCTCGAACACTGCTGCCGGACCCCCGAGGGCAGTGATCGGGACCGCGATCGGAAGCCGACCGGTTAACGCTCGAGAGGCACCGCTCGAAGTACCGACTAGGTCTCGTTCGGATTACTAGAAGGTACGGTGTTGGGCATGACCGGGGTGGGTGACGACTCGCGCGGCCGCCTTGCGGGTAGGCCGTGGCTTGTCGTCGGCTTGGTTCTCGCCGTCGGCGCGACTCTCGCATTGGTGCTTTCCGACGATCTCCGCTACTTGCGGCTGGGTATCGTCGCGGCGCTGTGGGCCGCCTTGATCGGTGCGTTCCTGGCCGTCCGCTACCGGAAGCACGTGTCCCACAGCGAGGACGCCGTCGCCGAGGCACAGGCCGTCTACGAGCTGGAACTGGAACGCGAGATCGCCGCCCGCCGCGAGTTCGAGCTGGAGATGGAAGCGGAGAACCGGCAAGCCGCCGAGACTCGCTCCCACGACGAGCTCGAAGCGCTCAGAGCCGAGGTGAGCGCCTTGCGCGAAAGCCTCCAGTCGCTCTTCGGCGGCGAGGTTCTCCTCGAACGCGTCGCGCTCACCGCGCAGGCCACCCGGATGCGGTCCCTCGACAACAAGCAGCTGATGAGCGCGGGGGCCGAGAACGGCAACGGCAAACCCCAGCTGATGGCGGCCAAGAGCACCACGATCGACGTCGACGAGCGTGAACGCGAACGCGAGCGCCCGACCGAGATGATCGACCGCGTCCTCGAACCCGCGGCCGCCCGCGCCGGCACCCCGCCCGCGGCCCGCCGCAAACCGGCGAACGGTCAGGTCAACGGCACGAACGGTTACGGCCAGAGCAATCAGGTCCAGCGGCCGAAACCGGCCGACGAATCGACTCGCCGCAGTATGCGCAAGGCGGACGCCCGCGCCTCGAAGGCGGCCGAAGCCCTCGCCGCCGAGGCCGCCCGTCGCGAGCGGCTCGAAATGTCCAACCCCGGTATGTCGCCCGCCGAGATCTCGCGGCCGATGCCGAGGGTCGACGCCCCGCGCAAGACCCCGCCGCCGGTGACCCCGGCCGAGGTGTCCCGCCCGTCCATGCCGGGCGTCTCGCGCGCCGAGGTCTCGCAGCCGTCGATACCCACCATCGCCCGGCAGCCCAAACGTCCTGAAACACAGCGCCCCGAACCGCCGCGTCCGGAGCCCCAGCGCGCCGAGCAGCCTCGCCGCCCGCAGCAGTCTTCGCTGCAGCAGCGGCTCGACGCGGGCACCGTGCAGCGTCCGCCCGCCGCGCGGCCGGAGGAGCCGACCCGCGCGCAGACGCCGCCGGTGAAGCCCGCAGCGCAGGCGAAGCCGGTCAAGAAGGTCGAGCCGGACCGTCCCCGCCCGAACCGCGAGCTCGGCCTGACCAGGCCGGGCATGAAGCCCGCCGAGCGATCCCGTCCCGCCGGTGGCGCGCCGGCGCCCGCGAACAAGCCCCCCGCGCAGGAGCCGATGGAGGCCACCGGCGAGTGGAAGCCGTCGTGGACGCAGGAACGCCCGGTCTCCGATCTGAGCGCCGCGTTCCCCCGGAAGGACGACTTCCAGGACCGGCTGCGTCCCGCGCCGCCCCAGCCCAAGCCCCAGCAGTCGGCTTCCATGCCGAGGCCGGAACCGCGACCCGAACCGCGTCGCGACCCGGAGCCGCCGACCCCGCCGTCGATCCCGATGGTGTCCGAGCCCGCTCGCCGTCCCGAGCCCGTGCGTCCGCCGGAGCCCGAACCGGTGCGCCGTCCGGCCGCCGAGGCGCCGTCGCGGCACGGTTCGCCCGCCGAGGAACCGCCCGCGGTCAACCCGACGCTGCCCGAAGAGATCCGCATGACGCAGAACGGTGGCGGACGCCGTCGCCGCGCGTCGGAGGACTCCTCGGTCTCGCTCACCCCGGCCCCGAGCGCCCCGGAGCCCACCGGAGGCGGCCGTCGCCGCCGTCCGGACGGCGAGCCCCCTGCCTGGCAGGGCAACGCCGAGTCTTCGGGTGGCCGCCACGGCGGCCGCCGGGCGAAGCCGGAGGAGGACGAGGCGCCGTCGCGCAACGGGTCTTCGCACAGCCGTCCGGAGACGCCCGCGGCCGGTTCGCACGCCTCCGGCCGGTCGGTGATGGACCTGCTCGCCGCCAACGGCGCGAACGAGTCCACCCCGCGGCGCAGGCGGCGTGCCGAAGACTGAGGCTGTGTCCGATTAGGTGAACCCGCGACCGCGATCGACGTCGGCAGGGCGCTCGTTCGGTGATTCAGTCGCCTTTTCGAGGCTGGGCGCCCTGCCACCGCGATGGCGGGGCCTGCGGCCGGGCGGGTTCACACGTGTGGCCGGTACTGCTCCGAACTTCAGCTCCACGTCCCGCTCCTGTTCCGTACCGACGGTAGGGTGACCCGCTGTGAGCGAGCCTTCCTCCCCGGCGCCCGGCCCAGACCGGGTTCGCCGGTCCCGGTCGATCACCGTGCTGCTGCCGGTGCTCGGGCTGATCGCCGTCGCGCTCTGCGGGCTGTTCGTCTTCGGCACGGTCACCGAGAAGGTCGGCCTGCCCGCGGTGACGATCGGCGTGCTCGCGGCGCTCGTCCCGGTCGCCGTCGTGGTCACCGCGTTCCTGTGGGTCGATCGCTGGGAACCGGAACCGCCGAAGCTCCTGCTGCTGTCCTTCGTCTGGGGCGCGTGCGTGGCGACGATCATCGCGCTGCTGCTCAACAGCGGCGCCGAAGCCGTCGGTGACCTGCTGCTCGGCAGCGGCGGAGGCGGCAAGATCAGCGGCCTGATCTCCGCGCCGCTGGTCGAGGAGGCCGCGAAGGCCGCGTTCATCCTGCTGCTGTGGTGGCGCCGCCCGAGCGAGTTCGACGGCGTCGTGGACGGCATCGTCTACGCCGGGTTCACCGCCGCGGGCTTCGCCTTCACCGAGAACATCTATTACTTCGGCCGTGCCTTCGCCGAGCACGGTTTCGGCGACGGCACGAGCGCGGGTGTGCTCGCGGCGTTCTTCCTCCGCGGCGTGCTCTCCCCGTTCACGCATCCGTTGTTCGCCGTGATGACCGGGATCGGGCTCGGTGTCGCCGCGAGCACCAAGGTCCGCTCGCTGCGGGTCCTGGCGCCGATCGGCGGCTACATCGTCGCCGTGCTGCTCCACGCGCTGTGGAACGGCGCCGCGCTGCTCGGCGGCGCCAAGACCTTCCTGAACGTCTACTTCCTGATCATGGTGCCGCTGTTCATCGGGGTCTTCTCGGTGGTGGTCATGCAGCGGCGCCGCGAGCAGCGGGTCGTCGCCGCAGCGTTGCCGATGATGGTCGACGCACGCTGGATCGCCCCGTCCGAGGTCGCGCTGCTGGCCAGCCTGTCCGGACGTCGTTCGTGGCGGAAACAGGCACGGAAACAGTCGGGCAGGGAAGCGGCGAAGGCCGTCGGCCGATACCAGGCCAGCGTGACCGAGCTCGCGTTCCTCCGGCGCGGCCGGAAGCTCACCGACGAGGCGAAACAGCGGCAGCGTGAACTGCTGCAGGTGCTCAAGACGTCGCGCGCCGAGGCCGTGCGGCTGGCCGACGGTGCGCCACGCGGGTGACCACTGTCAGGTGAAGCTGGTCACGAGGGCCGTTTCAGACGCGCGCCGGAGGGTTACCCTCGCGCCGTCGTCTGGTACCCGCGACCGCCGAGCGGGACTGGAACGAGTTGAGGAGTTTTCGACCATGAGCGTCCACTGGCGCACGCCATGATGAGGCCCGCTCGCCTGGCCGTCGGCGTCGTTTCCGCCGGCCGGGTCGGCAGCGTCGTCGGCGCGGCCCTCACCAGGGCCGGGCATACGGTAGTCGCGGCTTCGGGCCTTTCCAGCGCTTCGGTGCGCCGGGCGGAGCAACTGCTCCCCGACGTCCCCCTCCTGCCGCCCGACGAGGTCGCCCGCCGTGCGGATCTCGTCCTGCTGGCCCTGCCCGACGACGCGCTCGCCGGGATGGTGCGCGGGTTCGTCGCCACCGGTTCGCTGCGCCCGGGACAGATCGTCGTGCACACCTCCGGGGCACACGGCATCGACGTCCTCGCGCCCGCCGCCGAGGCCGGGGCGCTGCCGCTGGCCCTGCACCCCGTGATGACCTTCACCGGGCGTGCCGAAGACCTCGACAGGCTCTCCGCGTGCAGCGTCGGCGTGACCGCGGCGGAGGGTGACGAAGCGGCGTGGAACGTCGGTGAAGCCCTGACCGTGGAGATGGGCGCGGAGCCCGTCCGGGTCCCTGACGAGGCGCGAGCGCTCTATCACGCCGCGTTGGCGCACGGCGCGAACCACCTGATGACGCTGGTCGCCGACTGCGCGGAACTGTTGCGGGAGGCGGGAATCGCCCAGCCCGAACGCGTGGTGGCTCCGTTGTTGTCGGCGGCGTTGGATAATGTTCTGCGACACGGGGACCGGGCGCTCACCGGGCCGGTGGCCCGTGGTGATCTCGGCACCGTGCGCAAGCACCTCACGGTGCTGGCCGAACGTGGCCCCGACATCGTCCCGAGCTATCGCGCGCTGGCCAAGCGCACGCTGGCGCGCGGCGACGCCGCCGGGCTCTTGGACTCCTCGGCCGCCGCCGAGCTCAACGACCTCCTCAGTGACCCCGCAGATCCCGCCGAAGGGCAGCAAAAGCAGTGACGACACCGAAATTCGCCCGAGGCACGCTGCACACCTTCCAGCCGCCGGAGCAGGTCAGCCAGGTGACGCGCGCCCTGCACGGGGTCGGCCGCAAGGTCGCGCTGGTGCCCACGATGGGCGCCCTGCACGCGGGGCACCGCGAGCTGATCCGCCGCGCGAAGCGGCTTCCGAACACGGTCGTCGCGACGTCGATCTTCGTGAACCCCTTGCAGTTCGGGGAGGGCGAGGACTTCGAGGCGTACCCGCGTCCGCTGGACAAGGACCTCGAAGTGCTGAAGGAGGACGGCGTCGAACTGGGCTTCCTGCCCAAGGCGTCGGACCTGTATCCCGAGGGCGCCACCGTCACGGTGCACCCGGGCGAGCTCGGCGACGAGCTCGAAGGAGCGGTGCGGCCGGTGCATTTCGCCGGTGTGCTCACCGTGGTGGCGAAACTGTTCAACATCGTGCGGCCGGACTACGCCTTCTTCGGGGAGAAGGACTACCAGCAGCTGGTGCTGATCAAGAAGATGGTGCGTGACCTGAACTTCGACACCCGCGTCATCGGGGTGCCGACGGTCAGGGAACGCGACGGGCTGGCGTTGTCCTCGCGCAACGTCTACCTGACCCCTGAACAGCGCGAGGACGCGATCGTGTTGTCGGCGGCACTCACCGCGGGTGCCTTCGTCGGGCGCGACGGCGCGGAAGCCGTGCTGGCGGCCGCCAGGCAGACCCTCTCCGCGCGTCCCGCGGTCGAGGTCGATTATCTGGAATTGAGGGGAACCGACCTCGGGCCCGCGCCCGTCGACGGTGAGGCGCGATTGTTGATCGCGGCCCGGGTGGGGAGTACCCGGCTGATCGACAACGTCCCGGTGGCGCTCGGCGTCGCCGCGGACCATCCGGAACACGCGCTGGACGCAGGGGAATAGGGAGAGTCCACGATGTACCGCACCATGCTGAAATCGAAGATTCACAGGGCGACGGTCACCCAGGCCGATCTCCACTACGTCGGTTCGGTGACCGTCGACGAAGACCTGATGGACGCGGCGGATCTGCTGCCGGGCGAACAGGTGTCCATTGTGGACGTCACCAACGGCGCGCGGCTCGAAACCTACGTGATCGCGGGCGAACGCGGCAGCGGGGTGCTCGGCATCAACGGCGCCGCGGCGCATCTGGTGCACCCCGGCGACCTGGTGATCCTGATTTCGTACGCGCAGATGGAGAACGCCGAGGCGGCCGCGTTCCGCCCGCGGGTCGTCTTCGTCGACGCGGACAACCGGATCGTCGAGAAGGGCGCCAACCCCGGCCACGCGCCGGAGGGCTCCGGCCTGATGAGCGGCACCGTGACGCTGGCCGACGACGACACGATGACCTTCCCGGTCGCCGAAACCGCCGACGCCCGCCGTCTCGACGCGCTGCTGCACGCCGAAAGCTGAGTCGTTGCTGCTCACTGTCGACGTCGGCAACACCAATATCGTTCTCGGTCTGTATTCCGGCCACGACCTGGTCGGTGACTGGCGGATGCGCACCGACGCGCGGATCACCGCTGACGAGCTCGCGCTCACCATGCGCGGACTCCTCGGCCCGCACGCCGACGCGGTCACCGGGATCAGCGCGCTTTCGACGGTCCCGGCCGTGCTTCGGGAGCTTCGAGTCATGCTTTCGCGGTACTACGGCAAAGTGCCGAAGATCGTCGTCGAGCCGGGCGTGCGCACCGGGGTGCCGCTCCTGGTCGACAACCCCAAGGAGGTGGGCGCGGACAGGCTGGTGAACACCCTGGCCGCGCACCATCTGCACCCCTCCACCGCCTGTGTGGTGGTGGACTTCGGCACTTCGACCAATGTGGACGCCATCTCCGCCAAGGGCGAGTTCCTCGGCGGCGCGTTCGCGCCCGGTATCGAGATCTCGGTCGACGCCCTGGCCGCTCGGGCCGCGGCGCTGCGCAAGGTGGAACTGGCGCCGCCGCGGTCGGTGATCGGGAAGAACACCGTGGAATGCCTGCAATCCGGCATCCTCTACGGGTTCGCCGGCCAGGTCGACGGCCTGGTGAAGCGGATCAAACGCGAACTCTCCCCGGGCGGGACCGAGCCGGTCGCGGTGATCGCGACCGGCGGCCTGGCGCCGCTGGTGCTGGAGGAATCGGAGACCATCACCGAGCACGCGCCGGATCTGACCCTGCTGGGCCTGCGGCTGGTCTACGAACGAAACCACCGCGTTTAGTCCTCTGGATGCGGTCCTTGGGGCGTGCGACCGACGCATTCAGCGGACTGAACGCGAGGCGTCAGCGGCGGGCGGCGACCATCAGCACCCGGCGTGTCATCAGGTCCTGATTCCGCAGCGTCTGTTCGAAGCTTTCGCACAGCCTGTCCGGATCATCACCCGTTTCGGCCGCCAGATCCGCCACACGCTCCAAAGACAGCTCCATGGTCCGCCGCTGCCGATCCCGCCAATCCGGCGTCACCTCGTAGGAGAGGACGTCGAATCCGGCGGCCTCCAGGAGCGGTCGGTGATCGCCGACCTGCGGCGGCCGGCCGACCGGCTGCCCGTCGAAGTCCCAGGTCGTGACGAGCAGCCGTCCGCCGGGGGCCAGGATCCGGGCGAACTCCGCGCAGGCGCGCTGTTTGCCGGGGGCGAAGAGCAGCGCGTCGATGCTCATCACCGCCTCGAAGGAAGCGTCTTCCAGTCCGGTGTCCTCGAAACTGCCGACGCGGAATTCCGCCGGCTCGACGTCCATGCTCTCCGCGCGACGCCGAGCCGACGTCAGCGCGGTCTCGGCGATGTCGACGCCGGTGAGCCTCGCGCGGGTGTGCGCGCCGACCCACAGCCCGGGCCCGCCCCTGCCGCAGCCGATGTCGGCCAGGCGCCCGCCCGGCGCGAGCCGTGCCTCCCGGGCGATGCGGTGCAGGTCGGACCGGGTCACGAAGCTGTAAGTATCCAGTTCGGCCGGGTACTCGTCGCCGTACACCTCGGCCCAGATCCGCGCGGACACCGCGGACGCGGGCGCGCCGAACGTGGCGGTGAAGGCGGACTTCCAGTCGGTCAACGTTTGGCCGCCCGGAAGACCGTGGTGGTGATCGGCAGGTCGAATTCCCCCGAGGCGGTTTCCGGGTTCCGATCGAGGAATTCCCGGGCCGTGCGCAGTTTGGCTTCGCGTTCCTCCGCCGTGGCCACCAGCATGTGGGAATGCGTGGCGAGAGTCGCCACCAGGGTTTCCGCCGTCCTGGGTTGTTTGTGGCCGAAAGTCTTCTTCTCGAACGGTTCGAAAGCCTCGTGTTCCGGCAGCGATTCGTAGTCGCTGAGCCAGCGCCTGCTCATCGAGGTCTTGATCAGCGCGTTCAACTCGGCCAGCCAGCCGGCCGACTCGTCGTCGTGGTTCCACAGCGCGGCAACGACTCCGCCCGGTTTCAGCACCCTGGCCATCTCCGGATAGGCACGGTCGAGGTCGAACCAGTGGAAGGCCTGGCCCACAACCACGACGTCCACGGATTCGTCGGGCAGCGGGATCCCCTCGGCCGTCCCGATGAGCGGGGTGACGGCGGGAAGGGCCTTGGTGAGTTCTTCGAGCATTTGGGCGTCCGGTTCGACGGCGGTGACCGCGACGCCCAGTGCGAGCAGGCCCTCGCTGACCTTGCCGGTTCCCGCGGCGAGGTCGAGGACCCGTTCCGGTGTTCCCTTCCCGCCGGTCAGCGCCCAGGCCAGTGCCTTTTCCGGATAGTCGGGCCGGTGCTCGGCATAGGCGGCGGCCTCCGCACCGAACGAGGCGGCGCGGCGTGCGTGCAGTTCGGGTTCGATGCCGGGAGTGGATGAGTTCACGCGATCCAGGTTAATGGAGAGAAAACCTGTCGGCCCGGATGCGGAAAAGGTAATCCGGTTGGCGTAGGGAACCGGCGGGTTCGTACGCTGTGCGCATGACTGAAATCCCCGCATCCGAGGGCGTGAGCCCCGACGAAGACCTGCCGGAACAGATGCGGGTGCGCCGGGACAAGCGCGACCGGATAATCGCGGAGGGTGTCGATCCGTATCCGGTCGAGGTGCCCCGGACGCACACGCTGGCCGAAGTGCGCGCGAAGCATTCCGGTCTTCCTGCCGACACCGCCACCGGCGAGATCGTCGGCGTCACCGGCCGTGTCATGTTCATGCGCAATACCGGCAAACTGTGTTTCGCGAGTCTCCGTGAAGGCGACGGCACCGAGTTGCAGGCGATGATCAGCCTCGCGAAGGTGGGCGAGGACGCGCTCGCGGCGTGGAAGTCCGATGTCGATCTCGGTGATCACGTATTCGTCCAGGGCGAGGTCATCACCTCCAAGCGCGGTGAGCTTTCCGTGATGGCCGACTCCTGGCGGATCGCGTCGAAAGCATTGCGCCCGTTGCCCGTGGCGCACAAAGAGCTGGCCGAGGAAACGCGGATCCGGCAGCGTTATGTCGACCTGATCGTGCGTCCCAAGGCCCAGGACGTGGTCCGTACCCGGGCCGGAGTGCTGCGTTCCCTGCGTGACTCGTTTCACGGCCGCGGATTCCTCGAGGTCGAGACCCCGATGCTGCAAACGCTGCACGGCGGCGCCGCGGCGCGCCCATTCGTCACACATTCGAATGCCTTCGACCTCGATCTGTACTTGAGGATCGCTCCGGAGCTCTACCTCAAGCGTTGCGTGGTCGGCGGTATCGAGAAGGTCTTCGAGATCAACCGGAACTTCCGGAACGAGGGCAGCGACTCGTCCCACTCGCCCGAGTTCGCCATGCTGGAGTACTACGAAGCGTATGCGACCTATGACTCCAACGCGGTGATGACGCGGCAGCTCATCCAGGAGGCGGCGCAGAACGTACTCGGTACTCAGGTGGTCACTCTCGCCGACGGTTCGGAGTACGACCTGTCCGGCGAGTGGACCACGCTCGGAATGTACGAGTCGTTGTCCGAGGCGTTGTCGGAAGAGGTCACTCCCGAGACATCGGTGGACAAGCTCCGTTCCTATGCCGATGCGCGAGAGCTGGAGCTCGACCCAAAGTTAGGCCACGGCAAAATCATCGAAGAACTTTGGGAACATCTCGTCGGCGATCATCTCCACGAACCTACTTTTGTCCGTGATTTTCCGGTCGAGACATCCCCGCTGACCAGGCAACATCGCAGTAAGCCAGGGGTGGCCGAGAAGTGGGATCTGTACGTGCGCGGATTCGAACTGGCCACCGGATACTCCGAGCTGGTCGATCCCGTGGTAGAGCGTCAGCGTCTGGTGGAACAGGCTCGGCTGGGTGCGCAGGGTGATAGTGAGGCCATGAACCTCGATGAGGATTTCCTCCGTGCCCTGGAGTACGGAATGCCCCCGAGCGGTGGTGTCGGAATGGGGATCGACCGGTTGCTGATGGCGCTGACCGGCCTTGGTATCCGGGAGACCATCCTGTTCCCGCTCGTCCGACCGGAATAACCCGTCCGCGTGACAGAGATACCTCGATCGTTCTCGTAAACAAGATTTGCGTTATGTCTCGGTAGCGGGTATTAATGTCGCTAGACAAAGTCTTCTGTCCGGGGCATGCCCCGTACCAGATCATTCGTGTAAGCCCCCAGCAGGAGGAAACAGATGGCACAGAAGGTGCTCGTCTCGCTCGTCGACGACCTCGACGGCACTGAGGCGGAAGAGACCGTCGAGTTCGGTTTGGACGGTGTGAGCTACCAGATCGACCTTTCCGCGGAAAACGCGGAAGAGCTTCGCGACGCGCTGGCCCAGTATGTGGAGCACGCCCGTCGCGCGGGTGGCCGTAAGCGCACCGCCATTCGTCCGGTCGCCGGCGTGAAGGCCGCCGCCCGTCCCGCGACCGTGGACCGCGAGCAGAACCAGGCCATTCGCGCCTGGGCCCGCAAGAACGGCTTCCAGGTTTCCGACCGCGGACGTATCCCGTCCGAGGTCGTGGAGGCCTACCACAAGAAGAACTGAGGTCTTTCAGACTCTGGGGCCGCCGGGAAACTTTTCCCGGCGGCTTTCTTGTTCTTGTACACGGTTCAAGCGGGCGTACTCCGTCGGCGCCCATCCGGTCACGGAGCGGAAATCCCGGATGAAGTGTGCTTGGTCGCTATAGCCCAGCGTGAACGCCAGTTCCGCGTAGTCCGGCCGTTCCTCGGCCGCGATCCGTGCCGCCGCTTCGTTCAATCGGTATACCTGAATCGCCCATTTGGGGGCGGCGCCCACATGGTCGGCGAACAGCCGTTGCAGGCTTCGCTGAGACAGCCCTGTCCGGCTTGACAGCTCGCCGACCCGGGTAATGGCCGGTTCGGCGGCGATTGTTTCCACCGCTTCGATGGCCGTCCTGGCCGCGGCGGTGAGCTCCGGACGTTTCGCCAGGAGCAGTTCCTCCGCCGCGTGGACCATTTCGAAGTCGTCCGTCGCATTCCGTACCGATTCCGTCACCGGTCCGGCGCCGGGGAAGAGATCGGTGAGCGGAACGGAACCGCCGGAGATCATCGTGACCGGACCGGTCAGGAATGCCCGGAATGCCCCGGGGCGGAATCGCACGCCGATACCGTGATCCGCGCCCGCCACGACGTAGCGGAAAGGTCGTTTCCCCGGCCCGAAGGCGCCCGCCATGTCGTTGAAGAACGTGACGTTGACCGCGAGATTGGGCAGGACCGCCTGTTCATGGGGGTCGCGGCCGGTCAGATCCCAGCGCAGTATCCAGTGATGGTCGACGAACGGCCGGAGTTCCGGCGACGGCGGATGGCGGACGAGACCGAAGGCCGCGTTCGCTTCGCTCGCGTTGACGATCCCAGCCGGGATCCGGTGCCCGCTCACCGGAACAACCTAACCCTGTCGCGTTTTTTCAAGACATCGCGCCGGTTCCCGTGAACTCATGCCCCTATGTCCGAACACGCTGCCCTCATTGCCCCCGCCGCCGCGGAATTCGCCGGAATCCTGCGCGGGATCGGCGACGCCGAGCTCACCGCCCTCACGCCGTGCGCCGAGTACGACGTCCGCGCGCTGCTGAACCACCTTCTCTACTGGGGTCCCTGGCTCGAAGCCGCCGGGCGCAAGGCGCCGCCGCCCGAGCCGGCCACGGGCGAGGCGGAGGCGGACCTCGTCGGCGCGGACTGGCTCGACGCGGCGGAGCGCCAGACCGCACGGCTGGTGGACGTCTTCGGGACGCCCGGAGCGTGGCAGGGGATGACGGCGCTCAGCACGACGGAGCTGCCCGCCTCGATCGTCGGCGACATGGTGCTCGGCGAGTTCGTCTTCCACGGCTGGGACCTCGCTCGGGCGATCGGCCGCACTGTCGACGTCGCGCCCGAAGCGGCCGAAGCCGTCTACGAGTCAGCCGTCGCGATGGGCGAGCAGGCGCGCTCCATGAAGGTGTACGGCGAAGAAGTGACCGTTGCGGAAGGCGCAACGAAGTTCGAGCGCGCTTTGGGTGCGACGGGACGGAATCCCGCCTGGGCTCATTGACGGATTCGCGGACAGCCGCCGCATTCCGATTCCGCGGGCAGCAGATAGGAGTAACAGCAGCTTTCGCGGTTTCGCGTCCACTCGCGGCGTCCGTCGGCTCCCGTGTCCAGCCTCAGCTTCGACGCGGACGTCAGCGGCGGGAATCGCGATTCGAGGACCAGCGCGGCGTCCGCGACCCCGGCGCCCTCGGCCTCCGGGGTCCCGCCCAGCAGTCCGGCCGACCACAGCGCGTTGTCGAGCGCGTCCGTGGCCGCCGCCCACAGCTGCCGTCGCCCGAGCCTCGTCAGCGGCCCGTAGACGTCGATGAACCGGCTCGCGTGCGCGACGAACCTGCCTCGCAGCACGGTCGCCAGCGCTCGCTCGCCGGGGACGACGACGGCCTCCGGGCGTGCCGAGCCCGGGTCGGTCGGCAGGCAGTGGAAGCCCTCGTTCAGGACGGCGATGGAGTCGGGATGCGGCCGTCCGGCGCCGATCCGGAACGCCAGCGCGGACGGCGTCAGCGACGGGACGCGGCGCGCGTGGTGCAGCAGCATCGCGCCGGCGAACGCCGGGACGTGCAGATACCAGGACAGGATCCAGCTCGCCGGGGTCCGCTCGGGGATTCCGGGCGCCTCCGGGTACTCCTCGGCCAGCCAGCCGCCGAGCCGCTCCCGCCACCGCACGAGACGGTCCGGTTCGCCGAGCAGGTCGGCGCAGCGGACCCAGCCCGGCTCGCCGTCCGGGACGTCCGCGCGGACCTGGGCGTCGCCGGGCATCCGCGAGAGGGAGGCCCGTAGCCCGTCTTCAGGTGACGCGAGTGTGCGAGGATGCGACACACCGGACTCCCGTCGTTAGGTACGCCTAACCTTACATGCGGGGCGTGCCTACTCCGGACGGGTGTCCATCCACTGGGCGGACTCGCGCTCGCCGTCCGTGTTCGCGCTCAGCGGACAACGCGCATCCGGCGGAATCCGGGTGCGCGTTCGGACGTTGTGCTTGACGTAAAGGTGCAGGGCAACCGGAAGATGAAAGAGCGCACGGCCGGAGAACGGCCAGGGCGCGAACGGGCCGCAATCAGCCGTAGTGGTACGCCAGCGCGACCGCATGGCTACTAGAGTGGTCTCACGGTGCTGAATCCATCGCGGTGAAAGCACGATGGAAACGGGCCGCCGTCGCAGCAGTCGAGGGAGTGCACATGTTTGAGAGGTTCACCGACCGCGCGAGGCGGGTGGTCGTCCTGGCCCAAGAAGAGGCCAGGATGCTCAACCACAACTACATCGGCACCGAGCACATCCTCCTGGGTCTGATCCACGAGGGTGAAGGTGTCGCCGCCAAGGCGCTGGAATCGCTGGGCATCGCGCTGGAGGGCGTCCGCCAGCAGGTCGAGGAGATCATCGGCCAGGGGCAGCAGGCCCCGAGCGGGCACATCCCCTTCACCCCGCGGGCCAAGAAGGTGCTGGAGCTGTCGCTGCGCGAAGCGCTGCAGCTCGGCCACAACTACATCGGCACCGAGCACATCCTGCTCGGGCTGATCCGCGAAGGAGAAGGCGTCGCCGCTCAGGTGCTCGTCAAGCTCGGCGCGGACCTCAACCGGGTGCGTCAGCAGGTCCTGCAGCTGCTGTCGGGCTACCAGGGTGGCAAGGAGTCGACCGAGACCGGCTCCGGACGCGGTGAAGGCACCCCGTCGTCGTCGCTGGTGCTCGACCAGTTCGGCCGCAACCTGACCGTCCAGGCCCGCGAAGGCAAGCTCGACCCGGTCATCGGCCGCGGCAAGGAGATCGAGCGGGTCATGCAGGTGCTGTCGCGGCGCACCAAGAACAACCCGGTCCTGATCGGCGAGCCCGGCGTCGGCAAGACCGCCGTCGTCGAAGGGCTCGCGCAGAACATCGTCAAGGGCGAGGTCCCGGAGACGCTGAAGGACAAGCAGCTCTACACCCTCGACCTCGGCTCCCTGGTCGCCGGCTCCCGGTACCGCGGTGACTTCGAAGAGCGCCTGAAGAAGGTGCTCAAGGAGATCAAGACCCGCGGCGACATCATCCTGTTCATCGACGAGCTGCACACGCTCGTCGGCGCGGGTGCCGCCGAGGGCGCGATCGACGCCGCCTCGATCCTGAAGCCGATGCTGGCCCGTGGCGAGCTGCAGACGATCGGCGCGACCACCCTCGAGGAGTACCGCAAGTACATCGAGAAGGACGCCGCGCTGGAGCGCCGCTTCCAGCCGATCCAGGTCGGCGAGCCCTCGCTCGAGCACACGATCGAGATCCTCAAGGGCCTTCGCGACCGGTACGAGGCGCACCACCGCGTCTCGATCACCGACGGCGCGCTGGTGCAGGCGGCCACCCTGGCGGACCGCTACATCAACGACCGGTTCCTCCCGGACAAGGCGATCGACCTGATCGACGAGGCCGGCGCCCGGATGCGCATCCGCCGCATGACCGCGCCGCCGGACCTGCGCGAGTTCGACGAGAAGATCGCCGACGTGCGCCGGGACAAGGAGTCCGCGATAGACGCGCAGGACTTCGAGCGCGCCGCCCGCCTCCGTGACGAGGAGAAGACCCTCCTCGGCCAGAAGGGCGAGCGGGAGAAGCAGTGGAAGGACGGCGACCTCGACGTCGTCGCCGAGGTCGACGAGGAGCAGATCGCCGAGGTCCTCGCCAACTGGACCGGCATCCCGGTGTTCAAGCTCACCGAGGAGGAGACCACGCGTCTGCTCCGCATGGAGGACGAGCTGCACAAGCGGATCATCGGCCAGGAGGACGCGGTCAAGGCCGTCTCCCAGGCGATCCGCCGTACCCGCGCCGGTCTGAAGGACCCGAAGCGCCCCTCCGGTTCGTTCATCTTCGCCGGTCCGTCCGGTGTCGGTAAGACCGAGCTGTCCAAGGCGCTGGCGGCGTTCCTGTTCGGCGAGGACGACGCGCTCATCCAGATCGACATGGGCGAGTTCCACGACCGCTACACCGCTTCGCGGCTCTTCGGTGCCCCTCCGGGCTACGTCGGCTACGAAGAGGGCGGCCAGCTGACCGAGAAGGTCCGGCGCAAGCCGTTCTCGGTGGTGCTGTTCGACGAGATCGAGAAGGCCCACCAGGAGATCTACAACACGCTCCTGCAGGTCCTCGAAGACGGCCGTCTCACCGACGGTCAGGGTCGTACGGTCGACTTCAAGAACACCGTGCTCATCTTCACCTCGAACCTGGGTACCTCGGACATCTCCAAGTCCGTCTCGCTCGGGTTCTCGTCCGGCGGTGACAGCACCAACCGGTACGAGAAGATGAAGCAAAAGGTCAACGAGGAAATGAAGAAGCATTTCCGGCCCGAGTTCCTGAACCGGATCGACGACATCATCGTCTTCCACCAGCTGACCAAGGAACAGATCATCGAGATGGTCGATCTGATGATCGCCCGGGTCGAGACGCAGCTCAAGGCCAAGGACATGGAGCTCGAGCTCACGCCCAAGGCCAAGTCGCTGCTCGCCAAGCGCGGCTTCGACCCGGTGCTGGGCGCGCGGCCGCTGCGTCGCACGATCCAGCGCGAGATCGAGGACCAGCTGTCGGAGAAGATCCTGTTCGGCGAGGTCCAGGCGGGCCAGATCATCCTGGTCGACGTCGAAGGCTGGAACGACGAAGAGGGCGAGAAGGACGACAAGGCGCACTTCGTCTTCCGCGGCGAAGCCCGTCCCTCCTCGGTTCCGGACGCCCCGCCGGTCAGCATCGGCGCCGGCTCGGCCGACGAGAACGGTGAAGCCGAAGGCGAGTAAGGCTCGCTGAGTTCCTGGAAGTGCCCGTCGCGGTTCGCCGCGGCGGGCACTTCCGCGTCCGGGGCCGTCTCGTCCGCCCAGTCACGCGTGTCGTCCGTCTGATCACGCGAGTTCGCCGTTCGATCACGCGAGTCCCGTGTCCAGTCACGCGAGTTCGCTTTCTTGGCACGGAAGCCACGCGTGCGTGGATGGACGACACGCGTGATCGGAGGGCGCGACACGCGTGACTGGATGGACGACACGCGTGATTGGGGGCGGAACTCGCGTGATCGGAGGCGGGGCTCGCGCCTGCGGAGCACCCGTTGGTGTCCAGCGGCCGAAAGCGCGCCTTCGTGGGAACCCTGGGTTTCGAGCCTCGATGGATATAAGTTCTACATTATGGTCGACTGATGACCTGGGAGATCGAACTTCACGACGAAGTGGATCGCGCAGGCACAACTTGAAAGAGTTGCGCCCGGCGTCGGCGGGGCGTTCGTCTTCGATCCGGTGATGGAGGAAGGCTGAATTGGGTCGGTCCTGGAAAGAGGCCAAGGCGGAAAAGCTCGCCGCGGATCTGGACGCGGGCCGCGACGTCGAAGCCGCGCGGGTCGAGGCGCGAGAAGCCACGCAGGCCTACGTTCTCGGCTTTCGCCTGTCGCAACTCCGCGAAGACGTCGGGCTGAGCCAGACCGAGGTCGCCAAGCGAATGGGCGTGAGCCAGCCGCGGATCAGTCAGCTGGAGCAGGGCGATCCGAGCCAGATGGAATTGGACACGCTCCGCAGGTACATCGTCGCTCTGGGCGGACGGATGCGGGTGGTCGCCGACTTCGACGATCACGACGTCACCATTTCCACCGCCGTCTGACCCGGCCCGGTCGCCTGATCATCACGTGAGACGATGCCCTCGGGTCCGGGAGGGGGTCAGGTGGACGTTCTGGCGATCGATTTCGGTACCTCCAGCACGGTGGGGGTGCTTTCGATCCACGGCAGAGGGACGCAGGTCGTCGAGATCGACGGGTCGGTGACGATGTCGTCCGCGATCTACGTCGACAAGGACGGCACGGTCTTCGTCGGCCGCGACGCCGAACGCCGGGCCAGGCTGGATCCGAGCCGGTTCGAGGCGAACCCGAAGCGGCGTATCGACGAGGGCGCCCTCCAGCTCGGTGACGTCACGCTCCCCATCGCCGAGGCCTTCGCCGCGGTCCTGCGCCGGGTCGGCGAAGAGGCCGAGCTGATCCTTCAGCGCCCGCCCGCGCAGGTGCGCATTTCCCATCCCGCGGGCTGGGGCCAGGATCGCAAGCAGATCCTCCACGAGGCCGCGCTCAAGGCCGGATTCGGCACGACGGTGCTCATCCCCGAGCCGGTCGCCGCCGCCGCGCATTACGCGTCCCTGAACAGCGGCCACCGGCCGTCCGGTCCGATCGCGGTGTACGACCTCGGGGCGGGCACTTTCGACTGCGCTGTCGTCGGTGTCAGCGCCCAGGGGTTCGCCGTGCTCGCCGAGGACGGCCTGCCCGACCTCGGCAGTCTCGACATCGACCAGGCGCTGCTGGTGCACATCGGGCGCGAGGTGTCGCATTCCGAACCCGCGCGGTGGCAACGGATCCTGCGCCCGCAGTCGGTCAGCGACCGCCGGACGCGCCGGTCGCTGCTGCAGGATGTCCGTGACGCCAAGGAAAGCCTGTCCCGGCATCAGCAGACCGAGATCCCGATGCCGGAGCCGTTCGGCGACGTGCGGGTGACGCGGATGGAGCTCGAAGCGCTCGTCCGGCCGAGTTTCCTGCGCAGCGCCGAGCTGCTCGCCACCACGATCCGTCGCGCCGGACTGACCCCGGACCGCCTCGGCGGCGTCTACCTGGTCGGCGGGCCGAGCCGGATGCCGTTGCTGGCCGGTCTGCTGGCGAACCAGCTCAGGGTCGCGCCGACGACGCAGGACCAGCCGGAGACGGCGGTCGCGTTCGGGCTCCACCACGTGCCCGCGGGCGGCGAGGACTCCCAGCTGACCGTGCCCGCCTTCGCGCCGGTCGCGCCGCCGGTCCGGCCCGTGCAGCAGCCGCCGCCTCCGCCGGCGAGGCGTCCGCAGCCACCGCGCTGGACGCCACCCGCGCCGCCGCCACCGCCGGGCCGGAACTGGCAGAGGCCCACGACGTACGGCGTCATCGTGCTCGCCGTCGCGGCGATCGTGACGACGATCGTCCTGCTCAGCGGTGGCGAGGAGGCGTCCGTCGCCCAGCAGGGACCGGCACCGGTGAAGCAGGCGAGCTGCGATCAGCCCGGCCCGAAGGACGCGCAGGGGTTCACGGACTGTCTCCGCCGGATCGCCGCCGTCATCCCGCAGCGGGACGAATGCCACGACGCGCCGGACGCGGCCGCCACGGTGGGGGCGGCGACCGCGGTCACCTGTGTGTTCAAGGACGACAAGGCGTCGAACGCGATCAACTACTACCAGGGCGTCGCGATGACCGGTCTGGCGGACGGCGTCCGGCAGCAGATGACCAAGGGCAAGCCCGTGGAGGGCACCTGGGCGGCCGACGGGCTGCGCGGGCGCTACTTGGCGGGCGTCGGCAAGCGAAGCGGCATCGTGCTCTTCGGGACCGAAGACGCGCCCTTGACCGCGATGCTCGTCTCGACCCGCGGTGACGGCACGCCGCGGACGACCGCCGAGATGGTCGAGTTCTTCACCGCGCAGCTCAAGCCCTGATCAGTGCAGAGTGCCGGCCGGGGTCGAGAGGTCCTCGGTCACGGAGAGCGCGGTGTCCACGATGATCTCCAGCGCCTCGGCCGCGCGATGCGTGGCGAGGCTCGGCGCCGTCGTCCGCGCGGCCTGTTCCGGGGTGTAGGGAATGTGCACGAAACCGCCGCGCACGCCGGGAAAATCGTTGTCCAGCAAGTGCATCAGCCCGTAGAAGACCTGATTGCAGACATACGTGCCGGCGGTGTGCGAGACCGACGCGGGAAGCCCCGCGTTCTTGATCCCCGCGACACTCGCCTTCACCGGCAGCGTCGTGAAGTAGGCGTTGGGACCGCCGGGGATCACCGGGAGGTCGACGGGCTGTGAGCCCGCGTTGTCCGGGATGCGGGCGTCGATCAGGTTGATCGCGACCCGTTCCGGCGTGACGTCGGCGCGGCCGCCCGCCTGTCCGACGCAGATCACCAGGTCGGGCCGGTATTCGTCGATCGCGTCGCGCAAGGTGACCAGCGAACGCGAGAACACGCACGGCAGTTCGACGGCCACCGTGTCGTGCCGCCGGCCGGTGAGCAGGGAAACCGCCTGCCACGACGGGTTCACCCGCTCACCGCCGAACGGTTCGAAGCCGGTGAGGAGCACTGACGTCACGCCCTCACCCTAACGTGTGACGGCTGTCAGGCGGCCGGCTTGAGGTCCCCCGGGTAGAGGAACTCGGGTGCCGGCTTGGTGTTGCCGTAGAACCACGCGGCGAAGAAGCCCTGGAGGTTCTTGTGCGCGATGCGCTCGGCGAACTTCTGGAACTCCGGCAGGCTCGCGTTGCCGTCGCGGTGCAGGGCGGGCCAGGTCTTCAGGATGCGGTCGAACGGCGCCGCGCCGATGTAGTTCTTCAGCGCGTGCAGCGCCACCGGGCCCTTCGAGTACACGTAGGTGAACTCGTTGCCGGGGCCCATGTCGTAGAGCTTCCCGGCCCAGAACCGGTCCGTCGCCTTCTGCACGGCGGTCAGGTAGCGCGCCTTCAGGTCCTGGCCCGACTTCGCCTCGGACCACATCCACTCCGCGTACGAGGCGAAGCATTCGTTGAGGCAGACGTCCTTCCACTTGTCGACGGCGACCGAGTCGCCCCACCACTGGTGGGCGTTCTCGTGCACGATCGTCGGGACGTTGCCCGCCGCGCCCGAGTAGATCGGCCTGCTCAGCGTCTCCAGCGAGAACCCGATCGGCTCGGCGAGGAAGATGCCGCCCGCCGCGTCCACCGGGTACCGCCCGAACTTCGACGCCAGGAAGTCGATGATCTCCGGCAGCCGCGCTTCGGCCTGCTTGGTCGCGGCGGGGGTGCCGGGGGCGTAGGCGTTGACGACCGGGGTGCCGTCGGACAGCTTCGTCCGCTCGAAGTCCCACTTGTCGATCGCGACCGTCGTCATGTACGGCACGGCGGGGGTCTCTTCGGCCCAGGAGTACGTGGTGCCGTCGCCGTTCTTGACCTGTCCGCGCTCGACGCCGTTCGAGATCACGCTCCATTCCGAGGGAACGGTGATCGCGAGGTGGAAGGTCGCCTTGTCGCGCGGGGTGTCGTTGACCGGGTACCAGGTCGTCGCGGACTTCGGCTCGCCCGCGACGAAAGCGCCGCCGGATTTCGCGTACTGCCAGCCGTTCGCGCCCAGCGACGGATCCTCGATGGGCTGCGGGACGCCGTGGTAGGCGACCTCGGCGGTGAACCGCTCGTGATTCCGCAGCGAACGGGCCGGGGTGATCACGAGTTCGTGGTCACCGGTCCGTGTGAAGGCCGCCGTCCGCCCGTTGACCTTGACCGAGTCGACGGTCAGCCCGTGCAGGTCGAGGTTGAAGGAGCTCAGCGACTGCGTCGTCCGGCCGGTGATCTTCTGCAGGCCGGTGAGCTGCTTGGTGGCGGGCTCGTAGCCGATTTTCAGGTTGTAGTCGGCGACGTCGTAGCCGCCGTTGCCATCCTGCGGGTAATAGCTGTCGCCCGCGCCGTCGGCGCCGGGTTTTCCGGTGTCGGCGAGGGCGGTCCCGCCGCCGAGGACACTCGCGGCCAGGACGGCGGCGATGACTGCCGCACTCCGGTACCTCATTCACGCTCCCAGTCGATCGGCTGTAACCAGGCCCCGAACCTAACGCCGTGACCTCGGCCGGTCGCCCGGAAAGCTCCTTCGTGCCCGGATAATCCCCACTTCCGTCGCCTGGAAGAGGTACGGAAGCCCAGAGCGCGCTTCGAGAGATACAGCCTGGAAGGGGTATCCGTTCGCCGGTTCTGGAAAGCTGGGGTCGTGCGTGTGACGCTGCTGGGCCCGGTCGGAGCGAAGGCCGGTGACGGCGCCCCGGTCGACATCGGCGGTGCCCGCCTTCGCATGCTCCTGGCCAGGCTCGCGCTGGAACCCGGCCGCGCGGTCCCGGCGGCGGCCCTCATCGACGGGCTCTGGGGCGCGGAACCGCCCGCCGACGCGGCGAACGCCCTGCAATCCCTGGTCTCGCGGTTGCGGAAGGTCCTGCGTGCCGAAGACGTCGCCCTCGACTCGGGGCCGGGCGGATACCGGCTGGACGTCGCCCGCGAGGACGTCGACGCCTGCCGCTTCGAGCGCCTGGCCGCCGAGGGCCGAGCGGAACTGGCGGCGGGCCGGGACGCCGGCGCGGCCGCGATCCTCGCCGAGGCGCTCGGCCTTTGGCGTGGTCAGGCACTGTCCGGCGTCCTCGACGCTCCTTTCGCGCAGGCGCCGGCGACCCGGCTGGAAGACCTCCGCCTCGAAGCCGAAGAAGACCGCTTCGAGGCGGAGATCCGGCTCGGCGGACACGACCGGGTCCTGGCCGACCTCAAGGAGGCGGCCGCGCGGAATCCGCTGCGCGAACGGCTCGCCGGGCTGTGGATCCGGGCGTTGTGCGCGGCGGACCGGCAGTCCGACGCCCTCGCCTTCTACGAAGAGGTCCGGACGGCGCTGGCCGACGAACTGGGTGTCGACCCCTCGGCCGAACTCCAGGAGATCCACGTCGCCGCGCTGCGCGGTGAACTCGGCCCGCCGCCCGCGGCCGCCGATCACCTGCCGGTGCGGCTGACCAGCTTCGTCGGCCGTGACGACGAGCTGAAACTGGTCGCCGAACTCCTCGCGGGCGCGCGGCTGGTGACGCTCGTCGGGTCTGGAGGCGCGGGGAAGACGCGGCTGGCCACCGAGGTCGCGACGCGGCATCCGGCGCATACGCGCGGCCGCGTCTGGTTCGTGCCGCTCGCCGGGGTCCGCGACCCGGGTGACCTGCCCGGCGCGGTCTTCGCCGCGCTGGAGCTGTGGGACCTCGGTCTCGCGCACAGCGGCGACCCGATGCGGCGGCCGGTGGAGGCGCTGGTCCGGGTCGTGGAGACGCTCGGCGCCGGCGAGTCGGTGCTGGTGCTGGACAACTGCGAGCATCTGGTCGACGCGGCCGCGGAGCTGGCGAACACCCTACTGCGCCGAGTGCCGACCCTGCGGATCCTCGCGACGAGCCGCGAGGCGCTGGCCATCGACGGCGAGACGCTGTGCCCGCTCGGCCCGCTTTCCGTGCCGGACGGGACGCCGACGGTCCCGCAGGCCGCCGAGGCGGGCGCGATCCGGCTGTTCGTCGACCGGGCGGTCGCCGTGCGCCCGGACTTCCGTCTCGACGAGTCCACTGTGGACGACGTCGCGCAGATCTGCCGACGGCTGGACGGGATGCCGCTGGCGCTGGAACTGGCCGCCGCGCGGCTGCGGTCGATGACCGTCGCGCAGATCTCGCGGCGTCTCGACGACCGGTTCCGCCTGCTGACCTCGGGCAGCCGGACGGCCTTGCCGAGGCAGCGCACACTGCGCGCCGTCGTCGAATGGAGCTGGGACCTGCTCGACGACGCCGAACGCGTGCTCGCGAGGCGGCTTTCGGTCTTCGGGGCCGGTGCCGAGGTCGAAGCGGTCGAAAGCGTCTGCGCCGGAGACGGCCTGCCCGCCGAAGACGTCATGTACGTCCTCGGTTCGCTGGTCGAGAAGTCCATTGTGGACGCGACGGCCGGTGATCACGGCGAGCCGCGCTATCGCATGCTGGAGACCATCCGGGCGTACGGAGCGGAGCGTCTCGACGAGGCCGAAGAACGGCCACGGCTGGCGAAGGCGTATCACCGCTACTACGCCGAGTTGGCCGAGCGGCTGGAGCCGTTGCTGCGGACCAGGGACCAGCTCACCGCCATCGCACGGTACGACGCCGAACACGGCAACATCGTGACGGCGCTCCGCCAGGCCATCGACGCCGACGACGTCGAAATGGCGACGCACCTGTTCGGCAGCACTTTCTGGTACTGGCTGATCAAGGGCGACAGCGGCCGGGTCGAGTCCTTCGTCGGCGAAGTGCTCACTTTCGGCGACCGTCTGGACGAGGACTTCGCGGCCGCGTTCCGGGCGATGCGCGAGATCACCACGATGATCCCCGGGGTCGGCGACCCGGAAGCCGTGCGGATCCTCATCGACGACTGCGTGCGGACGAAAGCGCACCTCCGGTTCACCGGGCTGGCCATCGGCCTGCCCATGCTGGCCTTCTTCTCCCAGGACAAGGACCTCGCGCACCGCGAGGTGGAGCGGGCGCTGTCGAGCCCGGATCCCTGGGCCAGGTCGGCGGGCTCGTGGGCGCAGAGCTTCATCCTCACCGACGACGGCGACACCGAAGGCGCCGAACGGGCCAGGGACCGGGCTTACGAAGGGTTCTCGGCCGTCGGTGACCGCTGGGGCACCGCGATGGCGATCGGCATGAAGGCGAGCGACATCTCGATGTCGGGCGACCACGACACCGCGCTCGCGCTGTACCGGCAAGGGCTCGACCTCGCCCTCGAACTGGGTTCGCAGGACGATGTCATCCAGCAGCGCTGGCGGCTCGCGACGGAGTACGCGCGGGCGGGGGACCTCGAAACGGGCATGCGCGAGATGCGCGACGCGGAGCGCTACGCGGTCGACACCGGCAACGACCAGCTCGCGGTGATGGTGCTGGTGGGCAAGGCGGATCTGTTCAGCCGCGCCGGCCGGATCGACGAGGCACGAGCGGTCGCCGCCCGGTTCCGGGAGCTGATGGCCACCGTGCCGATGCCGGGCATGTTCGGCGAGGAGTTCGGCGGGTACATCGACACGGAGGTGGCGCTGGCCGCCGGAGACCTGGACGGGGCCGAGCGCGGTGCCGCGATCGTCGTGAAGTCCACCTCGGAACGCGGCGACATGCCCGATCTCGGGCGGATCGTCGAGGTCTGCGGCCTGATCCGGTTCCGGCAGGGGCGGCCCGAGCCCGCGGTGCGGCTGCTCGGTTCGGCGAAACTCCTCCGCGGCAGGCTGGACCTCGGCGAGCCCAGCATCCGCGAGCTGATCGACGGCCTTCGCGCGCACTTCGGCGAGGTGCGCTACGAAGAACTGCTCGCGCAGGACGTCGGGCGGTCCCGGACCGAACTGGTCTCCTGGATCTGCCAGGAAGTGGGCGCGTGAAGAAGGGCCCCTCGCCCGGCAGAGGCGAGGAGCCCTTCACGCGCGTTCCCCCTGACCCCCGTCAGACGCGCTTCCGGTAAGCCCAGGTGGCGAGCGGGAAGAAGACCGCGACCGCGGCCGCCATCCAGATCAGCGCACCGGTCAGCGGACCGGCGATCGGCCCGCCGTTCATCAGCCCGCGCAGGACGTCGGACATCTGCGTCACCGGACTGATGTCGGCCCACGCCTTCAGCCAGCCGGGCATGGTGGACGTCCCCACGAACACGTTGCTGCCGAAGGTCAGCGGCATCAGCACCACGAACATCAGGCCCTGCACCGCGCCGGGGCTCTTCACCAGCATCCCGACGAACACCGATGCCCAGCAGAACGCCAGCGCGAACGCGATGACCAGCACGATCGCCAGCGCGAACTCCGCCGGGCCGGTCTGGATCCGGTAACCCATGATCGTCGCGACGACCATCAGGACGACCAGGCACACCAGGTAGCGGACGATATCGGCCAGTACGGCGCCGATCAGTGGCGCGGACCGCGCGATCGGCATCGCGCGGAAGCGGTCGAACACGCCCTTGGTGACGTCGGTGTTGAGCTGGACGCCGACGGTCATGCTGGCCTGCAGGATGTTGAACACCATGATGCCGGGCACGATCATCTGCAGATAGCTTCCGGTGTCGCCCATGATCGCGCCACCGAACAGGTAGACGAACATGACCAGGAAGATGATCGGCGCGAGCGTGACGTCGGCCAGCTGCTCCGGGTTCTTGCGGATCTTCAGGATGCCGCGCCAGGCAAGGGAAAGCCCGTGCTGGACGCTGCTGGAGAGTGAAACGCGCCGTGGCGGTGCGGGCGCGGCGAGGGTCGTCATACCAGGCTCCCTTCCGGAGTCGTGTCCTTTGTGGACTCGGTGGACCGGCTGCCGGTCAGCGCGAGGAACACCTCGTCGAGGCTGGGCAGCCGCAGCGCCAGCTCGTCCGCGGTGATCCCGGCCTCGTCCAGCTTGCGGACCAAGGTGGACAGCAGCACCGGGTCGGCGACGGGCGCCGTCAGCAGGCCGGTGTCGTCGTCCCGGTTCGGCCGGACCCCGGTGAGCCCGGCCAGGATGCGCTCGACGGCGTCGAGATCGGCGAGCGCGGTCGGCCGGACCTGCAGCGTCTGGCCGCCGGTCCGCCGCTTGAGCTCGTCGGCCCGGCCGTTCGCCACGACCAGTCCGCGGTCGAACACGGTGATCGTGTCGGCCAGCTGGTCGGCCTCCTCCAGGTACTGCGTGGTGAGCAGCACCGTCGTCCCGTCCGCGACCAGCGTCCGGACCACGGCCCAGACCTCGTTGCGGGCGTGCGGGTCGAGACCGGTGGTCGGCTCGTCCAGGTACAGCACCTTCGGGCGGCCGACCAGGCTCGCGGCGAGGTCGAGCCGGCGCCGCATGCCGCCCGAGTACGTCTTGATCGCGCGCCCGGCGGCGTCGGTCAGCTCGAACCGCTCCAGCAGATCGGCCGCGCGCTTCTTCGCGTCCGCCCTGGAGAACTCCAGCAGCCTGCCGATCAGGACCAGGTTCTCCGTGCCGGAGAGGTCCTCGTCGACCGACGCGTACTGCCCGGTCAGCCCGATCATGCCGCGGACCGCCATCGGGTTCTTGACGACGTCGTATCCGAAGACGCTCGCGTGACCGCGGTCCGGCCGGATCAAGGTGGCCAGGATCCGGACGGCGGTCGTCTTCCCCGCGCCGTTCGGCCCCAGCACCCCGACCACCTTGCCCGCCGGGACCTCCAGATCGACCCCGTCGAGCGCCTTCGTCTCCCCATAGTGTTTGACCAGGCCCTCGGCCCTGATCGCGTGAGTCATCGATTCCTCCTGTGGATCTCGCCCCGCGGACCAAGGTGCACCCCGGACCTGGCAGACCGCGCACAGCGCGCTGGCAGCGGCTGACAGAACCTGATAAGCGCTGGTAGACGCGGTGTGAGGAGGTTGTGAAGGTGTTGTGGAGACCGCCGTCACAGCGCTCCCGATCGGCATACTCAACGTCATGGTGATCGAAGAACGGCCGGTCCGGCCCACGGCGCGTCGGGATGCCGGGCGGAAGCTGGTCAGCGGGCTGCTCATCGGGGCGGTCGTGCCGTTCGCCGTGCTGACGGCGATGCGGCTGGTGGGCTACGACGGCAACACGTACACGATCGCCGCGCTCGCGCTGACGCCGTACGCCGGGATCGCGACCCTGGTGCTCGGCGTCCTCGCGCTGGTGCTCCGCCGCTGGTGGACCGCGGCCGTCGCGCTGGTGCTGACCTGCACGATCGCCACGCTGGTACTGCCCCGCGCGTTCGAAGTCGAGCAGAAGGCGCTCGGCGGCAAGCACGTCCGCGTGCTCGCGTCGAACATGCTCGGCGGGCAGGCGGATCCGGACCGCATCGTCGGCTATGTGAAGGAACACCAGGTCGACGTCCTGAGCCTGACCGAGATGACGCCCGAGGCGATCACCGGGCTCGACCGGGCCGGGTTGTTCCGGCTCCTGCCGTACCACGTGCTGCATCCGGCGGAGTGGGCGTCGGGCTCCGGGCTGGTGTCGAAGTACCCGCTCACGCCGCTCAAGCTCACCGGCGATTCGGACTTCAAACAGCCGAGCGCGAGCGTGGACCTCGGCGACGGCGTCCGGATCGAGGTCGTCGCGGTCCATCCGGCGGCGCCGATGTGGGATAGGCACGTGTGGGTCGACGAGGCCAAGGATCTGCCCTACGCCGACGCCGAGCACGACATCCGGATCCTCGCGGGCGACTTCAACGCCAGCCTCGACCACTCGCTCTTCCGTGAGCTGCTGACCAGGGGATACGTGGACGCGGCCGATCAGGTGGGGAAGGCGTTGCAGGGCACTTGGACGAACGGGGCGGTGCCGCCGGTGCCGATCGACCACGTGCTGGCGGACAAGCGGGCGGCCATCGCGGACTTCAAGGTGCTGGACACGCCCGGCAGCGATCACGACGCGGTGTACGCGGAGATCGTCCTTCCCTGAACAGGGTGGTCGTGAGTGGCGATTCGGGTTAGAACCCGAATCCCCGCTCACGAGGTGAGCAGGGCGTCCAGCGCTTCGAGGGTTTCGAGGCCGTTGCTCGCGAGCGAGACGCCGCGTCCATGCCGGATCCGCGGCTCGCGCGGGTTGATCCGGACCAGCGCGCCGGTCGCGGCGCTGGCCAGCTCCGAGTAGCGCCGCACCGTCGGCACGGCCTGCCCGGCGCCGAGTTCCACCACCACGAGGTCGCGATGCTTCCGGCGCCACGCGGTCAGCTCGTCGAGCTGGGCCTGGCCGCGTTGCCCGAGCCAGTCGTAGTCGCCGAACATGAGGATGTTGGGCCGGGCGAGGCCGCCGCAGCGCGGGCACGAGGGCAGCGGCGCCAGGGCGCGCATCGTGTCCTCGTCGATCGGGACCTCGACGTCGTCGGCCGACCAGATCTCGCCGGTGCACCTGGCGAGGCATTGGAGATGATGGATGGACCCGTGCGCTTCGGTGACGTGCGGGTAGCCCGCCTTCTGGAACTGTCCGTCCACATTGGACGTGAAGGCGTGGACGCCGCCGGTTTTCCGCGCTCCCCAGGACAGCAGGAGGCGGAACCCCTCGTGTGGGACGGTCGCGCGGTAGAGCGCGAGCCGGTGCCCGTAGAAACCCCAGGCGAGCTCGGGATCTTCGGCGAAATGCCGTGGGTCGGCGAGCTCGACGAAGCTGACGCCCAGCCGCTCGTACGGCGGATACGCCTTCCAGAAACCCTCGTCACCCCGGAAATCGGGCAGGCCGGAGTCGACGCCCATCCCGGCGCCGGCGCAGACGAGCAGCGCGCCGGCGCCGTCGATCAGTTCCGCGGCTCGTTCGAGCTCACTCACCCGGCTTCGAAGCCTGGACGACCTCGAATTCCAGCAGGTTCGCGCCGCTGGACACCGGCTTCGCGCGCTCGCCCGCGTGCGCCTCGCGCGCCGGGCCGGACGCCCACGCCTGATAGGCCTCTTCGGACTCCCACTTCGTGTAGACGAAGTAGCGGCTTTCGCCGGAGACCGGGCGGAGCAGTTCGAAACCGAGGAAGCCGGGCTGGTTGTCGACGGCGTGCAGCCGCGCGGCGAACCGCTTCTCCAGCTCGGGGCCTGCGCCTTCGGGGACCTCGATCGCGTTGATCTTCACGACAGCCATGCCGTCCACCCTACGGTGAAACTCTTTTGCGCCGCGATGTGATGCGTGGGACCTTCGAGAGGATGGCTGACACGAAGATCCTCATCTCCGGAGCGAGCGTGGCCGGCCCGGCGCTGGCCTTCTGGCTCACCCGGTACGGCTTCGAAGTGACCGTCGTGGAGCGCGCGCCTTCGCTGCGCCCAGGCGGCCAGGCCGTCGACCTGCGCGGAACGGCCAAGGAGGTCGTCCGCCGGATGGGGCTGGACGAACGCGTCCGCGAGGCGTGCACGGACACGAAGGGCGAGACCCTCGTCGACCGGAAGAACCGTACGAAGGCGACCATCCGCGCCGACGACTTCGACGGTGACGGCGTCGTCGCCGAGATCGAGATCCTCCGCGGCGACCTGACCGGCGTGCTGTACGAGGCGACCAGGGAGCGGACGGAGTACGTCTTCGGCGACCGGATCACCGCGCTGGACGAGCGGGCCGACGGCGTCGACGTCACCTTCGCGAGTGGTTCGCGGCGGACGTTCGACGTGGTGGTCGGGGCGGACGGGCTGCATTCGGGGGTGCGGGCGCTGGCCTTCGGCGAGGAGTCCCGCTACGTCCGGCACTTGGGCTCGTACCTGGCGTTCTTCACCGTGCCGAACCGGCTCGGCCTGCGGAACTGGGCGATCGGCTTCGACGACGTCGGCCGGTCCGCCGGGATCCGCGGCATCCGCGACGGCGACGAGGCGATGGCCTACTTCGGGTTCGCCTCGGAGAAGGTCGACTACGACTATCGCGACGTCGAAGCGCAGAAGGAGCTGGTCCGAGGGCTCGCTGCCGGGATGGAGTGGGAGGCGCCCTGGCTGCTGGAGCGGCTGGACGACGCGCCCGATTTCTACTTCGACTCGTGCGCGCAGGTGATCATGGAGTCTTGGTCGCGCGGCCGGATCGGGCTGCTGGGCGACGCCGCTTTCTGCCCCTCGCCGCTCTCGGGTCAGGGCACGAGCCTGGCTGTCGTCGGAGCGTACGTCCTCGCCGGGGAACTCGCGGCCGACCTCGACACCGGGCTCAAGCGCTACGAAGCGATCATGCGGGAGTTCGTCGAGAAGACGCAGGAGATGGGTCGGGCCAACGCGGAGTCGATCTTCGCGAAGTCGCGGACGGCGTTGCGGCTGCGGTACCTGATGATGCGGGTGATGCGGCTCAAGCCGGTCGCCGCGCTGGCGTCGCGGAAGATGCGGGACGTGGTGAACGGCATCGACCTGCCGGACTACCCCGCCCCTCCCCGCGCTTAGTCCTCTCAACGCGGTGGTCAGCCGCGCAGGGTGCCGGGCAGGAGTTCGGCGTCCGGCGGGATCGTCGTGCCGTGGAACCAAGCGTCGAAGAACGGCCGCAGGTCCTGCTCCGACAGCTTGATCGTGAACGCCTCGAAGTCCGCCCACGACGCGTTGGCGTTCCGATGCGCCGCCGGCCACTCCTTCAGCAGCCGCGCGAACGCGCCTTCGCCGATCTTCCGCCGCAGCGCGTGGATGGCCAGGATCCCCTTGTCGTAGACGCCGTGGAACTCCTGACCGGTCCCCATGTCGACCAGTTTCGGCGTCCAGAAGTCCGGGCTTCCCCGCATGATCTCGAGCGCGGCGCGGTAGCGGTCGTCGAGGTTCTCGTTGTCCCTCGACTCCTGCCACAACCACTGCGCGTACGACGCGAGGCATTCGTTGAGGCAGATGTCGGACCACGAATTCAGCGTCACCGAATCGCCGAACCACTGGTGTGCGGTTTCGTGCACGACGGTGATCAGGTCGGCCCATTTCGCGTACGTCGGCCTGGTCTGGGTCTCCAGCGAGAAGTGGATGTCCTCGTCGAGGTAGATCCCGCCCGCCGCGTCCACCGGGTACGGCCCGAACTTCGAGGTCAGGAAGCCGATGATCTCCGGCAGCCGCCTGCCGGTGTCGCGCCGGTCCTCCGCGCCCGGCGCGTACGCGTTGACCAGTGGCGTCCCGTCCGGGAGCGCCATCCGGTCGACGGTGAACTTGTCGATCGCCACCGTGGTCAGGTACGGCGCCACGGGCGTGCGCTCCTGCCAGGACGTCGTGGTCCAGCCGTTCGCCGAGGCCTGCTGGATCTCGCGTCCGTTCGAGATGACCGTCCAGCCGTCCGGCACGCGGGCGGTGAGGGTGAACATCGCCTTGTCGCGCGGGGTTTCGTTGACGGGGTACCAGAACGACGCCGAATGCGGCTCGCCGACGATGAACGCGCCGCCGTCGTTCGACTTCTGCCAGCCGTTCTCGCTTCCGCCCGCCTTGGGCGTCGCGGACGGATCACCGCCGTAGACGACCTTCGTGCGGAAGGTGGTCCCGTTCCGGATCGGCTCGGCGGGCGTCACCACCAGCTCGAAGTCGCCCTCGCGGGCGAACTTCGCCGGTTTCCCCTCCACTTCAACGGATTGGACGGTCAGGCCGCGTAAGTCCAAGTTGTACCGATTGAGGTCCTGGGTCGCTTTCGCGATCACCGTCGTGTCGCCGTCGAGACGCCCTTTCACGGGGTCGTACGTGATCCCGACCTGGTACTCGACGGCGTCGTAGCCGCCGTTCCCGTCCATCGGGTAGTACGGGTCGCCCGCACCCGAAGCCCCCGGCGCCGGGTGCATCGGTGGCGGCGGCGGGGACACCGCCGGGGGAGGATCGGCACTACAACCGATAATCAGGGCGCAGACGACCCCCAGGACCAGACCGGCGGCGGGGACACGGCTGCGCATGGAGGGGAGCTTAGTGGTGATTCAGCGCGACGGGTTGATCACTTTCGGCGGTGATGGACCCCCGATCGTCCTCCTGCACGGCTTGATGGGCAGGGCGACGACGTGGTGGCGGGTCGCGCGAAGGCTGGAACCGTACGGGCGTGTCCACGGCCTCGACGCGCGCGGTCACGGCCGAGGGCCGCGCGGCGGGCCCTGGCGCACCGAACGGTTCGCCGACGACGTCGCCGAGGTGCTCCGGACCTTCGACGAACCCGCGGTCCTGATCGGACATTCCATGGGCGGCCTGCACGCGTGGGTCACCGCGGCCACGCATCCCGGACTCGTCCGTGCCGTGGTCTGCGAGGACTTCGCGCCGGATCAGCGCGGCCGGACCGTGGACACCTGGCGCGGCTACTTCGACTCCTGGCCGGTCCCGTTCCGGTCCCTCGCCCACGTGCGCGAATTCTTCGGCGACACCGGCGACTATTTCATCGAATGCGTCGAAGAACGGGAAGACGGCTATCACCTGATCGCGTCGCTCCCCGATCTGTACGAGATCGCGGCGGAATGGGGGCGGCGGGATTTCTGGACATTCGTCGAGCGGGTGAAATGCCCGCTGCTCGCCATCGAAGGTGAGCGGACGGCGATGCCGCACGGCCAGCAGGCCGACCTCGCGGCGCGCGTGCCCGGCGGCCTCGGACGGCACATCGTCGTCCAAGGCGCCGGGCACGTGGTGCACGACGAAGCGCCGGAGACCTACCTCGGTGCGGTCGAGGCGTTTCTCTCCGACGTCCTCGGTCAGCCCTTCTTCGCCAGCTGAGCGTCGATCCAGGCGCGCAGCTTCGTCTCGCCCGGGTAGCCGATGTTCCGCGCGGACGGCAGCTCGGCGGAGTTGCGGACGCCGACCAGTGTCGGCAGGTACTGGATGTTGTACCTCGAGGACAGGTCCTTGCTCTGGTCGACGTCGACCTCACCGAGCAGGAACTTGCCGCCGTACTCGGCGGCGATCTTTTCGATCACCGGCTTCATCTGGCGGCACGGCGGGCACCAGGTCGCGCCGAAGTCCATGATGACCAGCTTCTGCTTCGAGGTGTTCATGACCTCTTGGTAGTTGGCCGAAGTCACCGTGACCACGTTCTCCCCGGCAGGTGCCGGGGCGGCCGAAGCCGGGGCGGCACCGAAGCCGACGACCAGCGCCAGCAGACCGCCGAGCATGCCGAGGGCGCGCTTGTACTTGAACACAGGGATCTCCTCTTCGGTAGGGGTTTTCGCTCAGGACGAGGACTCGGTCGGCAGCCCGCCCGCGACCCAGTCCTCGATACCTTCGCGGTACTTACGAACGTCCGTGTATCCGATTTCGAGCAGCCGCCGTCCGACGAATTCGCTGTTCCGGCACGGTGTGTTCGCGCAATAGACGACAATCGCGGCGGCCTTGTCCGGCAGTACGGACGGAGCGAGCTGATCGGTGAACTCGGCTGCCTGCTCGTAGGGAAATCCCGGAATATTTCGTGCGGCCGGCAGATGTTCCTTTTCGAAATAGGCGACCGGCATGGTGTCGACCACGACGACCGCTCCAGCCTCAACCGCGGAACTCAGTTCCGCACGAGTGATCAACGGCAGCATGGCGCTCCTTTTCCGACAACCGTGATTGACGAATTCCATCGTCATTCGTCGTCGGCGGACCGCTCTAGTGTCGCCTTGTCATGTCAGGGGGTTATCCGACCGCCATCCGGCCGTGCTCGCGCAACCAGGTCCGGTACGGCGTCGTCCCCTCGGCCATGCGCCAGTACTCCTCGGTCGCTCTGCTCGCCAGCTCCCGGACCCCTTGTGTGCAGGGGCCGTCCTCGCGCCACGCGAGCACATGTCGTACACACATCGGCGAGTCGGCCAGCGGACGGATCTCGAGGCCGTCCACCTCCGGCCGGGTCGGCTGGATCAGCCCGACGCCGTAGCCGCCGCTGACCAGCCGCTCCCGCACGGTGTCCACATCGACGTCATGGGTGATCCGGGGATCGAAACCGTGCGCGAGGCACATCTCGCGGAACACCACCCGGCATCCGTCGCCACCGCTCGACACTATCCAGTCTTCCCCGGCCAGCGCGGCCAGCTCGATCTCTTCTTCGTCGGCGAGCCGGTGCCCGGTGGGGACCACGACGAACGAAGGCTCGCACGCCAGGGTCGTGGTCCGCACCTCCGGCGGCACGGCAAGGGCACGACGGCCGCAGATCATGATCAGCGCGAGGTCTATCCCGCGGTTCGCGACCTGGGCGAGCAGTCGGGTGCGCGAGGCGTCCGCGCGTGTGCGGACCGGTTTGCCCGGAAGCAGTTCCCTCAGCCCGCCGAGTAGTGAAGAGGTGATGACGCTGTCGTTCCAGCCGACCCGGATCGAATCACTCGCCTCGGGTGCCTGGCGATGGAAGTCGTGTTCCAGTTCGTCGAACGTGCGCACGATCGCCCGTGCGCGGTGCAGGAGGACGACCCCGAGCTCGGTGGGGCGCACACCGTGCTGGCCACGGTGGAACAGTACGCCTCCGACCAGCCGCTCGATCCGGCGTAATTGATGACTGAGCGCGGGCTGGCCGAGACCCAGATTTGCCGCGGCGCGGTTGAGGCTCCCCGAAGAATCGATCTCGCAGAGCACGCGAAGATGCCTAATCTGAATCTCCATGACTTCGTATACCGTGCGAAGGAGGCCTACCGGCACCTCCGAAGGTCGTGACGATTTCACCGTTTAAGTGCGGAAAATAGTTTCACATAACGCGATGGCAGTCGACGGTGGCAATACCGGCCCCGGTCGTCCCTGGTTACGTTCGGTCAGCGCGCCCCTGTTCCCCTGTCCGAAGCCCATGTGAATCAGGAGTCGCCGTGCTTCGACCACTGCCGCTCACCGAGCATTGCGCCGACCCGCTTTCGCGGGCCGAGCATGTCTGTCTCGGCGTCAGCCCGTTCAACAGCCATTTCACCGTCGATCGGATCGCCGGCCTCGCCCGCTGGGCGATGTCGAACTTCCTGCGCTTCCATTTCTTCGTCCCGGACGGGCCGTCGGCCTTCACGCTCGAAGCACTCGGCTACGACTCGGTGCGTGCCGCGCAGAAGGCGCAACGGCAAGGCAACTACACGAGAAACAAGATCATCCGAGCCCTGGAGCAGGTGTACGCGGGCGACCCGCGATCGGTGATCCTGGACTCCTCGAAACTGGAAAACGATCGCTCGTATCTGAGCCTGCTTTCCGAAGCGCACGGCCGTTTCGCCACCGATCAGGCCTTCGCCGAACAGTGTCTCGGCGCCACGAACTGGGTCCTGGACAAGCGGTTGCCGGAAGGTGAACGACCCAACCGTGACCAGTTGCGCTGCGCGGTCCGGTACTTCCTGGCCGAACTGCCGATGTTCATCGGCACGGTCGCGGTGGCCGGGGTCGCCAGTTCGGTGTTCGCCTACCACCAGCGGGTCGGGTTCCTCGAACGGCTCTACCGCGGCGAACTGTCCTGGCGGCCGTTGCCGGGGCAGGGCTTCGTCATCCTGGAGAACACCGTCCCGGAGACGGCGAGTGCGGAGCGGCCGGAATGAGCGCTGAACACGACGACTTCTCCCTGCGCCGGGTGCCCGCCGAACGCCGGTACTCCTGGGTGTCCGTGGCTCTGCAACGGTTCGGCCAGGTGTCTTCGTTCCACCAGTTCCTGCTCGGCGCGGTACTCGGGTTCGGCATGACGTTCTGGGACGCGGTGCTGGCCATCACGATCGGTTCGGTCCTGCTGGAGATCATCACGATCCTGATGGGGGTCGCCGGCACCCGGGAGGGATTGTCCACGTCGGTGCTCGCCCGCTGGACCGGATTCGGCACCGGCGGGTCTTCACTGGTGGGGCTGCTCATGACGCTGAGCCTGGCGGGCTGGTTCGGGGTGCAGAACGATGTCTTCGCACAAGGGCTGCACGCGTTGATGGGTGGCCCGCCGGTGTGGGTGTGGGCACTGGCGGGCGGTGCGCTGGTCACCGCGATCGTCGTCCTCGGATTTCACGCGATGGCCTGGACCGCGTATCTGACGGTGCCCGCCTTCCTCGCACTGGCCGGTTACTCGATCGTCACCGCGCTCGACGACCATTCACTGTCGTCGCTGATGTCCTCGCCGCCGCCCGGGCCTTCGATGTCTCTGGCTCAGGGCACCACGCTGGTGGCGGGCGCGTTCATCATGGGCGCGATCATGACCCCGGACATGACCCGGTTCAACCGCACGGCGTCCGATGTGGTGAAGCAGACCCTGATCAGCGTCACCCTCGGGCAGTACCTGATCGGCCTGATCGGCGTGCTGCTCGCGCACGCGGCGAAGAGCGCCGACGTGGTCGGGATCATCACCTCCTCCTCAGGCGTGCTCGGCACACTGATCCTGGTCACCGCGATCCTGAAGATCAACGACTGGAATCTGTATTCGTCCTCGCTCGGACTGGTGAACACGGTTCAGGTGCTGCTGTCCAAACGCCTGGACCGCACCCATGCCACGCTGATCCTCGGCGGGCTGGGCACCGTGCTCTCCGCGATCGGCATCCTCGACCATTTCACCACCTTCCTGACCTGGGTCGGTGTGCTCACGCCGCCGGTGGCGGGGGTGGTGATCGCCGAGTACTACGTGGTCCGGCGCTGGAAGCCCATGCTGGATCGCACCCGCGAACTCGGTGAGCTGCCGCGAACCTGTCCGGTCTGGGTGCCGGCCGCGCTGTTCTGCTGGATCGCGGGTGCCGCCGTCGGCGCCTGGCTTCCGTGGGGAATTGCCACGGTGAACTCCGTTCTCGTCGCATTCTTGCTGTATGTTCTTCTGGTCCGACGAGCCACGCCGGCGACGGATCCGGTGGTGAGTGTTTCTCCTGGCGGAGCCAAAACCTTTATCTGACAAAGGAGATCGGCGTCGTGCAGCTGGACGTGCATCACCTGCGCGTGGTACGGGCGATCGCGGACACGGGAAGCCTTTCCCGTGCCGCGATCGTTCTCGGCGTTACCCAGCCCGCTGTTTCGGCTCAGCTCAAACGGCTGGAGAAAATGCTGGGTTATCAATTGTTCGAGCGCGGCGAAGGCAGTGCGACGCCGACACCGATGGGTGAGCTGCTGTTGCGCCGCACCACCGCTCTGCTGCCGCAGCTGGACAAACTGCTCGAAGACATCGAACAACGCGCTTGTCCGCACGGACCGCCCTCCACCGTGCGGGTGGCCGCGGTGGCCAGCGCGTTCGTGCCGCATTTGCCGTCGCTGATGACCACGCTGTGGCCGGAGATCACCGAAGCGAGCGTCGTGCACGACGACCACCCGGACAGGTTGCTGTCGCTGCTGGAGCAACGGCGAGCGGAACTGGGAATGGTCAAGGACTACCCCGGACACGAGCTGGAGATACCCGCGAACGTGGACACCGCGGTGGTGGTGACCGAGCCGACCTTCGTCCAGCTACCGGAGGCACATCCCTTGGCAGGCGAGGAGATCATCGACCTCGAAGCCTTGCGGGACGAGCGCTGGGTGATGGTCGCCGATTCCTCTTCGATCGTCTTCAACGAATACTTCGCCGAAACCTGCGCGAGACACGGCTTCAGCCCGAAGATCGCCCATCAGGTGACTTCCCAGGAGGTGGCGCAGATGGTGGTCCGGGCGGGCGCGCTCAGCCTGTCTCAACCCATTTGCGACTCGCGGCACGTCGGCCTCGTGATCCGGCCGTTGCGGGGAGAGTTGTTGCTGCGCAGACATATCGTCGCCTGGCGCCGGGACACCTTCGTGGCGGGCCGCCGGTCGGATCTGCTCGACGCGGTGGCTGAGATCTACTGGAACGAAGCGGCACGGGCACCGGTCTACAGCCGGTACCTCGCTTCTCGCGGTGAGCCGGCGCCCCGTCCGGGCGACGGGTGATCCCGCGCGTCGCCCGGACGGGGAGGAATTCACGGCTTCGGGTTCAGTGATCCCGGGTAAAGGTGCTCGTCCGACGGCCGCGCGGTGCCTTCCAGCCACGCGTGGTCGAACTCGGTGAGGTCGCGCTGGGTGACCGCCGACGCGTAAAGCTCGAAGTCGTGCCAGTTCTGGTTGCCCTGCGGGTTGATCGAAGGGAAACCGGACATTATCTGGAAGAACTGGTCGTCGCCGACCAAGCGGCGTAGCGCGTGCACCATGAGCACGGCCTTCGCGGTGGGGGCGAATTCGGCTCCCTTGCCGGGATCGACGAGCTTCGGTGCCCAGAACCGGCCGTTCCCGGCCTGAGCGACCTGTTCGCGATAACGCCGGTCCAGATCGGTCCCGTTCCGGGCTTCGTCCCACAACCAGACCGCGTAGCGTGCGAAGGCTTCCGGCAGCAGGGCGTCCTTCCACATCTTGCCGGTCACCCCGGCGCCCCACCACTGATAGGCGGTGCCGTAGACCAGGTCGGCGACGGTCGCCGAACGGCCGAACACCGGCCGGGTCTGCGCGCCGTGCACGTAACCGAGATCGCGGTCGAGGAACAGCCCGCCCGCCGCGGATTGCGGGTAGTCGCCGAGCTTCCCGGTAAGGAATTCCAGCACTTCGGGCAGCCGCCCGCCGATCTCCCGGTTGCCCGTCGCGCACGGATGGTAGGCGTTGATCGCCGTCCCGCCCCCGGGAAGCGAGATCTTGTCGATCTTCCAGCGGCCGATCCCCACCATCGCGGTATTCGGCGCCAAAGCGTTTTCTTCCGCCCAGGTGACCGTGTGCCGTCCGGCGCCGGCGGCCACGTCGGAGATCTGTTTTCCGTTGCCCACGACGGAGAACTCGTTCAGCACGGTGACGGCGACCCGGAGCGTCGCCTTGTCCGCCTCGGTGCCGTTGACCGGGAACCAGGTCATCGCCGAATGCGGCTGGCCGGTGGCGACGGCCGAGTCGCCGGGCACGGCCAGCCAGCCCGTCCGGCCGCGCGCCGTGCCGATCGGCTCCGGACGTCCGTCGTAGCCGACCACGACGGCGAACCGCGCGTCCTTGGCCAACGGCTTCGCCGGAGTGATCTCCAGTTCGTGTTCACCCACTCGCCGGAAGGTGGCGCCGACGCCGTCGACGGTGACCGACCGTACGGTGAGCCCGCGGAGATCGAGGTTGAACCGGCTCAGTTCCTGGGTCGCCGTCGCGGTGATCGTCGCCTTGCCTTGCAGGATCGTCGATCGGGGCGCGTAGTCCAGCGCGATCGCGTAATCGGAGACGTCGTAGCCGCCGTTGCCGTCCTTCGGGTAGTAGGGGTCGGTACCGAGGACAGTGCCGTTGGGGGAAACGTGCACGTAACCGTCGCTACCGATCACCGGCTGCTCCGCGGCCGCCACCTGGCAGGTGCCGAGCATCGTGGTGGCGAGCAAGGCGGTGCACAGTGGCTCCTGCCACCGAATCCGCACGGTCATGAACGGGCCTTCTCTCTGAAAGCAGGGGCAATGCCCGACCATCGTGTGGTCGTCCCCGCCTCGGTCGGCACTGCCAGCCGGTCATGCCACCGGGTTATCCAGGCCGATAACCCGGTGGCATACCCGGCAGGGACTATCCGCGCCCTGCCGCGGGAGAGATCGTCGAGGCATGCTGCCCCTCCCGGCGCTGTTCGCGCTGACGACGACGGTCTTCCTCGGCTGCCTCACCGAAGTGCTGCCCGCCGGGCTGCTGCTGGGCATGTCCGCGGATCTCGGCGTATCCCCGTCGGTCACCGGGCAGCTCGTGACGGTCTACGCGATCACGACCGCGCTCACCGCCATCCCGCTCACCAGCGCGACCCTGCGGATGCCGCGCAAACGCTTGCTCCTGGCGCTGATCACCGGCTTCCTGGTCACCAACCTGGTGATCGCGATGTCCTCGTCGTACCCGCTGATCCTGGCCACTCGGGTCGTTTCCGGCGCGCTGACCGGGGTGATGTGGTCCCTCGTCGCCGGATACGCGATGCGCCTCGCGCCGCCGGGGCTCACCGGGCGCGCGCTGGCCGTGGCCATGTCCGGCACCCCGATCGGGTTCGCGCTCGGCGTCCCGGCCGGGACGCTGCTCGGCGAACTGGCGGGCTGGCGCTGGGCGTTCGCCGTGATGGCGCTGATCACCGTGCCGCTACTGGGGTGGGTGCTCGTCGCGGTGCCCGCCGTGCCCGCGGACCCGGTGGGGCACACCCGCCCGCTGGCCGCGTCAAGACTGCCCGGGATGCGTCCCGTGCTGGCGACGGTGGCGCTGTTCTCGTTGGGGCACAACGTGGCCTACACCTACATCGGCCCGGTGCTCGCCGGGCTGGACGCGGCGACGATGCTGGGCACGGCGCTGCTGGTGTTCGGCTGTGCCACGGTGGGCGGGCTGGTGGCGGTCGGCTCCGCGCTCGACCGCCACCCACGCGCCGTCTTGCTGTCCTGTACCGCTCTGACGGCCGCCGCGATCGTCCTGATAGGACTCAGCGGCGGCATCCACGGTCTGGTGCTGGCCGCCGCCTGCCTGTGGGGCTTCGCGTTCGGCGGCGCGCCCACGGCGTTCCAGGCCGTCACCGCGCTGATCGCGGGCCCCACCGCCGACGCCGCCCAGTCGCTCACGATCGCGGCCTGGAACGGCGCCGTCGCCGGTGGAGCCCTCGTCGGCGGCCTGCTGCTGCCGTTGGGAACCTCCTTGCTCCCTTGGTGCGCCGCCCTGGTGGTCCTGTCGCCGCTGCTGTTCAGCCGGCGAGTCGTGCTTTCAGCGCCCTCAGATCAGTGCCCGACCGGACGATGAGCGGCCAGACGTCGGAGCCGAGGAACCCGGTCTCGTCGGTCGCCATGGTCGCGCCACAGGCGTCGCGCTCCAGCCCGTTCCGGGCCGCCAGCGCGGCGACAGCGTCCTTTGTGGACTGGCCGAACAGGCCGTCGACGGGGACGGCGAAACCGCGTTCCCGCAAGAGTTCCTGGGCCACCCGCACTCGTGGTCCGGTGTCGCCGGGCTTGAGCAGCGGCCACTCCGGCAGATCGGCCTTCGGCGACGCCGAGCCCAGCAGTTTCCCGACCGCGGTGCGCAGTTCCGGGAGCCGGTTGTACAGCACGGTTCCCGGGCATTCGGTCGAGTTGAAGTCGCGGTGTCCCTTGATGAACTCCGGCGAGATCCCGTACTGCGAAGCGATGTACGCGACCATCTTCACCAGCGAGTCCCACAGCGCGGGCGTGACGTCTTCCTTGCTGTAGAGGCCCTCGTTCTCGATCCCGATGCAGGTGCTGTTGTTGTTGCCCACGTTGGCGCCCAGCACGTGCTGGGTCCCGCCGCGCAGGATCTCCAGGCTGCGATGCCGCCCTTCGGTGATGTGCCCGCCGCGGCTGTTCGTGAACTGCTGGCCGCTGTCCACCCAGCCGCGGGTGTCCATGTGGAAATTCTGGATCGAACGCGACGCCCAATAGGCGTGTTCGAGCGTGTAGTCGGTGACGTTGCCGGGATCGACGGTGTGGTGCACGACGATGTACGTCGGTTTGTGGTTCTGCACCTCGATCGCCCCGTTCGGCGGCCGGGCACCCCAGGCCGCCGTGTCGTGGATCGTCGGTTCCTGTACTGCCCCAGGCGCCGCGGCTGCGGCGGAAATTGTCGTCGTCCCCAGTAGCCCGACGGCGCTTACCGTCAGGCCGCCCTTGAGCGCGGTACGTCGGTCGAAGTCGGCCACGGGCGTAACTCCCATCATGCGCGTTGGCCGGAAAACTAACCCGCCATCGCGCCGATGACAACCATTGGCCAACTTTTGTCGTAATGCGTTAGTGTTCGCCAGGGAGCGCGAACAGGCCGTCCCCGGTCTGTTCGAGCAGGCCGTCGACCAGCAGGGAGTCGAGGCAGCGGTCGCGCTGCCCGGATTCGTCCCAGACGAGATCGAGCCGCGCCTTCTCGACCGGGCCTTCGCTGCCGCGCAGGACGTCGAGCAGCAGCCCGCGCACCTGGCGATCGGTCCCGGCGAATTTCTGGACCTGTTTCGCGGGCCCGGCGTAGGCGGGTTTGCCCGCGTGCTGCCACGCGCAGTCGTCGTAGATCGGACAATCCGCGCACCGCGGCGAGCGGGCGGTGCAGACGAGCGCGCCGAGTTCCATCAGCGCCGCCGAGAGCTTCGCGGCGGGCGCGTCCTCCGGCGGCAGCAACGCCTCGACGTCGGCCATGTCGCGGGTGTTCGACGGCGGCCCGGCGTCACCCGCGCCGTGCACCGCCCTGGCCACCACGCGCCGGACGTTCGTGTCGACCACCGGCGCCCGCTTGCCGTACGCGAAGGCCGCGACCGCTCGCGCGGTGTACGCGCCGATGCCCGGCAACGCGAGCAGAGTGTCCACATCGGACGGCACGACGTCGCCGTGTTCGGCGGCGATGACGGCCGCCGCGGCGTGCAGCCGCAACGCGCGTCGCGGGTAACCGAGCTTGCCCCAGGCGCGCACGACCTCGCCCTGAGAAGACGCCGCCAGCGCCGAGGGAACCGGCCAGCGGGTCATCCATTCGAGCCAGATCGGCTGGACGCGCGCGACCGGGGTCTGCTGCAACATGATCTCGCTGACCAGCACGCCCCAGGCGGTGCACTCCGGCTCACGCCAGGGCAGGTCGCGCCCCACTTCGTCGAACCATCCGGTCAGCACATCCGCGTCGACGCCCACCCGGCCAGCTTAGGGAAGCGCGTTACGCGACTTCGGTCAGGTGGCCCGTCTTGACGTCGTAGACGAAGCCGCGCACGTTGTCGGTGTGCGGCAGGAAGTCACTGCGGCGGACCCGCTGCACCGACCGGCGCACGCTGTCCTCGACCTCGCGGAACGCCTCGACGGCCCACGTCGGACGCAGCCCGGAGGCCTCTTCGAGCTCGTCCTTGAAGTCGTCCTCGGTCACCATCGAGAGGCCGCACTCGGTGTGCTGGACGATCAGCACCTCACGCGTGCCCAGCTTCCGCTGGCTCAGCGCGAGTGAGCGGATCATGTCGTCGGTGACGACGCCGCCGGCGTTGCGCAGGACGTGAGACTCGCCCTGCAGCAGGCCGAAGATCTCGAACACCCGGATACGGGCGTCCATGCAGGTCAGAACCGCCACCTGGAGTGATGGCCTCGGGGACGAACGGTCACCAGGAGTGACATCGCCGAGCTCCTGGTTTCGCTTGAGAAGGACGTCTATGGAGGTCACATGACTATTTGAACGGACACACCCCGTGAGAGCAACGCTTTACCGGGTACATCACGGCCCGAACCAGCGTTCCTCAGCCGTCCGGGGCGGTGCCGACGTCCGGCCGACCCGCAGTTCCGTCTGCAGGGTGATGACCTTCGGCCCGACGCGATCGGCCGAGCTGAGCAGCAGCTTTCCCGCCGCCTTGCCCTTTTCGAGCACCGGCTGGTGGACCGTGGTGAGCCCGGAGCGTTCGGCCTCGGTGATGCCGTCGAACCCGGTGACCGTCAGATCCTGCGGCACGCGCAGGCCGCGGCGTTCCGCTTCGGCCAGCGCGCCGAGCGCGAGGATGTCCGAAGTGCAGATCACGGCCGTGACCTGCGGATACGCGTCGAGCAGCTGCCGTGCGGCGGACGCGCCGTCGTCCACGGTGTGGTCGAAGCGCTCGACCACCGGCACCGTCGCCCAGTCGACCCCGGCCGCCGAGAACGCGGCGGCCAGCGCCTCCAGCCGGATCCGCTGGACATGGAAATGCGCGGCGCTCTGCCGCTGGATGGACACGAAGTCGTCGTTGCGCTCGCGGGCCAGCCGCATGCACAGCACGCCGATCTGCCGGTGTCCCAGGGAGATGAGGTGTTCGGCCATCGCGGTGACCGCGGCCGCGTCGTCCGGGCCGACCCGGTCGACGCCGTCCACGCGCGGCTGGTCGACGATCACCGTCGGCACCGGGCGTTCCAGCACGGCGCCCAGATGCGGGTCGTCGTCGGGCACCGAGTAGACGACGAAACCGTCCACGCCCGCGCGGTGCACGGCCGCGACGTCCTCCCGGCCCGGGCTCGCCGGGACCAGGTGCAGGCCGACGCCCGCGTCCTCGCAGGCCAGCGCGAGTCCTTCGAGCACGCCGACGGCGGCCGGGTCGCGGAAAGCGTAGGAGAGGTTTTCGGTGAGCAAAAGACCGACAGCGCCGGCCTTGCGCGTCCGAAGTGATCGGGCCACCGGGTCCGGGCCTGGGTAACCGAGGCGCCGTGCGGTCTCGAGAACACGGCGGCGCAGCTCAGGGGACAGCTGGTCGGGTCGGTTGTAGGCGTTGGAGACGGTGGTCCTCGACACACCGAGCTCTGCGGCCAACGACGCCAGTGTCGCCTGCCTCCTGGTGCGGATAGGACGGCCCATCCGCAAACCGTAACGGTTCAGAACGTTTTGCAGAAGCATCACCCGACGTGTGGCAGGTCTCGATTCAGAGTGACCCTGGGTACAGCTCAGACCTGGACAGCGGGTTCTGTCAGCCGTATGGGGTACAGTTGAATCTGACAACGGTTTCCATTACCCGGCATCTGGGACACCTGGCCTGGGCATCCGCAGGAGTGCAGTAAATGAATTCCCGCCGTACTAAGAGTGTTTTCGCGGCCGTGTCGGCCCTCGCCGTCCTCGCGCTCGGCGCGACGGCTTGCGCGTCGAGCGACCAGGCGTCCACGGGCTCCGGCTCGGGGAACGCGTCCGCCGCGGACCCGGGCGGCGAGAAGATCAAGGTCGTCGCCTCGACCGACGTCTGGGGCAGCGTCGTGACCGCCGTCGGCGGCGACAAGGTCGAGGTCACCTCGATCATCCACGACCCGTCGGCCGACCCGCACTCCTACGAGACCACCGCGAGCGACGCCATCGCCGCGAAGAACGCGAAGCTGACGCTGTCCAACGGCGGCGGCTACGACGAGTTCTTCTCGAAGCTCGCCGACCAGGCCACCGGCGCGCAGAAACTGGTCGCCGTCGACATCGCCGCGACCGGCAACGAGAACGAGCACGTCTGGTACAGCCTGCCCGGCGTCGAGAAGATCGCCGACCAGGTCGCCGCGAAGCTCGGCGAGATCCAGCCCGCCTCGAAGGACGCTTTCACCGCCAACGCGACCGCGTTCAAGGGCAAGACCGAGGAGCTGCTGAAGAAGGTCTCCGGGCTGGGCGCCTCGGGCGGCAAGGTCGTCGCGACCGAACCCGTCGCGCACTACCTGCTCGAAAGCGCCAAGGTCACCGACGCGACCCCGCCCGCGTTCGCCGCGGCCGTGGAAGCGGAGCAGGACGTGCCCGCCGCCGCGCTCAACGAGGTCAAGCAGCTGATCAACGGCAAGCAGGTCAAGGCCCTGGTCAACAACGCGCAGACCACCACCCCGGTCACCCAGCAGGTCGTCGGCGACGCCAAGACCGCCGGGATCGCCGTCGTCGACGTCACCGAAACACTTCCCCAGGGTGTGACCGACTACATTGCATGGATGACCAAGGCAGTCGACGCGCTGGCGGGAGCGTTGAAGTAGTGAGCTCCGTACCTGCCGAGGCGCGTCCCGCGGTCCGTGTCCGCGGGGCGAGCCTCGCGTTCGGCACCAGGACCCTCTGGTCCGGGCTCGACCTCGACGTCGAGCCCGGCGAGTTCCTCGCGATCCTCGGGCCGAACGGCTCCGGGAAGAGCAGCCTGCTCAAGGTGCTGCTCGGCCAGCTTGGACTGCCGGAGGGCACGGTCGAGATCGCGGGGCGGCGCCCCGGCGGGCAGAACCGGCGGATCGGCTACATCCCGCAGCAGCGCGCCCTCGACGAGGGACTGACGATGCGCGGGGTGGACCTGGTCGGCCTCGGCCTGGACGGGCACCGGTGGGGCACCGGGTTCTTCGGGATCGCGAAACGACGTCAGCTGGTGGCGCGGGCGATCGAGGCCGTCGGCGCCCAGGCGTACGCGAAACAGCCGGTGGGCAGGCTTTCCGGTGGCGAGCAGCAGCGGCTCCGCGTCGCGCAGTCGCTGGTCGGCGACCCCGAAGTCCTGCTGTGTGACGAGCCGCTGCTGTCCCTCGACCTCGCCCATCAGCGCGCGGTCAGCGAGCTGATCGACGAGCGGCGTCGTTCGGCCGACACCGCCGTCCTGTTCGTCACCCACGAGATCAACCCGATCCTGTCCTATGTGGACAGGGTGCTGTATCTGGTGAACGGCCAGTTCCGGGTCGGCAAGCCGGACGAGGTGATGAACTCGGAGACGCTGTCCGAGCTGTACGGCACGCGGATCGAGGTGCTCAAGGTCGGCGGGCAGATCCACGTCGCCGGGGCGCAGAGCGCGCTGTGCGAGGACGAACCCCACCACATCGACGAACACGAACAGGCGTCTTAGCACCGTGGACAAGATGTTCGACTTCGCCCTGACCGGCGAACTCCTCGGCCTCGACTTCGTGCAGACGGCGCTGCTCGCGGCGGCCGTCCTCGGCCTGGTGGCGGGCGTCCTCGGCCCGCTGGTCGTGATGCGGCGGATGTCGTTCGCCGTGCACGGCACCGCCGAACTGGCCTTCACCGGCGCGGCCGGCGCGCTGCTGCTCGGCGTCGGCGTCGAACTCGGCGGCCTCGCGGGCGCGGTCATCGCCGCCCTGCTGATCGGGATCCTCGGCGGCCGCGAGTCCGAACGCGACTCCGTGATCGGCGTGATCCTCGCCTTCGGGCTCGGCATGGGCGTCCTGCTGCTGTCGTTCTACGAAGGCCGCAGCGCCAACAAGTTCGGCATCCTCGTCGGGCAGATCATCACCATCGACTCGACCAACCTGAACCTGCTCGTCGGCGCTTCGGTCGTCGTCCTGGTGGTGCTCGCGGTGATCTACCGGCCGCTGCTGTTCGCCACGGTCGACCCCGCGGTCGCGGCCGCGCGCGGTGTCCCGGTGCGGCTGCTTTCGCTCATCTTCGCGGTGCTGGTCGGGATTTCGAGCGCGCTCGGCGTGCAGATCGTCGGCGCGCTGCTGGTGGTCTCGCTGATGGTGACCCCGGCCGCGGCGGCCGCGCGGGTCACGGCGAGCCCGTGGAAGGCGACCGTGCTGTCGATCGTGTTCGCGGAGATCGCTGCGCTCGGCGGGATCATCCTGTCGCTCGCGCCCGGGAAGCCGGTGAGCGCGTTCGTCACGACGATCTCGTTCGTGATCTACCTGGTCTGCCGCCTCATCGCGTGGCTGCGCGGCCGGAGCTCCCGGGTCCGCGTCGAGCCGACGGCCGCGCCCCGGCCCGCCTTGCGCTAGCGGATCGGGTGCTCGGCGAGCGCCTTCTTGACCGCTTCGAGGAAACCGGGCTCGATGAACGCGAGCTGTCCGCCGGCCACACTGCGCTCGACGGCTTCGAGGACCACGACGTTCGAGTTCACGAAAGCGTCGACGGCCTCGGCCTGCGACGTCTTCTGCGTGAAGTGGGCCAGCATCGTCAGGTTCGTGAACGCGCCGGAGAGGTAGCGCGAAGACGCCTTCGTGAACGAGTCGCCGTAGATGAGGATCTTCTCGTCCACGGTCCCGATCAGCGGGCTCGCCGTGCGGTACACCGGCTTGTCGATGTCACCGTTCGGCTCGCCCGCGCGATCGACCAGGCCGTCCGGGCGGAGGCTGTAGAGCGTGTTCGTCTTCGTGCCCTGTTTGTTGATCAACGGCGGCAGGTCGGCGGACGTGTCGTACTGCCCCATGGGCACGCTCACCCAGGTCTGCGTGACACCGGGTTTGATCGCGTTCGCGATGGCGCGCGTCATCACCAGCGCGCCCTCGTCGGCCCAGTGGGTGTCGTTGGCCGGGTAGATGGGGTGCTGCACCCGGCCTTCCGACGCGCGCAGCTCGGGCCGCAGGTCGATCGCGCGGGCGTCCTTGAGCATCCGGTGCCAGGTGGTCGCCTCGGCCGACCGCGAGCAGTCCTTGCCGGGGTAGCTGTCGGGCAGGAACTGCGGGACCATCGTCGACTTGTCCGGCGCGACGACGAATTCGAACCGCCGCCCGGACTGCTCGACCGCGCGGCGCAGCTCGTTGATCTTGTCGATCGTCTCGGGCAGCGGGCGGGACGGATCGCATTTCGCGTCGGCGTCGTAGCCGTAGTACAGCCAGCCGTCGCGACCCTGGACGACGCGGCGATAACCGGACGCGGCGTTCGGCGTCGGGCCCTGGGTGGGCGCGGTCTTGGGCGGCGTCGGTGCGGGAGGTGCGGGGATCGGGCCCGCCTGCTGCTGCGGTGGCGGCTGGTCGAGCGGGGCGCCCTCGCCGAAGACGCCGCGGCTGATCGCGTCGGCGGCGGCGATCGCGCCCGGCCGGAACGACAGCTGGTCGATGGCCCAGGCGGGCATGTCGGTGAAGAATCCCCAGCCCTTGTCCAGGCCAGGGAAACTCGCGAGCTTGTGGTTCTCGATCTCGCCCGGGCGCACGCCGAACACCCACAGCAGCGCCGGGGTGGTGAAGAACAGCAACGCGCTGATCAGCGCGGTCAGCTGCCTGCCACCGTGGCGGGGACGGTGCAACGCGTGCTCACGCGGAAGCCACGCCTCGTGGACGGCTGGCAGCTGCTGGGGTTCGGACGCCACCCCTCCACCGTAATCACCCCGTGTCTCCCGCACGTGAGAACGCCTCACTTCCGCCCCCCGGATCGCGTTTAGCCCGCTAAACGCGATCCGGGGGTCAGTGGAGCATGAGGAGGACCTGGAGCTCCCCGACCAGGAAGCCGATGAGCCCGCCGACCGCGATGAGCTTCCACTCGTCCTGCCGGAACGCGGGCCGCAGCAGCCCCTCGAACTCCAACGGCGTCAGCCCGAGCATCCGGCGCTCGACGATCTTCGCGACGTCCATCGCCTCGGTCAGGTAGCCCTCGGCGTGCCGGATCGTCGGCGGCAGCCGCTCCAGGGCCTTCCGCGCGGCAGCCTGCTTGATCTCCTGCAGCCGCTGCCCGCCGACGGCCATCGCGACCATCGGTTTCGCGACGCTCGCCTGTTCGTCGACAGCCTGCGCAACGAGCCGCTCGACCAGCGCGTACAGCCGATCCGACCGCGGCCCGCGCAGGACGGCGTCGAGCAGGTTCGGCACGGTCAGGATCTCGTTCGCGATCATCTCGCCGTACTGGTGCGCGACCTCGGCCCGCCGCCGCTGGAACTTGCCCTGCAGGATCACCCGGCCGACCCGCACCGGCTCGCGCGGCACGAAGATCAGCTTGATCGCCAGCCAGTCGGTGAACAGCCCGATGCAGCCGCCGAAGATGGGCAGCACCCACGGCTCCTTCGTCACCGCCCAGACGATCGCCTGCACGACGCCGAGCCCGAAGCCGAAGTAGATCCCGGTGCGCGCGATGAACGCCATCTCCGGCCGCGACGTCTCGCGGATCAGCCGGACGAGCAGCTTCTTGTCCCTGGTGAGCCGCTGCACGGTCATGTGCTGGAAGTCGAGCACCTCGTCGAGGTTCTCGGTCATCTCCTCCATGAACTCGCGCACCAGCCGCGGCGTCGACGCCTGGACCTGCTTGATCAGCAGCTCCTGCGCCATCGTCGGCATGACCTCCCAGAGCTTGGGATGGTGCTTTTCGAGTACTTCGCGGGCGACCTCGTCCACGGCCCGCAGCAACGGCTGCTCGATCTCGCGCGTGATGATCGCCGGGTCGATCCGGCGGAAGACCTCTTTGACGTCCAACAGGTTCGACGTCAGCAGCTCGGTCGCGACGGCGGCCATCCGCCCGCCGTGTTTGGGCACCACGCCCTGCCAGCCGAGGAACGGTTTGACGCCGACGAACTCCAGCGGCTTGAACATCATCTCGATGGCGACGCGTTTGGTGACGTAGCCGATGAGCGCGGCGATGAACGGGATCGCGGCGTACAGCCACCAGTGCCGCGCGAGGTCGTCGAGGACGGCGTCCATGGGACCTCCTCGCTCGGGTGGGATGGGAACCGTATCGGCTGGCCGTCAGTGAAGCAGCAGAAGCACCTGAAGTTCACCGACAAGGCCGCCGATCACCGCGCCGACGGCGATCAGCTTCCACTCGTCCTGCCGGAACGCCGGGCGCAGCAACTGCTCGAATTCGAGCGGGTTCAGCCGTCGCATTCTGTCCACAATGGTGTTCCGGACGTCGAGCGCGTTGACGGCGTAACTTTCGGCGTGCCGGATCGTCTCCGGGATCCGTGCCGCCGCCTTCGCCGCCGCCGTCTGCTTCATCTCCTGGAACTTCCTGCTCCCGACGGCCAGCGCGACGAACGGCTTCACGACACTCGCCTGCGCGTCGATGGTCCGCTGCACCTCACGGGTGATCATCGTGAACAGCCTGTCCGATTTCGGCCCGCTCAACACCGCTTCGAGCAGGTTCGGGATGGTGATGATCTCGCGCGCGATCATGTCGCCGTAGTCTTCGGAAACCTGGTCCTTGCGTTTCTGGAACACGCCTTGCCAGGTGTAGAGGCCGAAGAACCGCTTCGGCTCACGCGGCAGGAAGATCATCTTCAGGGCGATCCAGTCGGTGAACCAGCCGATGCCGACACCGAACAGCGGCAGCACGATCGGCGACTTCGTCAGCGCCCAGACGAGCAGCTGCACACAACCGAGCGAGAACCCGAACACGATCCCCGACCGTGCGATGAACCGCATCTCCGGCCGCGAGATGTCGCGGATCAGCCGGTTCAGCAAGGCTTTGTCGCGCACGAGGTTCGTCACGACCATGTGCTTGAGGTCGAGGACGTCCTCGATGTTCTCCGAGATCTCGCCCATGATCTTCGTGATCGCGCGCGGCGCCTCGGCCTGCACTCGTTTGAGCAGCAGCTGCTGCGCGGTGTTCGGTAGTACTTCCCACAGTCTGGGCTGGTACTGCTCCATCACCTCGCGGGTGACGTCCTCGACGATCCGCAGCAGCGGCTGCTCGATCTCCTTCGCGACCTGCGCCGGGTCGAGCCTGGCGAAGATCTCCTTCGGATCGACGAGGTTGTTCGTCAGCATCTCGGTGGCGGTGGCCGCCATCCGCTCGGCGTTCGCCGGAAGCACGCCCTGCCAGCCGAGGAACGGTTTGACGCCGACGAATTCCACCGGTTTGAACATCATCTCGATGGCGACGCGTTTGGTGACGTAGCCGATCAGCGCGGCGACGAACGGCATGGTGACGTACACCGGCCAGTGCTCGCCGAGATCGGCGATGACGGCGTCCACTTCCGAGCCCCTCCCGCGTCTTGCTTGAAGGGCAACCTAGCCGCCGGTCCTCAATGGAGGAGTAACAGGACCTGAAGTTCACCCACGAGCCCGCCGATCACCGCGCCGACCGCGATCAGCTTCCATTCGTCCTGCTGGAAGGCGGGACGCAGGATCCCCTCGAACTCGAGCGGGGTCAGCTGCTGCATCTTCGTGACGATGGTGTTGCGGACGTCGAGCGCGTCAGTGGCGTAGCTCTCCACGTGTTTCACCGTTTCGGGGAGATACGCGATCGCCTTCTCCGCCGCGGCCTTCTTCATCTCCTGGTACTGCACGCCGCCGACGGTCAGCGCCACCAACGGTTTCGCGATGCTCGCCTGCGCGTCGATGGTCCGCTGCACCTCACGGGTGATCATCGCGAACAGCTTGTCCGACTTCGGTCCGGTGAGGACGGCCTCCATCACGTTCCGCACGGTGAGGACCTCGTCCGCGATCAGCGCGCCGTAGTCCTTGGCGACGGCCTGACGGCGCTTCTGGAACATGCCCTGCCAGCTGAAGAACAGGAACCGGCGCGGCTCACGCGGGTAGAAGATCATTTTCAGGGCCAGCCAGTCGGTGACGAACCCGGTGACGAAACCGAAGATCGGCATGATCAACGGCTGTTTCGTCAGCGCCCACGCGACGAACTGGACCAGGCCGATCACGAAGCCGAACCAGATGCCGGACCGGGCGATGAAGCGGAGTTCCGGGGTCGCGACCTCCTTGATCAGGCGGCAGGTGAGCGATTTGTCCCGGACCATCGCGTTGATCAGCATCCCGTTGACGTCGAGGACCTCGTCGATGTTCGTCGACACCTCGCGCATCAACCTCGCGACGACCTTCGGCGCCTGCGCGCGGACCTGGTCGACCAGCATCCGCTGCGCCCGCGTCGGCAGCAGCTCCCATAGCCGGGGCTGGTACTGCTCCATCACCTCGCGGGTGACGTCCTCGACGGCTTTGAGGAGCGGTTCCTCCAGTTCCTTGACGACCTCGTCGGGATCGAGCCGGGAGAAGATCTCCTGCGGATCGACGAGGTTCCGGGTCAGCAGGTCGACGGCGGTGGTCGCCATCCGGCGCGAGTTGGCCGGGATGACTCCCTGCCAGCCGAGGAACGGCTTGATCCCGACGAACTCCAGCGGCCGGAACATCATCTCGATGGCGACGCGTTTCGTGATGTAGCCGATGAGCGCCGCGATGAACGGCATCGTGGCGTAGACATGCCAATGCTCGCGGATGTCTTCGAGGATCGCCGAGATGTCCAACCGGGCCTCCTCTGCTTACCACCTGTCAACAATGCAGGATGCCATGTGACCGGCCCGCCGCACGCCGAGTGCAGCCGTTTGGCGGTACTGCCTGACGGGCCCAAGCTCATTAAGGTGTCCGCCATGGTCGCTCCTGAGAAGACGGCGCCTCAGGCGCCCTCAGCGAAATCGTCCCAGTTCGCGGTCGCTGTCCGCGGTTACGACAAGCGTCAGGTCGACGAGCGTCTCGTCGAGCTGACGGCCGAAATCAAGCAGACCTCGCGCAACCGCGACGAGGCCGTGGCGACCGCCGGTGAACTCACCAAGGCGCTCGGCCACGCCCAGAAGGAACTGGACGAGACCAAGGCCGCCCTCGTACGGATGAGTTCGAGTCCGTCCGGCGCCGGCGCGATGGCCGAACGCGTCCGCATGATGATGCAGCTCGCCGAGGAGGAGATCGCCGACCTCAAGGCCGCCGCGGAGGCCGACGCCAAGTCGACCCGGACCGAAGCGGACAAATACGCCCACGAGACGCAGCGCGCGAGCGAAAAAGCGGCCAAGGACGCGCAGACCGAGCGGGAGAAACTGCTCGCGGACGCCAAAGCCGAGATCGAGCGCCTGAACTCCGAAGCGGCGCAGAAGCGCAAGGAACTGGACCTGGAAAGCGTCCGGACCCGCGCCGCCGCGGACAAGAAGGCCGAGGAGGCCTCAGCCGCTCGTCGTGCGGAAGCGGAGAAGGCGTCCGCGGACAAGATCGCGGAGGCCGACCGGGTTTCGGCGGACAAACGTGCAGAAGCGGAGCGGATCTCGGCGGAGAAGATCGCCAAGTCGGAGAAGTCTTCGGCGGAGGACATCGCGGCGAAGCAGGAGCAGGTCGCGGAGGCTCTCACCGACGCGAAGACCCAGCAGGCCGAGGCTCAGCAGGCCCGGAAGCTCTCGCTGGAACTCCGGTCGAAGGTCGCCGATCGGCTTTCCGCCACGGACGTCGCCGTCCAGGAGGCCATCCGGCTGCTGGCTCCCGCTCCCGACGCCGCCACGGAGGCTGCTCCGGACGCCGGGGCGGCCAAGCCGGAAGCATCGAAGCCTGAGGCCACGCCGAAGCCGGCTCCTACCAAGTCCAACGGCCCACGTCCTTCCTGATCTCTCAACTCTGTTCTCTCAGCCAAGTTCTCTCAACGCTGGACGACGGCGAACAGCTCGTCGTCGATCCAGCCCCTGGTGTGCAGTTCGGTGCAGAACCGCAGGTAGGACTCGGTGAGCGCGGCACTCTCGCGCTCGTCGGGTTCGACCAGCGTTCCCTTGCCGAGCCCTTCCGACGCCTCGCCGAGACCACCCGGCAGTACTCCCGCCGCGGCGAGCAGGGCCGCGCCGTACCCCGTTTCGGCCTGCGGTGACACCCTCAGCCCGAGCCCGGTGACGGTCGCCCTGATGCGCGTCCACAAAGGACTTTTGCTACCGCCGCCCGCCGCCAGCAGCGGTTCGGTGATCGCGACACCGAGCCGGCGCAGATGGTCCAGAGCCAGCCGTTCGAGGAACGCGACACCCTCCAGCCTGGCCCGGTGCAACTCCACCTCACCGGCGTCGCCAGACACGAAGCCCTCCGCGTCCGCGCTGGCGAACGGGAAGCGTTCACCTTTGCGCCGCAACGGATACGCGATCACCTTCGCCGGGCCGCGCGCGGCCGCCGCCGCGTCGAGCCCGGGAAGGTTCCGTTGCCCGGCGACGGCCTCGCCGCCGGTGTTCGACGCGCCACCGGGCAGCCACCAGCCGTCCGGATGACGGTGGCTGTACATCGCCCCTGTCGGGTCCGGCACCAGGTCTTCGGTGACCCCTTTGAGCACGTACGTCGTGCCGAGGATCCCGACGAAACTCCCCGGGGCGACCGCTCCGGCAGCGAGCTGGCCCGCGCAGCCGTCGGTCATCCCGGCCACGACCGCGCAGCCCGCCGGGAGCCCGGCGACCGGACGGGACACCGTGCCCAGCACGGTGGCCGGCGCGACCACCGGCGGGAGCAGGTCCTCCGGCACCGCCAAGGCCTCGAAGACCTCGTGTGACCATTCGCCGGCACGCGGGTCGTAGCCGCTTTTCAAGGCATGCGACCAGTCGCTCGCCGCCGGTCCGCCGGTGAGCTTCGCGGCGATCAGATCGGGCGTGTGCCGGACCCCGGCGACGTCGGGGACGTGCTCGGACAGCCAGGCGATCCGGCCCAGCGCGGCCGTGGCGGCCACGCCGAAACCGAGTCGCCGCCAGCGATCCTCACCGAGTTCGGTGGCCTTGCGGTTGAGCTCCGTGCCGCGCCTGTCGTCGTACATCAGCGCGGGCGTGACCGGTTCACCCGAGGTGTCGACCCCGACGATCGTCCCCGACGTCGCGGCGACGGCCACCGCGACGACCTCGCCGCCCCTGCCCGGCAGCTCGCCGGTGACCTTCGCCAGCACCGTCTCCACCGCGGGCCACCAGGACCGGGCGTCCTGCTCGCTGTGCCCGCGTTCGTCGCGGACCGGTGCGGGCAGTGGCTCGGCGGCCGAAGCGAGGACGGTGCCGCCGCGCACCGCGAGGGCACGGACCCCCGCGGTGGCGACGTCGATCCCGATCGTGACGGGTTGGTTCACGTGGTGACGACCTTCTCTCCGACTTGCTGCAGGCTCTTGTCCTCTTCGATCGCCTTCGCCGTCTCTTCGGGCAACTTCAGGTAGCGCACCATGACGGCGGCGACGAGGTACAGCGCGGCGAAGACGATCACCACTCCGGCCGCGCCCAGCGGTCCGAGGAACACGCTGACGATCGCCGGCCCGACGAACGCCGCCGCACCCGCGCCCAGGTTCAGCAGGGCCATCGCGCCGCCCTTGTTCTCCGGGGCGAGCGAGGGGAGCAGCGCCGAGATCGGCACGAACCCGGCGAGCGTGGCGCCGTACAGCGCGCCGACGAGCAGGGCGAGCCAGTAGTACTCGGCGCCCATCGCGACCGGGACGAAGTAGAGCAACAGGATCGAGATCGCGCAGCCGATCGCGCCGAACCAGAAGATCGTGGTGCGCCAGCCGATCCGGTCGCTCAGCACGCCGAAGATCAGGTTGAAGAAGATGTTCGTGCCGTAGATGACCGAGACCAGGAGCAGCCAGCGGCTCTCGCCGAACCCGATGCCCTCGATGAAGATCGTCGGGAAGAACACGAGCATGCCGAACTCGGGCGCGGTGTTGATGACACGGACGAGCATCCCGACGCCGACGCGGGGCTTCTTCCACGCGATCGACACGCTGGAGACGAGGCTCTGCACCGGTTTCACGTCCGGCGGCGCGAGCCGGGTGTACCCCGTCCGCTGCCGGACCCCGAAGATCGCCAGCAAGCCGCCGAGCGCGAGCAGCGCCACCGACACCCAGAGCGTGCCGTACTGGCCCAGCACCGGGTTCGTGAAGCTCGCGACCAGCGCGCCCAGCGTCGGCAGCCCGCCGGTGAAGGCGAAGTAGAACCAGCCCACGGCCGCGCCCAGCCTGGCGACCGGCGCCACCGCGGTGATCCAGACCAGGAAACCGAACGCGAACATCGGATAGCCGAAGCCTCGGAGGCCGTAGAACACCAGCATTAACGGGTAGTTCTCACCGGATACCGCGACCGCGAGGAACAGGACGTCGAACACCAGCCAGATGGCCAGGCCGATCATCATCACCCGGCGCGGGCCCCAGAGGTCCGACAACGCGCCCGACAGCCACGACGCCAGCATCACGGCGACGCCGTACACGGTGATCACGTACGAGGCCTTGATCTCGGTGCCCGCGCCGTTGTCCGCCATGAACGGCGCGATGAAGCCCGACTCGACCCCGTCGCCGATCATGAACAGCAGCAGCCCGGCGTAGCCGAGGAACAGCGGGGCGGGCAGGCCCCAGCGGTTCAGCATGCGGGCGAACCCGCTCCCGGATCGCGATAACGGCAGTGTTACCTGGTTCATACACGCCTCCATGACGTCGTGATCAGCGTATCATGGATCGTGTTAACTTAACTTTCAAGATGTTACATCGGTGGGATTTTCGTGTTAGCCTCGCGCGCCCGTTCGGTCCGGGTGGTCGTGAGCCGGAAGGCGTGACTCGCGTGATTGGGTGGCGAACTCGCGTGATCGGACGGACGACACGACTCGGGCCGGGGTCCGCCGCGAGTCGTCCGTCTGATCACACGTGTCGTCCGTCTGATCACGCGAGTCGTCCCTCCGGTCACGAAGAACCGGCCCGACGGCAGGTATCCGAGACGCGCTTGGCCCTGACCCGAGTCGCCACTCGCGCCAAGCCAGGCCGGCCTGCCGTTATCTCGCCCGCTTCATGTACTTCGCGGGCCGGATCCGAATCCTCCGGTCCGGCCGTAGTGCGGGGGCGTCCGCCTCAGAGCTCCGCGATGTCCACTTCGACCTGGCTCCGCATCTCCTCGGCCAGGTGGTCTTCCACGCCGTCGTCGACGATCAGCACGTCGAAGTCGCTCAGCGGCGCCAGCCGGTGCAGCGCCGCGCGTTCGGTCTTGCTGTGGTCCATCAGCAGCACTTTCGTCCGGGCGCTGGCCAGCATCGCGCGCTTCAGCATCACGATCTCCGGCTCCTGGTGGAAGGTCATCCGCGTGTTCATCGCCGAGGTCGAAACGAAGGTCGCGTCGACGGTGATCCGTTCGATCGCTTCGAGGCTCTGCATGCCGAGGAACGAGTCGTGGGTCGCGGAGTAGTCGCCGCCGATGCAGATGAGCCGCAGGTCGGGGACGCCTTTGAGGAGTTCGATGGCGCCGAGGTAGTTCGTCGCGACGGTCAGCGGCGTGACGCTGTGCAGCATCTTCGCCAGCGCGAGCGCGCTCGTGGAGTCGTCGAGCAGGATCGACATCCCCGGTTCGACGCGGGCGAGCGCGTGCGCGGCGATCGCCGCCTTCTCCTCGGAGTGCACGTTCATCCGGTAGTCGGCGTTGCTTTCGAACACCGTCGACGGCATGGCCGACACGCCGCCCCGGTACTTCCGCAACAGGCCGCGCCGGGCCAGTTCGTCGACGTCCCGGTGCACGGTCATCGTGCTGACGCCGGTGAGTTCCACCAGGTCGGAGATGGTGGCGGAGCCGGACTCGAAGACGTGTTCGGTGATCTGCCGCTGGCGCGTGTTACGAGAGTGTGCGCTCGCGCCGGCCGTCTTCTCATCGCTCATGGGGTTCAGTATCGCGTGCCCGCCGGCTGATTGAGGCGCAGCAGGCCGGTGCGCGTGCCGTCGATCGCGAGCTCGGTGACGGCCGCGTTGTCGAGGCGCGGGAACACCGTGCGGTAGCTCTCGAGCGGGAGGCCGAGCAGTGCGCACAAGGTCAGCCTGATCAGGGTGTTGTGCGCGACGACCAGCACAGTCTCGCCCGGCGCTTCTTCGGCGATCCCGCGCAGGGCTTTCGCGCCGCGGGCGGCCGCGTCCGCGGGCGGCTCGGAACCGGGAAACGCGCCGGTCACGGGGTCGGCGAGAAACCTCGCGACCGCATCGGGATCCGATTCCGCCAGCTCTTTCCTGGTACGTCCTTCCATCAGTCCGAAGTGGACTTCACGCAGTTCGCCGACCACTCGCAACGGCAGGCCCAAGGCCTCGGCCGACGGCTCCGCCGTGCGACGTGCCCGGCTCTGCGGCGAGCAGTAGACGGCCGTGGGCCCGGCCGCCGCGGCGAACCCGGCGAGTTCGTCCGCCTGCCTGAGCCCCTCCTCGGTCAGGGCAACGTCGCTGCTGCCCGCGTAGCGGTTCTCGGCATGCCATTCGGTCTGGCCGTGCCGTGCCAATAACAACCGTGCGACCACGGGATCCCTCCTCGAAGCTTGCCTAGATCACATCATCGATGTTAACTTAACAGCATCGATGTGAAAGGAGATGCCGGATGGCACTCGCCGCGGTGGTGTTCGACCTGGACGGTGTCCTCGTCGACAGTGAACACCTCTGGGAGGAGAACTGGGTGGCGTACGCCGCCCGGCACCGGACCGAGTGGACCGCTGAGGACACCGCGTCCGTACAAGGGATGAGCGCGCCCGAATGGGCCGCTTACCTCGCGAAGCGGTCCGGCACCTCGGAAAGCCCGGCCGAGGTCGAGCGTGCCGTGGTGGACGGCATGATCGCCGCGATCGAGGCGGGAGAGGCGCCCTTGCTGCCGGGCGCCGGCGAGATGGTCCGCGAGGTGAGCGCGAAGGTGCCGGTCGCGCTGGCGTCGTCGGCCGCCCGCCGCGTGATCGACGCGGTCCTCGACAAGCACGGGCTCACCGGCGAGTTCAGCGCGACCGTTTCCAGCGCCGAGGTCGCCAGGGGCAAGCCGAGCCCGGACGTCTACCTCGAAGCCGCCGCCAGGCTCGGCCGGTCCGGTGAGGAATGTCTGGGCGTCGAGGACTCCAGCAACGGCATCCGCGCCGCCGCCGCGGCCGGGCTCACCGTGATCGCGCTGCCGAACCCGGTGTACCCGCCGAAGCCGGACGCGCTGGAACTGGCCGCCGCGGTCGCGGAGAACAACGACGACGTGCGCCGCAAGCTGCTCGCGTACCTGTCCGGCGAATTCGCGGAGGCGAGCGGGCGATGACGGTTCTGGGTGCCGCGGAGACGTTCAAACGCGACTGGCTGGACGGGTTCGTCACCGCCTACGGGCGTTCGGTGCGCAAGGTCCCCGGCGCCTACGGCGTGCTGCGCCGAGAAGAGACCCGGCGCAAGGTCGCGGTGGTGATCGGCGGTGGCTGCGGGCACTATCCCGCGTTCGCCGGACTGGTCGGCCCCGGCCTCGCGGACGGCGCGGTGGTGGGCGACGTGTTCACCAGCCCGAGCGCCGAGCAGGTCTACCGCACGGCACGGGCCGCGGAGAGCGGTGCCGGAGTGCTCTTCGGCTACGGCAACTACCAAGGCGACGTCCTGCACTTCGGGCTCGCCGCGCGCAGGCTGGCGGCCGAGGGCGTCGAGAGCCGCACGATCCTGGTCACCGACGACATCGCCAGCGGCCCCGCGGACGAGCCGGAACGGCGTCGCGGTGTCGCGGGCGACTTCCTGGTCTTCAAGATCGCGGGCGCCGCCGCCGAACGAGGTGACGACCTGGCCGCCGTGCACGCGCTGGCGGAGAAGGCGAACGCGAACACCCGGACCTTCGGGGTGGCGTTCGGCGGCTGCACTCTGCCCGGCGCGTCCGCCCCGCTGTTCACCGTCGGCGAGAGCGAGATGGAACTGGGGCTCGGCATCCACGGCGAGCCCGGCGTGCGCACCGTCGGCAGGCTGAGCGCCCGGGAACTGGCCGACGAACTGGTCGACGGACTCCTCCCGGAATTACCCGTGGGCGACGGGCGCGTGGTGGTCCTGCTGAACGGGCTGGGCCGCACCAAATACGAAGAGATGTTCGCGACCTACACCCGGGTGCACGAGCGGCTCGCCGAGGCAGGGCTCAGCCCGCTGCACGCCGAGGTCGGCGAGTTCGTCACGTCACTCGACATGGCCGGTGTCTCGTTGTCGATCCTGGTGCTCGACGACGAACTCGCCGAGCTCTACGCCGCACCTTGTGACACCCCGGGCTACCGGAGCACCGGCGCCGCGCTGGCCCAGGTTCCGCTGGAGTCCACAGTGGACTCACTGCTGGCGGAGACCGAGCCTGGACAAGGCATCGTGGACCGCGCGCTGACGGCGGCCCTGCACGTCATCGAAGCCAACGAAGCCGAACTCGGCAGGTTGGACGCGGTCGCCGCCGACGGTGACCACGGCTTGGGCATGACCCGGGGGATGCGGGCCGCGGTGGCCGCGGCGAGGCGTGACGGAGAGTCGTTGTCCACCGCGCTTTTGGCGGCGGGGACGGCCTTCGCCGACGCGGCTGGCGGCGCGTCCGGAGCACTGTACGGCGTCCTGCTGGCCGAAACCGGTGCCGGAATCCAGGGCCGGCCCGGCGACGAGGTCACCGCGACAGTCCTCGCGGACGCCGTGGACGGCGCCGTGACGGCGTTCGTCGAACTGGGCAAGGCGGAGCCCGGCGAGAAGACCATGCTCGACGCCATCGAGCCGTTCCGGCTGGCGTTGCGCGAACAGGCCGAGGCGGGCGCCGACGTCCCGCAGGCATGGCAGAAGGCGGCCCAGGTCGCGGTGAGCGCGGCCGAGGTCACGGCGGACCTGTTGCCCGCCAAGGGACGGGCGGCGCGGTTGGCGCAGCGGAGCAAAGGGCACCCCGATCCCGGGGCCACCTCGTTCGCGCTGCTCGTCACCGCGGTCGGCCAGGCTCTGGGAAAGGAAGACTGAATGCGGATCGTGGTGGCGGCGGACAACGCCGGGGTGGCACTCAAAGACCAGCTGCGTGACCTGCTCCTCGCCGACGACAGGGTGGACGAGGTCACCGACCTGGGCGTGGCCGATGGATCGGACGACAAGGCGTATCCGCTCCTCGGACTCGCGGCGGCGGAGTCGATCGCGCGAGGCGAGGCGGATCGCGGGGTCCTGGTCTGCGGCACCGGGATCGGCATGGCCATCTCGGCGAACAAGGTTCCCGGTGTCCGGGCCACGGTCGCGCACGACTCGTACTCGGCCGAGCGTTCGGTCAAGTCGAACGACTGCCAGGTGATCACCTTCGGTGCGCGGGCGATCGGCCCGGAACTGGCGAAGAAGATCGTCGCCGAATGGGTCGGCTACCGCTTCGACCCGGCCTCGGCCAGTGCGAGCAAGGTCGCGCACATCACCGAATACGAGCAAGCTCACTAGAACTCACTGCCCGATCCGGGCACGGAGAGAGGACGCAGAGTTGCGGATACTCGCTGCGGGAGACCATTTCGTCGGCACCGGCCTGCTGGCCGACGCCGTCCGCGCCGAGATCGGCGCCGGGCACGAGTTCTCGGAACTGACGCTGCCGTGGCCGGTGGAGCCGTTCGGCCCGGTCGCGAACGTGCACGAGGCCAGCGGCACCGAGGAGCAGGTGATCGAGGCGCTGGCGGGCGCCGAGGTCGTGGTGACCCAGATGGCGCCTTTCACCAAGCAGGTGTTCGCGGCCGCGCCGGGCCTCAAGCTCGTGTCGGTGTGCCGGGGAGGTCCGGTCAACGTCGACCTCGCCGCGGCCACCGAGGCGGGTGTCGCGGTGACGTACGCGCCCGGCCGCAACGCCGGTGCCGCCGCCGAATTCGCGGTCGGCATGATCCTGGCCGCGATGCGCCGGATCTCGACGTCGTCGGCCGAACTGCTGGGCGGGACCTGGCGCGGCGACTACTACGCCTACGACCAGACCGGTCTCGAACTCGACGGGACCACCGTCGGCCTGGTCGGCTACGGCGCGATCGGCGCGCGGGTGGCCAAGGTGCTCGTCGCGTTCGGCGCGAAGGTGCTGGTCGCGGATCCGTTCGCCGACCCCGCCCGGATCGGCGCCGACGGTGCGGAGCTCGTCGACCTGGACGAACTGCTGCGCCGCAGCTTCGTGGTGAGCCTGCACGCCCGGCTCACCGAAGAGACCCGCCACCTGATCGACGCCGCCAAACTCGCGCTGCTGCCGCAGGGCGCGGTACTGGTCAACACCGCACGTGGCGGCCTCTTGGACTACTCCCCGCTGCCGGAAGCCCTGCGCTCGGGACGGCTCGGCGCGCTCGCGCTCGACGTGTACGACGTCGAACCGCCGCCCGCGGACTGGGCCTTGCGGGACGCGCCGAACGTGATCGCGACCCCGCATCTCGCCGGTGCCAGCAAGCAGACGGCGGAGCGGGCGGCGAGCATCGTCGCCGCCGAGGTCGGCCGGTACTCCCGCGGGGAGGCGCTCGCGAACCTGGCGAATCCCGGGGTTCTGCGGCCATGATCATCGGCGTCGACATCGGCACGTCACTGACCAAGGCGGTCGTCTTCGACAAGGCCGGGATGTCCGTCGCGAGCGCGTGCACCACGTCCGAGGTGCACCACCTGCCGGGCGGGCTGGTCGAACAAGACCTCGACCAGGTGCTCGGCACCGTGGCGAGGGTGGTGCGCGAGGTCGCCGCCGGTCTCGACGGCCCGGTCACCGCGCTGGCGCTCACCGGTCAGGGCGACGGACTGTGGCTGCGCGACGAAGCCGGGGAGGCCGTGCGGCCCGCGATCTCCTGGCTCGACGGGCGGGCGAACTCGCTGCTGGCCGACTGGCAGGCGGCCGGGGTGACCAGGGAAGTGTTCCGCCGTACCGCGTCGGGCATGTTCCCCGGCTGCGCCGCGGCGATCATGTCCTTTTTGGACACTCATGAACCCGAGTCGCTCGACAGGGCTGTGGTGGCGGGCTACTGCGTCGACGCGGTGCTCCAACGACTGACCGGCGAGATCACCGTCGACGCGTCGGACGCGTCGCTGCCTTTCCTCGACCCCGCCACGCGCCGCTACGACGAAGACGCCATCGCGGCCGTCGGCCTCTCCCATCGCCGGAGCCTCTTCGCGGAGCCGGCGGCGCCGAAGACGGTGTTCCGCTTGGACGAGCGGGGAGCCGGCCTGCTCGGTCTTCCCGCCGGGCTGCCGGTCACGGCCGGGCCGTTCGACCTGCCCGCGAGTGCCATCGGCGCCGGTGTGCGACGGGCGGGGGACGGCATTCTCACCGCCGGGACCACGCTCGCCTGCCAGGTCCTGACGGATTCGGCGGTGTTCGATCCGGAGGGCGAGCCCGCGGGGATGTTCCTCTGCACCCCGGAGGAAGGCGAGTTCCTCCGGGCGATGCCGGCGATGGTCGGCACCGCGGGAATCGACTGGGTGTGCCGTCTGTTCGGGATCGCGGTCGAGGAGATCGGTCCCTTGCTCGACGCGAGCGAACCCGGCGCGGGCGGCGTTCGCGCGCTGCCGTTCTTGTCCGCGTCCGGTGAGCGAGCGCCGTTCGTCGACTCCTCTGCCAGGGCGCAGTTCTCCGGGCTGAGCCTGGAGAGCGAGCGTGGCGACGTCGTCCGCGCGCTGTGCGAGTCGATCGCGTACGCGGCGAAGCACTGCTTCGACGCGGCCGGGCTCACCGGCACGTTGTACGCCTGCGGTGGCGGGGTCCGCTCACGGGAGTGGACGCGCATCTTCGCCGACGTTCTGGGGCGGCCCATCGTGATCCCTGGCGATCCCGGGGTCGGCGCCCGGGGAGCGGTGATCGTCGCCGCGGACGCGCTCGGCGAACCGGTCGACAGGGACCTGTGGGCGGAGAGCGCCCGCGTCGTCGAGGTCCGCCCCGGGAACGTAAGTTTCTACGAGCAGGGCTACGCCGACTACCAGGCCTCACTGGCCGCGGCTCGTGGACTGTGGAGGTTGTGAGGGTGATCCTGGCCAAAGAACGCTTGGCGGTCTGTGAATTCGCACGTCGGATGACCGCCGACGGACTCGTGGTCGGCACGTCCGGGAACGTTTCCGCGAGGCAGGGTGAGCTGATCGCGGTGACGCCGACCGGGGTCGACTACGCCGGGCTGCGGCCGGAGGACGTACCGGTGGTCCGCCTCGACGGCGAGATCGTCGAGGGCTCCCTCAAGCCCACCAGTGAACTGCCGATGCACCTCACGGTGTATCGGCAGGCGGCTGATCCGGACGGCAAGGCGATCTCGGCCGTGGTGCACACGCATTCCGTGCACGCCACGGCCGTCTCGACTCTCGTCACCGAGGTGCCGCCGATCCACTACATGCTCGCCGCGATCGGCCCGACGGCCCGCGTCGCGCCCTACGCGACGTACGGCACCGAAGAGCTCGCCAAGGCCATGCTGGAGGCCCTGGAGGGCCGCCGAGGCTGCCTGCTGGCCAATCACGGCACCACCACCTTCGGCGACAGTCTCGGTTCCGCGTACAGCCGGGCACAGCAGCTCGAATGGGTCTGCCAGGTCTGGCTGACGGCCCGGGCGGCGGGAACACCGAATCTGCTCCCGCCCGCCGAGATCGAGCACGTCGTGGAGAAACTCCGCGGCTACGGACAGCGCTAAGACACTTAGGAAGCCGCGGGCTCGAAGTCCATGGCGTCCACGGCATGCACCGCGTCGAGGAGTTCGACGACCGTCGGATCGTCGACAGCCTCCTTGATGCACTGCCACAACTGGAGATTCGCCAACGCCCATCGAGAGTAGTTCTCCGCGGCTTTGGGGTTGTAGAAGTAGTAGCCGCTGTCGTGGACGTCGCGTTGTTCGCCGACGATCTTGTGCGCCAGTTCGCGGAGGCTCAACCCGTTCTCCCGCAGATAACGGTGAGCGAGGACGACGGGCGTCACCGGCAACGCCTTGAACAGCGTGTCGGCGTCGCTCAACGCTTGGGCCTCGAGCGAGATGTGCCGGCCTCTGGTGGCCATTTCGGCTTCGTCGACGAGTTCGTCGATCCACCGGGCGACGCTCTCCTCGACCCCGCATTCACGCAGGATGCCCAAACGGAGGTCTCGCCCGGCGGCCGCGGGGGAGTTCCGGAGCACGATGTAGTTCACGTCGTGCACCAGTGCCGCCACCTCGACGACGGTACGATCGGCACCGTTGTGCTCGGCGAACCCCGCGGCCTTGGCCCGGACGAAACTGACATGGTGCCAGCCGTGGAATTGCAGTTTGTCCGCATAGCGCCAGCACAGTTGCCGGACGCGCTGCTCGACGGCGTCGATGGTCTGGGAAGGAATCGTGCTCTTTCGCGCGCGCATACACCTCTCCGATCCCGTTTACAGACGGGTGGAGTAATGGTATGCGCCTTCGACGGCGGTGTGTAGTTAGATGCGGCCGGCCAGGTCCCCCAATCGGACCTCCACCGGAACGTGACGATGTCCCATTCCGGTCTTCGGGTCATAGGAAAGACTGAACTCGCTTACGGGGCGTGATTTCACCAAAAACGTCATAGTCCCTTCGGTGGCTTCGGGAATCCGATGGAACTCGTCCGCGTACATGACGCCTACCGCGCCCGTCTGACACAGCGTGCTACGTCGTAACCGAACCGATGTGATCAATCCGGAGAGCTGGTCGCGCAGGGTCGAATACCGCTCGTGGACATAGTTGCCACGGAGGATCGTGGTGCAGAAGTGATACCTGTGGTTGTGCACGGAATCGGCGTAGCCCTCACGCCAGTCTTCCGGTGCCTTGTACTCGTGCAACCAGACCGAAAAGGGGTCCGTCGGGGAGTCGAGGAGGCACCAGGCGAAATGGGTGGTGGTCTCCCGGGACCGTTCGGATACCGCGCTCGCCTCGTCCGGGCTCAGCGAATCCAGGTGCTCGCGAAGGTCGTCGTGCAGGTCGGGTCGTGACGTCCAGTCCCGGAAGATCTCGTCGACGATCTGCCAGTGCTGCGCCAGTGGCAGGTCCGTGGTCCGGAGCAGCGCGGAGAGCCGGGTGAGGGGGGACAAGCGAGTGAGCAACTTCAGCTCCTCAAATCTAGTGCTCTGCGACGCCGAGAGGTCAGGGGTTCAACTCGGCGAGTTCGGTGAACTCCTTCCGGAAGGCGTGGAATTTCCCTTCCAGTTCCAGGAAGTTCTCTTCGGACAGTGGGGATCCGGTGATCTTTTCGTACAGGGCGAGGAAGTCCGTCCTCGTCGTGGTGGTGGAGATGCGGAAATGCCGTCCGGAACGGGACTGGGACACCCGCAGGAACTCCGAGCGCTCCTTGTTGTACAGAAAGGAACCTTCGCTGAACCGCAGCGTTCGCGGATACAGCGTGGTCGCGCCGCGGATGTCGCTGTACAAGGTCACCCAAACGCTCTCGTCGAACACTTCGAGCCGGTCCAGCGGCGGGTCGGCGACGACGGTGATGTCCACCAGCGAACACCGGCCGCGAGCCAGGAACAACCCGACCAGGCCGATGCTGATCTCGTCGTTGAGCCTGGCCTGGATCGTCTCGTAGTCCACGCCCGCTTCTTCGCTGCGAAGGAGATAGCGCGCCCTGCCACTGATGGCGCCCTCGTCGCGCGGGTCGGCGATGACCGCGCGAAGCTCTCTTTCACTGCGGGACAACAGCAAACGGGCCGCGGCGTGCCTGCCGGAGAACCCGCGGAAGAAGTAGTGCCGGGTCGCGTCGAGGTCTTCGGTCAGGACCCGGTTGAACATCGGATCCGGAACGGTGGTCGCCTCGAAGACGTGGGTGGGGAAGAATTCCTTGTTGAGCGAACGGTATTCGGCGCTGAGCGCCTCCAGTGCGCGGCGGCTTTCCTCGATCACCGGGGTCACCATCGCGCGTTGTGACGCGGTGGCGGTGATCAGGGTCTGGCCGAAACCGACCACCGCGGAGATCAGGGTGCCGGTGCCCAGTGAAGTGAGCAGCGTCTTTCCGGCGCCGGGATCCATCATGCTGGAGATCCACAGGCTGAGGCCCGCGACGACGACCAGTACGGTGAGCAGCAGGCTCGTCCTGGTCCAGAAGATCTCTTGCAATGGGGTACGGCGGAGCCGGTCGGCTTCCGCGGGCACGGGGTTCACCTCCTTGATCCGCACTCGAACGGACGAACGCATTGCGTATCTGTTCGAGTGCGGGGAGTTACTCTACGCGCATCGTGACAATGTCGAAATAAGAAATTCGGGGGAAAGGTACCAACAGCGAACGTGACGCACGGCTATACCTTGTTCGCCGCCGGGGTTTCCCCGGAACGCGGAAAAACCACTCACGGAGAGTGCGGAAGGATTCCCTCGTACCAGCCGGGACTGGGCTTCGCCGACGACAGAGTTTCGACGACCTTCGAAGACGGCGTGGTGTAGACGGTGGGGAAGTCGATCTCGCCCTTGGCTGGGTCCAGGGTCCACGCGAGCCGCTCGTCCTCCGGCGAATCCCTTAGCAGGGAAGGAAAATGAGCGTCCGCGCCGTTCTCGTTCCCTCTCGGGTCGAGCCGGATCCACCGGTCCGGTCCGGCGATGTACACGCCGTTGAGCCCGTGCAGAACGCCGATTCGCTGATAACAGAAGCCGGCCGGGATGCCTTGGCTGCGCAGCAAAGCGGCCAGCAGATGGGCCTTCGCGTAGCAAAGCCCGACACGCTCGCTTAGCGTCTCCGAGGCCAGAAGGGTGACCCGGGAATCGGCGGTGTCCACCGTATGGGCGATCTCGTCGCGCACGAAGTGAAACATCGAACGAATCACGTCGGCTTCGGTGCCGCCGGTCGGTGACAGTCTGTCAGCCGTTTCGCGGATCAGCGGATGATCGTGATCGATCACCGCGTCGGCGACGAGATAATCTTCGAGCCGTTCGGATTCGATCTTCAGCGGGATTTTCACGCGGCACCGGCCAGTACCGTGTCGACGGCCTGTTCGACGAATTCCGGATCGGCTTCGCCGCCGCGCAGGAGCAGCCGGAACCAGATCGCCCCCGCGAGCAGATCCATCACCAGGACCGGATCGACGTCGTCGCGCACTTCGCCCCGCGCGGCGGCCCGTTCGAAGATCGGCTTCTCTCGCGCCATGCGGTCGGCGAAGAAACTCCGCGCGACCTCGCCGAGTTCAGGGCGGCGCGGCCCGGCGGTGAGGGTCGCGATGACGGCGGGTGAGGTGTGTTCCGAGGTGAGCAGCCGGAGGATGTGGGTCGCCACGGCGAGAAGATCGCCGCGCAGGCTGCCGGTGTCCGGGACATCGAGGGCGAACAGTCCCGAATCGCGCAGTGCCGCCGCCAGGAGCGCGTCCTTCGACGGCCACCACCGGTACAGCGTCGTCTTGTTGACGCCGGACCGGGCCGCGACGGCCTCGATGGCGAGCTTCTCGTAACCGTTTTCGGCCAGTAGTTCGAGGGTGGCGGCGAAGATTGCCTCGGCCTTGCGCGGACCGTTCTGCGTGCTCACGACCAGAGAATACAACGCACCGTTGCGTTGCGCTGAGAACGGCTGTACTTTGCAACGCAACGGTGCGTTGCATTCAGGAGGTCGTCCATGGTTCCCGTCGTCTTCATCCACGGCATCCGGCTCAGTGGCGCCGCCTGGTCCGAGCAGCTCGGCCTGCTGGGCCATCCCGCGAAAGCGATCGACCTCCCGGGACACGGCAGCCGCCGCGGCGAGCGCTTCACCCTGGACGGCGCGGTGGACGCCGTCGCCGGAGCCATCGACGAGCCCGCCCTGGTCGTCGGGCACTCACTCGGTGGCTACGTCGCGACGGCCGCGGCCGCACGGCATCCGGAAAGCGTGGCCGGGCTCGTCGTCGCGGGTTCCACCTACCTGCCAGGCAAGACGCTGGACGTGCTCTTCGGCCTCGCGCACCGCCTTCTCACGCGGCTCCCGGACCGGGGAGAAGGACTCAGCCGCAGGCAATTCCGGACCGCGCTGCCGCCGAAGCTCGCCGAGGCCGTGATCGGCGGCGGCATCGCGACCGAGGTGATCCCGGATGTCGCCGATGCTCTCTGCCGCTTCGATGTGCTCGCAGTACTGGCGACCTATCCGGGCCCCACCTGGCTGATCAACGGCTCACGCGACCATTTCCGCCGCCACGAACGCAGCTTCCTCGACGCCTGCGCCGACGGGCGCCTCGTCACGGTGCCGAACGCTGGGCACTACCTGCCGATGGCGCGCGGCAGGGAATTCGCTCAGTTGGTACTCGACGCGGCGCGCGTGACCGGCCAGGGGCGGCACGGAGTGGCCCTTGTCTCGGCATGAGCCTTCGTGTCCGCCGATCATGGTGTGACGGCCTGTAGCGAACCACCTGCTTCGAACGACTCCGTGTGGAGAATCGATGGAGGTTCGATGCTGTCTGGTCCCGCCCTTCTCAAGCCTGATGAGCTCACCGCCGCGGAGCTGGAGCTGGTCAAATGCTCGATGACGGGGAGCCGCTGGGAGGCGGGCGATTCGACCTACGGCCCCGTCGGAAAGCGTGAACCTTCGCGGGAAAACCACATCAGGGCACAGGTTGTCTACCAGCTGGTTTCCGGGCATGGCGAGCTGAGTCTCGACGACGACGGCGAAGTGAAGTCGGTTCGGGCTGTTCGCCTACACGGGGCGACCATTCCTGATCATCTGGATCTTCGGGGTGTCGCCCTGCGCTGCCCTCTGGAGTTGGTTTCGTGCAGGCTCACCCACCTGGAAACCCCGGTTCTATTCCGAGATGCCAGTGCGCCCTATCTAAGGCTCTACAACAGCGTGTTCGCGGGTGGTATAGACGCGCACAATCTCACTGTCGGAGGAGATGTCGAGTGGGCGTACATAAAGTCTGAGAAGACGGTCAACCTGACCCGGGCTCGTATCGGTGGCGCGGTGAGTCTTCGTGGTGCCAAGCTGGGCGCACCGGGAATACGAAGCCTGTCCCTCGAGGACGCGGAAGTCGGTGGGTCGGTGTTCTGCGACGCGGGCTTCCGGTCCTCTGGGCACATGTCCCTGTTCGGGGTCCGGGTCAACCGTTCCATGGAGTTCAGCGGCGGCGAGTTCCTCAACCCCGGTGCTACCTGCTTGTTGCTGGGGAGAGCAACGATCAAGGGGTCGATCTTCGCCCGATCCGGATTCTTTTCGGAGGGGCAGGTCGACTTGCACGGCGCCACCGTGGACGGCGTTGTCTACTTCGACGGAGCCAACCTCGAGTGCCCTGGTGGAACCGCGCTCAATCTCAGTGGTGCGTCGATCGGTGAACTGCGCTGCGGTGCGGGCTTCGTGGCGGAGGGAGTGGTCGAACTGGCACAGATAGAGGTCGCGAACACTGTCAACTTCGACGGCGGGCAGGTTTCCGCGCCGGGACGCAGGTCCGTCAACGCCGACGGGGCCGACATCGGCGGTTCGGCGTTCTTCAGGTCGGGTTTCAAGTCGAAGGGTCAACTTCGATTGCTGAGCGCGACCATAGGTAAGCAGTTGAACTTCGATGCCGGAGAGTTTGAAAATCCCGGGCAAAACGCCATCGAAGCGGATCACCTGCGGGTCGGTGGTTCTCTCTATTTCAGGAACGGTGCGCGCGCTGATGGTGCGTTGCGCTTCCCCGGTGCCGTCATCGAAGGCCAGTTCGGGATAAACGGAGCGATAGTCAAATCGGCCGGACTCGACGCCATCACGCTGAGCAGTACCTCGGTCAAGGGTGATGCTGTCCTGTTCCCGGCTGAATTGGTGGGCCGAGTCGATCTGCGTGGTGCTTCGTTCGGCAAGATTTCGGATAACGAGGTCTTTCGCGACTCCCGGCTTCTTCAAGACGGCATGAAATATGACTCACTCCATCCGGAGCCGCCCGCCGTGACGGTGAAGGAGCGCCTGGGTGTCATCGCTCGCGATCCCACGGGCTACGCCGCTCAGCCTTACAGCCAGCTCGCGAAAACATATCGGGACAAGGGGCACGCCGAATCGGCTCGGAAAGTACTGATCGAGTCGCAGAAGATCCGTCTGCGTCAGGATTCCGGATGGCGAGGGCTGCTGTCCCGCGTGTGGAGCGTCTTCTTCGGGTCCGTCACCGGGTACGGCTACCGGCCGTGGCTCGCGGCATGGTGGAGTCTTCTGGTCCTCGTGGCAGGCACGGTGTCCGTCGACCTCCTGAACCGGAAATCGTCCTACTACTTCGAGAAAACCCCTGGTGCGCCGGACTTCCAGCCGATTCTGTATGTCTTCGACATGATGATCCCCTTCGTCGACTTCGGCTACGGCAAGTGGGTCGCGCACGGAGCCGGTCAGTATCTGATGAGCGGTTTGGTGATCCTGGGCTGGGTCGTCGCGACGATGCTGGTGGTCGCGTTCACCGCCGTACTCAGACGTGGTGAGTAGACCTGTCCTGTCGCGGTGAAGTCCACCGACCGGGCTAACCGACCGGCAGCAGCGCGCCTTCGGTGTTGCTGGTGAAGTTGGCGAACAGCCGGACCGGCCCGGGATGGGGAGCCAGGACGATCGACGCGAACGGCGTCGAGGTCACCCCGGAGCCGTAATTGGTCAGCAGGTGCACGCTGACGTGCACGTTCCGGTCGGCGGGGATCTCGAAGGTGATCGCACCCCACGAGACCACGTACTGCCTGCCGTCGATGCTCACGAAAGGTACGTAGATCCTTGCCAGGGTGCCGAACGGGCGTATCTCGACGGTCAGCAGGCGGCGCGAGCCGTCGTGATTGTCGACGTACGGGATCACCCCGGGTTGGCTGGCCAGCTCGCTCATGCGCAGGCTCCCTCAGAACTGGTAGTAGAGGAACGGGCTGAACGTGCCGGTCGCGATCAGGATGGCCGCGTACACCAGCCCGACGGTCATCACGCCGATCCGCAGCGCCGTCGCCGGGCGGCCGCGTGAGGACTCCAGCAGCGGCCCGGTCACCGGATGCGCGGGCAGGAACACGATCGCCAGCGCGCACAGCAGGATCAGCAGCCGCTGGTTGGTCACCGCGCTTTCGACGACGTCGGTGAGGCCGGTGAAGTCCGGCAGCACCATGTGCCCGATCATGCCGAGCGCGTGTGGCAGGTCCTTCGCGCGGAAGAACACCCAGCCGAAGACCACCAGCACGAGCGTCAGCACACGGCGGCCGATGCGGGCGGCCTGGGTCTTCGGGGTGACGTCGTAGCCGAAAGCGCGTTCCACGATCAGCAGCGCGCCATGGTAGATGCCCCAGATCAGGAACGTCCACTGCGCGCCGTGCCAGAACCCGGTCAGCACGAACACGATGCACAGGTTCCGGTACGTGTGCCCGGCGCCGGCGCGGTTGCCGCCCAGCGGGATGTACACGTAGTCGCGGAACCAGCGCGAAAGCGACATGTGCCAGCGCCGCCAGAACTCGGTGATGGTCACCGACGAGTACGGCCGCGCGAAGTTCTCCGGGAGCCGGAAGCCGAGCATCCGCCCGAGCCCGATCGCCATGTCGGAGTACCCGGAGAAGTCGAAGAACAGCTGGAGCGTGTACCCGATCGCGCCGAGCCACGCGATCGCGAAGGTCATCTGATCCGAAGGCGTGTTGAAGCAGGCGTCCACCATCGGGCTGAGCGAGTCCGCGATGATCGTCTTCTTGCACAGCCCGAGCGCGAACCGCGGGAAACCGGCGGCGATGTCGTCGAGGCGGTGCGACCGCTGCTGCGGCAGCTGGTCGGCGATCTCGCGGTACCGCACGATCGGCCCGGCCACCAGCTGCGGGAACATCGCGATGTACGCGGCGAACGACACCGGGTTGCGCAGCGCGCGGCGTTCACCGCGGTAGATGTCCACCACGTACGAGATGTGGTGGAACGTGTAGAACGAGATGCCGATCGGGATGACCAGGTCGGCCACCGGGAAACCGCCGCCGAACCAGTGCGTCACGGCCGCGATCTGCTGCGTCGCGAACCCGGCGTACTTCCAGATCAGCAGCATGCCGACGTTGAGGCCGATGACCCCGAGCAGCAGCCGCTTGCGCCGCTTGTTCTGCAGGTCCCACGCGTTCGGCTCCAGCGCGGGCCCGGCCAGGAAGTTGACCACCATGCAGCCGAGCAGCACCAGCGTGTACGGCCCGGCGCCGGTGGCGTAGAAGATCAGGCTGCCGACCGCGACGATCCCGTTCCGCCAGCTGCGCGGGCACAACAGCACGGCGAGCAGTACCGCCGGCATGAAGTACCACAGGAACAGTGGCGAAATGAACGACATCGGTGCGGGGTCCCCCAGGGCGGTTACGCGTTATCCGCTGGTGACCTTAGCCTGAGCACCCCGCACCGCGTGACGAAGTGCGGGGTCAGACACGTCCCGCGATACGGCGGCGGCGTGCCACCTCGGCCAGCAGCACCCCGGCCGCGACCGAAGCGTTGAGCGACTCGACACCGGCGGACATCGGGATCGACACCGTGGCGTCGCAGGTCTCGCGCACGAGCCGGGAAAGACCGCGGCCTTCCGAGCCGAGCACGATGACCAGCGGATCCGCCGCGAGGTCGAGCTCGTCGATGTCGACCGAGCCGTCCGCGTCGAGGCCGACGACCATCAGGCCTTCGTCCTTCCACGCCTTCAGCTGCCGGGTCAGGTTGGTCGCGACGGCGATCGGCAGCTTGGCGGCGGTGCCGGCGGAGGTCCGCCACGCGACCGCGGTCATGCCCGCGCTGCGCCGCTCCGGCAGGAGGACGCCCTGCGCGCCGAACGCGGCGGCCGACCGGATCACCGCGCCGAGGTTGCGCGGGTCGGTGACGCCGTCGAGCGCGACGAACAGCGGGGTCTGGCCCGAGTCCTTCGCCACCGACATCAGGTCGCGCGGGTCGGCGTAGACGAACGGCGGGACCTGCAGGCCAAGGCCCTGGTGCATGGCCCGGTTGGTCTTGCGGTCGAGCTCCTCGCGCGGGATCTCCAGGATCGAGATGCCCTTGTCGCCCGCGAGCCGGACGGCCTCGTTGACGCGGTCGTCGATCTCGATGTTGATCGCGACGTACAGCGCGGTGGCCGGGACGTCGGCGCGCAGCGCCTCGACCACCGGGTTGCGCCCGGCGATCAGCTCCGGCTTGTCGGCCTTCTTCTGCCGAGCCTGTTCCTTGCGGTCACGCGCGTTCGAGATGCGGTACGCCTTGTGCCCGGGCCGGTCCTCGGCCTTGGGGGTCGGGCCCTTGCCTTCGAGGCCCTTCCGGCGCTGGCCGCCGGAGCCGACGACCTGACCCTTCTTCGTGCCGGGCTTGCGAATAGCGCCCTGGCGCCGGGAGTTGCCTGCCATGAGTGAGAATCCTTGAGCTAGAAACCGAGTAAGTGTCAGACGTCCTTGACGGTCCACTGTGGACCGTTCGGGGTGTCTTCCACCACGATGCCCGCCTGCTGGAGGCGGTCACGCGCGGCGTCCGCACGGGCGAAGTCCTTGTCGGCGCGGGCCTGCTGCCGTTCGGTGAGCAGCCCTTCCACGAGATCGGACAGCGCCTGCCGGGTGGGCGTCTCATTGCCGCCCGCCTCGGACCAGCGCGCGGAGAGCGGGTCGAGGCCGAGCACGTCGGTCATCGCGCGCACGGAGGCGGCGATTTCGAGTGCCTTGGAAGTGTCGGCCGCGTCGAGGGCCGCGTTACCGTCGCGGACCGTGTTGTGCAGCACTGCGAACGCCTGCGGGGTGGCCAGGTCGTCGTCGAGCGCGGCGGCGAAGCCGGCCGGGACCTCGCCGATGTGCACCGCGCCGGCGACGCCCGCGGTCCGGCGGAGGAACTGCTCGATCCGCCGGTAGCCCTGCGCGGCCTCGGTGAGCGCCCCGTCGGAGTACTCGATCGTCGACCGGTAGTGCGGCTGGACCAGGTAGTACCGCAGTTCGGGCGCCCGGTAGTTCTTCAGCATCTCCGGGATCGACACCGTGTTGCCCAGCGACTTCGACATCTTTTCGCCGGACATGGTCACCCAGGCGTTGTGCAGCCAGAACCGCGCGAACCCGTCGCCCGCCGCGTTCGACTGGGCGCGCTCGTTCTCGTGGTGCGGGAACACCAGGTCGACGCCGCCGCCGTGGATGTCGAACTCCGCGCCGAGGTACGTCGTCGCCATCGCCGAGCATTCGAGGTGCCAGCCGGGACGGCCGTCGCCCCAGGGCGTCGGCCAGGACGGCTCGCCCGGCTTCGCGGACTTCCACAGCGTGAAGTCGCGCGGGTCGCGCTTGCCCTCGCCGAGGCTCTCGCCCTGCTGGACCTCGTCGAGCTTCTGGCCGGAGAGGTCGCCGTAGCCGTCGAACGCCTTGACCGAGAAGTACACGTCGCCGCCCGAGGCGTACGCGTGCCCGCCGTCGATCAGCCGCTGCATCAGCTCGACCATCTGCGTCACGTGCCCTGTCGCCCGGGGGGCGATCGAAGGCGGCAAGCAGCCCAGCGACTCGTACGCGGACTCGAAGGCGCGCTCGTGCGTGGCCGCCCACTCCCACCAAGGACGATCCGCCGCGGCGGCCTTGGTGAGGATCTTGTCGTCGATGTCGGTGACGTTGCGGACCATCAGCACGTCGAGTCCACTGTGGACGAGCCAGCGGCGGAGGACGTCGTAGTTCAGCGCGCCGCGGACGTGGCCGATGTGGGGGATGCCCTGGACGGTGGCACCACACACGTACATGGACGCCGTTCCGCTACGGGCGGGATGGAATTCCCGCACGCTCCGGGTCGCGGTGTCATAGAGGTGAAGTGCCACCCCAAAAGGGTACGGGGTCGGCGTGAGGGATGTCGCAGTGACCGTATTACAGCACGTTATGGGTGCGCAGGGCGCTCAGCAGGGCATCCGGCCGCTCGGTCGTCGGCAGCGGCTCTACCAGCGCGAACGCGCAGCCGATCTCGCGCGCGGCGCCGTCGGCCTCTTCGCTGTCGCCGACCATGAGCGTCTCCGCCGGGTCGACGCCGAGCCGCTCGATCGCCGCGCGGAAGATCTCCGGCTCCGGTTTCACCGCTCCGACCTCGAAGGACAGGATGAACTCGTCGACGAAGGCGTCCCAGCCCCGGCGGCTGAAGGCCGGCCGGATGTCGAAGGCGATGTTGCTCAGCACCCCGACCTTGACGCCCTTGCCCGAGGCGCCCTTGAGGACGGCTTCGGTGTCCGGGTACGGCGTCCACTGGGTGGGATCGATCAGCCGGGTGTAGAGCGCGACGGCCTGGTCGGCGTGCGGCACCCCGGACTGCTTGAGGACCTCGAGGTACACCTTGCGGTGGAGCGCCGGGTCGCGGTCGCGGTGGTGCCAGGCGTGCAGGTGCTCCTCGTCGAGGTCGACGACCTGGCCGACCGGCGCGGTCATCCGGCGCATCAGTTCGGTCTGGGCTTCGAGGTCGAGCCGCTCGCCGTCGTGGTCGGTGAGGTCGGCGAGCCAGGTCTCGTCCTGTTCGAGCCGGAAGACCGTGCCGGAGAAGTCGAACAACACAGCGCGAAAGGTCACGGGGCCCACATTAGCCACGATCGTGGGGTCCTTGCCTCTCCTCGTGTGTGAGATGAACGGTCCGTTCCTGGCGAAATTCGCCAGGAACGGACCGTTCATGGCGTGGGTCAGGCCGCGTTGCCGGTGATCTTGGTGGGCGTGATCCGGACCAGCACCCGGACGACCTCCGCCGGCTCCTCCGGATAGTCCTTGTCGAGGTACTTGTGCGAGAGCTCGTTGATCAGCTCGCGCCCGCCCTCGTCGGTCATCTCCACGGTCCCGCGGATCTCGACGTAGTTGTACGGGTTCTCCTGCTCGAAGACCGAGACGGACACCCGCGGGTCTTTGGCCATGTTCCGCTCCTTGAGACGGCCGCGGACGGTCGCGAAGACGATCGTGTCGCCGTCCCGCTTCGCCCACAGCACGGACGTCTGCGCGGAGCCGTCGGCGTTGAGGGTCGCGAGGACCGGGAAGTTGTTGCCGTCGAGGAGTTTCTTGGTCGCGTCGTTGAAAGTCACACCCATGTCGGAGAGCCTAATCACCGGACGTTTCCGGCGATCCGATCGACGCGCAATCGGACGATCACCCGTTCGACTTCCGGGCCCTCCGGCGGGTAGTCCTTGCCGAGGTACTTGTGGCTGAGCGTCTTCGGCAACGTCTTGTCGGGATCCGGGGTGATCGTGACCGTGCCGCGCAGCTGCGTGTGCCGGTACGGGTCCTCCGCGTCGGTGATCGACACGCTCGCGCGAGGATCGCGGCGGAGGTTTCGCACCTTCAGCCTGTCTTCGGTGGCGCTGAAGACCAGATCGCCGTCGTCGAGACCCACCCAGATGACCGAGGTCTGCGGGCCGCCGTCGGCGTCCAGCGTGGCCACGGTCGCGAAGTTCTTGCCGTCCACCAGTTCTCGGACCGGTTCGGGAAGTGTGACTGCCATGACAACCCGAACCGGCGCTCCGCGCGGGCTATTCCTGTGAGGGCAGCAGCAAAGCCGTCGCGAACGCCGCGATGCCCTCGCCGCGTCCGGTGAGGCCGAGCCCGTCGGTCGTCGTCCCGGAGACGCTCACCGGCCCGCCGACGGCCTCGCTCAACACCTCCTGCGCTTCTTCGCGGCGCTTCCCGACGCGCGGCGCGTTGCCCACGATCTGGACGGTCGCGTTCCCGACGGTCCAACCGCCCGCCTCGACCAGGCGCCGCGCTTCGGCGAGGAACTCGACGCCGTGCTTGCCCGCCCAGCGGGGATCGCCGGTGCCGAACACCGCGCCGAGATCACCGAGCCCGGCCGCGGACAGCAGCGCGTCGCACAACGCGTGCGCCGCGACGTCGCCGTCGGAATGGCCCGCGCATCCGTCGACGCCGGGCCAGAGGAGACCGGCGATCCAGCATTCGCGGCCTGCCTCGATCGGGTGGACGTCGACGCCGTTGCCGATCCTCACAGGACTTCCTCTTTTCCGGCGGAGGCGATCGCTTCCGCGAGCTCGAGTTCGAACGAGGTGGTGACGCGCATCGCATCGGGGTGCCCGGCGACGGTGTGCGCGCCGTCGAGAGACGGATTATCGGCATACGAGAGAAAAGTCTCACGAGTGAAGCCGAGAGGGGTTTGCGCCGTACGCAGGTGCGCGCGATCTTCGGTTCCCGTAATCACCTTCGCCGCGTCGGTCACCTTCACGGTGTCCGCCATCGGCAATACGGGAACCACGAAAGAGGAACCCGCACGGACAGCGTCCGCGACGGTACGGACCGTGTCCGCGGGAGTGAAAGCGCGTAAGGCGTCGTGCACGAGGAAGACCGGATCGCCGGTGATTTCCGGTGCGACGGTGTCGAATGCGTGTCTGAGTGACTGTCCGGGCACTATCCGGCATCGGTTCTCGAAGCCGCTGTTCTCGAAGTCGCCGAGAGCGGCCGAAAACAAATGAGCACACCGCTCGGGGGCCGCTACGACCACCAGATCGAGATCCGGCAGAGCGAGCAGCCCCCGCACAGTGTGCGTGAGTAGAGCTTCACCATTGACCGGCGCGAGAGCGAGCTCCGCGTCGGAAGCATGGTGACGAACGACAGTGACGAACACGATTGTGCTCATATGGACGGTGCTCATATGTGCGCGATCGTAGTGGTATCCCCCGCAGCCTCACCTGGCGTGGGACATCCGCCGGTTCAGACTGCCGCGGTTTCCAGAACTTCGTCGAGGAGGACTTCAGCCTTGTCCTCGTCGGTGCCCTCCGCGAGCGCGAGCTCGCTGACCAGAATTTGCCGCGCCTTCGCCAGCATGCGTTTCTCGCCGGCTGAAAGTCCGCGGTCCTTCTCTCGCCGCCAGAGGTCGCGCACCACTTCGGCCACCTTGTTCACATCGCCGGAGGCGAGCTTCTCGAGGTTGGCCTTGTACCGACGAGACCAGTTGGTGGGCTCTTCGGTGTGCGGAGCACGCAGAACGTCGAAAACCTTGTCCAGTCCTTCTTGCCCGACGACATCACGAACACCGACGATCTCGGCGTTGTCAGCGGGCACGCGAACCGTAAGATCCCCTTGCGCGACTTTGAGGACGAGGTACTTCTTCTCCTCGCCCTTGATCACGCGGGTCTCGATGGCTTCGATGAGTGCGGCACCGTGGTGCGGGTAGACGACGGTCTCTCCGACCTTGAAAACCATGTGTCCTCTGCCCCTTTCGCTGAATTCATCTTAGCACGTGCCGACGAGGCCCACCTAGCGGCCCGCGATCGTCGTCGCAGGTCAGCGGCCTGACGGTGGTCCGCCCGGGGGTTGACAAACCCAATTCGCCCGTGCTCATGCAGGTGAGAAGCGAACGTTTTCCAAATCCTTTGTGGACGGTTGATCTTGGGCACGTCACCGCATTGGTGGCGTGTCAACACGCACCGGGTTCTCCGCCCGCGAAGCCGCCCGGCTAGTCTTCGCGGTGAAGAGGCCGTGAGATGGAAGGACTCCGACGTGAGGCTGCAGAATCGTCGCGTGTTCGGCGCAGGTGTGCTGGCGCTCGGCGCCGCGCTCGTGCTCGCCGGCTGCGGTGCTGGTCAGATCACCCAGACCGACTCGCAGCAGCCCGCGGTGAACGGGACGTACGCGCAGGCGAAGGACCTGGTGCTGCGGAACGCCGCGCTCCGGTTCCCGACCGAGGGCCAGGCGTATCCGGCCGGGGCCGCCGCGCCGCTGACGCTGACCATCGTGAACCAGGGCAAGCAGGACGACGAGCTCGTCTCCGTCTCCTCCGAAGCCGCCACCGGTGACGCCAAGATCACCGGCGCCAAGACCGTCGTCGCGAGCCACGCGCTCGTGATCGGCCCGTCCGACACGGTCGAGTCGGTCAAGGAGGTCGCTCCGACGAGCGCGCCCTCCTCCGCGCCGCCGTCTTCGGGCGCCCCGTCGTCGTCGGGTGCTCCTTCGAGCAGCGAGTCCGGCGCCCCGTCGTCGAGTGTCGCCGGGACGGTCACGCCGTCCGCGGGCCCGGAATCGTCCGCCGCGCCGGACCAGGTCGGCAAGGCCACCATCGTGCTGCAGGGCCTGAAGCAGCCGGTGTGGGCGGGCCAGACGATCAAGGTCACCTTCGTCTTCAAGAACTCCGGTTCGATCACGCTGGAGCTGCCGGTCGCGGCCCCGTCGCACCCGGGCAGCCGGGCCCCGGCGCCGGAGAAGCCCAAGGCCGAGGGCGGCGGGCACTAAGACTCCCCAAGTACATGAAGGCCCCCTTCACTGCGCTAGACGCAGTGAAGGGGGCCTTCATGTACTTGGCGGTGTTGTCGTTCCCCGGGTTTGTCGGTGGGGGCCGCTAGCCTCGCGGGGTGGTCAAGAAAGGCAGCACCTACCGCTGCGGTGAATGCGGGTACGAGGCGCCGAAGTGGGTCGGGCGCTGCCCCGAATGCCAGGCGTGGGGGACGCTCGAAGAACGCGGCGACGCCCGTCCCGCGATAGCCAGGGTCGCCGCCGGCGCGCCCAGCGCTCCCGCGCGCCCGATCGGCGAGGTCGACGTCGAGACGGCGCGGGCCAAGCCCACCGGGGTCTCCGAACTGGACAGGGTGCTCGGCGGCGGGTTCGTGCCGGGCGCGGTCATCCTGCTCGCCGGCGAGCCCGGGGTCGGCAAATCGACCCTCCTGCTGGAGGTCGCCTACCAATGGGCGGCCACCGCGGGCCGCGCGCTGTACGTCACCGGCGAGGAGTCGGCGGGACAGGTGCGCCTGCGTGCCGAACGCACCGGCAACGTCCACGACGAGATGTTCCTCGCGGCCGAGAGCGACCTCTCCGCGATCCTCGGCCACGTCGACGCGGTGAAGCCGGGCGTGCTGATCGTCGACTCGGTCCAGACCATGGCCTCGCCGCAGGTGGAGGGCGCGCCGGGCGGGGTCACCCAGGTCCGCGCGGTCACCTCCGGGCTGGTCGCGCTGGCCAAGGAACGCGGGCTGCCGATCGTCCTGGTCGGTCACGTCACGAAGGACGGCTCGGTCGCCGGGCCGCGTGTGCTGGAGCACCTGGTCGACGTCGTCCTCCACTTCGAAGGCGACAAGCATTCGACGCTGCGGATGCTGCGCGGGATCAAGAACCGCTTCGGCGCCGCCGACGAGATCGGCTGCTTCGAACTGGTCGAGGAGGGCATCGTCGGCGTCCCCGACCCGTCGGGACTGTTCCTGAGCCACACCTCCGAGCCGGTAGCGGGCACCGCGGTCACGGTGACCATGGAGGGCAAGCGGCCGCTGCTGGGCGAGGTCCAGGCGCTGGTTTCGGCGACCCAGTCGCCGCAGCCCCGGCGCGCGGTGAGCGGGCTCGACTCGGCGCGCGTCGCGATGGTGCTGGCCGTGGTCGAGAAGCGGGCGAACATCAAGGTCGGCGACAAGGACGTCTACGTCGCGACGGTCGGCGGCATGAAGATCACCGAACCCGGTATCGACCTCGCGGTGGTGCTGGCGCTGATCTCCTCGGCGAGGGACACCCCGCTTTCGCCCAAGCTCGTCGCGATGGGCGAGGTCGGGTTGTCGGGCGAGGTCCGGCGGGTGCCGAGCGTCGGGCGGCGGCTCGCGGAGGCCGCCCGGCTCGGCTTCACCTACGCGCTGGTGCCGCCGGACTCCGGCAAGATCCCGCCGGGCATCCGGGTGCTGGAGGTCGGCGACGTCGGAAGCGCGCTCAACGCCGCCAAACACGCCCGTTAGGGGCCGCCGTCGTTGGTGATCGTCACCGAGATCTTCGTGTCGAACAAGGTCAGCCCCGGCCATTCCTCGTTCGGGGTGCTGGGCCGGACGGCACGGCTCCCGACGACGGCCGCCGTCGCCACGTCGACGAGGAACGTGCGCGTCTGGTTCGGCAGCACGATCGAGTAGGACAGCGCGCGCCGTCCGTCCGGAGTGGTGACGGTCTCCCCGGTGATGCCGGATACCTGCGCGAGCGCCTTGCACAGCGCCACCCGCTGCGCGCCGAAGCCCTGGGACGAGCGGAGGACGTTGAAGGCCATCTCGAACATCTCGTCCGGCGAGTTCGGCTGTTCGCGCGGGCGGCGGTCCCGCCAGATGCCGTCGTGGAGGAGCCGCTCGGCCATCTTCGACGGATCGACGGGGAGCTCTCCGAGGAATTCCGTAGTGGGTTCGGTCCAGCCGCTTTCGGACGGCAGCCGGTTCCTGGGCGGGAGCAGCGGAGGCGCGGTGGTCGGCGGCGGAGGCGAGATCGTGGTGGTCGGGGCCGGGGGTCCGTTGTCCACGGTGACCGAGGACGACGGACCCGGCAGCGCTTCCCCGAGGGCCTGCGCCGTCTTGTAGTCGCCCTTGATCCAGCGGATCTCGCCGGTCCCGGTGAACCGCGTCTTGGTGGGCTTCCAGCTCGGCACCGGCAACCAGCGTTCGAGGATCTCGTGGGTCTGGTAGACCAGCCCGGTCTTGGTGACGCGCGTGGTCCACGTGGACTCCGTGACGAGCCGGTACTGGTCGTCACGGAGCGGGAAATTGTCGCCGTGGAGGGCTTCGAGCACGTCATCGTCCGGGGCGAGGACCGCGTGGTCCGCGGGGGCCGGGCCGCCGCCGGTGAAGGCGTTCGTCGCCACGATCCCCCCGCCGGACACCAGGGCCGCCGCGGCCGCCGCGGCGATCCATCGCCAGGCGGCCGGGCGCTTTGTCGCCGGGACCGTGATCGCCGTGAGCGGTTCGTCCTCGACCTCGCCGGCGGCGCGCAGGAGCGCGGCCTTGGCACGGGCCAGTTCGTCCTGCCGCGTCCCGGGTTCGGCATGGAGGTCGGCCAGCGCCTCGTCGAGTTCGGCCTCGGACCACACCTTCCTGATGCTACCGCCGTGCACTTTCGCCCTCCTCCGCTTTCCTCGGTTCGTCCTTTGTGGACTCGCTCGTGATCTCCGGTGCGTTGGCGCGCAACCATCTTCTGATCCGGTGCAGCCGCGATCTGACGGTCCCGGCGGGGATTCCCAGCGCCTCGGCCACTTCGCCCGGGTCCAGGCCCGCCCAGGACACCAGCAGCAGGGTGTCGCGGTCCGCGACGCTCAGTTCGGCCAGCGCGCCCGCCAGCTGGGCCGCGCGGGACTGCGCGTCGACCCGCTCGACGACGCGGCCGTCGTGTCCGGCCGAGATCACCTGGTCCGCGGACGCGAGTCTCGCCGTCGCCTTGAGCGCGCGGGTCTCGGTGCGGACGTGGTGCCGGAGCAGGTTGGTCGCGATGCCGTAGAGCCACGCCCGCGCCGTCCCGGCCTCCGGGCGGTACGTCTCGCGCCGCCGGAGGGCCACGAGGAACGTCTCGGCGACCAGGTCGTGCGCGGTCTCGGTGCCGACGCGGCGCGCGAGATAGCGCTGCAGCGGGGCCGCGTGGGCGTCGAAGAGCACGCCGAAGACGGGCGCGGGGTCGGGACCGCCGAGATCCGGCCTGTCCGGTCCACGCGAGCCGGCCTGCTCGTGATCGTCTTTCATCACCTGCACGATCGCTATTGCCCGAAGGCCCCCAGAGCGTTCATCCGATCCTACTTTCGTCGTGGGCTGATCGGGGAAGACGCAGGTCGAGATCAAGACAAAAGGAGCCGGACGGGCAATTCTGTTCACTATTCACCGTTGAAAAGTGAAACTGGGGAAGGATTACCATGCGTCGACTCAGGACCGCGGTCGTCGCCGCGCTCGCGGTGTCCGCACTGATCACCGCTCCGGCGGTGGCCGTCGCTCAATCCGGGAACGTGGTGCCCGCGCCCGACTTCGTGAAGTCGATGGCGCCGCCCGCCAAGGTCGAAGGGGTCAGGGCGGCCGCCGAGCTCAACATCCAGTATCAGATCCAGGAGACCGGGTACTGGTGCGGCCCGGCCGCCACCCGGATCGCCATCTCCGCCAAGAACGGCAACCCGCCGAGCCAGCAGCAGCTCGCGAACGAGCTCCCGACCACCACCAACGGCACCGACTGGATCGGGCAGGTCACCCGCGTCCTCAACGCCCACATCGGCGGCGGCTGGTACGAGACCAAGGAGATGCCGAACGACCCGCCGACGCAGGCGCAGCGCGACCTGCTCTGGCGCGACATCGTGCTGGACGTCGACAAGGGCTACGCGCTCGTCGCGAACATCGTCGCCCCGGCGAACAACCACCCGCCGGGCTACCCGAACTACACGATCTACCACTACTTCACGATCATCGGCTACAACAGCGACAACATGACCGTGAAGATCGCCGACCCGGCCAACTTCGGCGGCAACCAGATCTACTGGCTCACCTTCAACCAGCTCGCCACCCTGATCCCGCCGAAGGGTTACTCGGCCTGATCCCCGTCGCGTCCAGTCCTCTGAGTGCGGTAGTTCGCGTTACCAACTATCGCACTCAGAGGACGAAATGCGGTGAGTTGTACGAATCTTGTACGGGTGATCGAAAAGCTGGTGGGTATGCGCATCAAGACGCTCGGTCTGCTGGCCGCCTCGCTGCTGGCGCTGGTCGCCACGCCGGCCCAAGCCGCCGACGGCAATCCCCTCGAGAAGACCAACGGCTTCTACGTCGATCCGGACGCCAATCACGCGGTCTGGGCGGGGACCCACCCGGGCGACACCGCGAACAAGATCAAGGCCGCCATCTCCACCAAGGCGGGCGCGCGCTGGTTCGACAAGTGGAGGGGCGACATCACGAAGGCGGTCAACGACTACACCTACGCCGCCGACGTGGTGGACAAGCTGCCGATCCTGGTCGCCTACAACATCCCCGGCCGTGACTGCGGCGGTCACTCCACGGGCGGTGCGGGCGACCCGCGCGCGTACCGGGACTGGATCTCGAACTTCGCCGGCGCCATCGGCGGCAAGCCCGCGGTCGTCATCATCGAGCCGGACGCGCTCGCGCAGCTCGACTGCATGCCCGCCAGTGAGCGCCAGACCCGTCTCGACCTGCTCAAGTTCGCCGCGGAGCAGTTCGCCGCGAAGGCCCCGAACACCTGGGCCTACATGGACGGCGGCAACTCGACCTGGATCCCCGCCGCCACCATGGCCGACCGGCTCAACGCCGTCGGGGTGAAGTCGATCCGCGGTCTCGCGATCAACGTGTCGAACTACAAGACCACCACCGACTCGGCGAACTACGGCAAGGCGGTCAGCGCGGCGCTGTCGAGCAAGTACGGCTACACCAAGCCGTTCGTCGTCGACACCAGCCGCAACGGCAACGGCCCCAAGGGCGAAGAGTGGTGCAACCCGGCCGGTCGCAAGCTCGGGACGCCTTCGCAGATCGGTGGCGGCGCCGAGATGCTGCTCTGGGTCAAGGTGCCCGGTGACTCCGACGGCAAATGCGGGATCGCGCCGGACGTCGAAGCCGGCAAGTTCGACCCGAACCTGGCCCTGCGCCTGATCAGCGGGACCTGACCCGCCGCAAGCCCGTCGCGCCGGCTGTTCGTCTGTGACTTTCGTTCTCCCGAGAAGGCGAAGGCCACGACCCCTTGGACAGCAGCCGGCGCGACGCCCTCAAGTACATGAAGGCCTCCTTGCTCGCGTCAGGCGCAAGCAAGGAGGCCTTCATGTACTTCTCTACTGGGCGAGCAGGTTCGCGCAGCGGATCAGGCCGATGTGCGAGTACGCCTGCGGGTGGTTGCCCAGCGAGCGTTCCGCGATCGGGTCGTACTGCTCGGGCAGCAGCCCGGTCGGGCCCGCGGCGTCGACGATCTGCGTGAACAGCTCCTCGGCCTCGGTGCGCCGCCCGGTGAGCAGGTACGCCTCGATGAGCCAGGCCGCGCAGATGTGGAAGCCGCCCTCGCCGCCGGGAAGGCCGTCGTCGCGGCGGTACCGGTACACGGTGGACCCGCTGCGCAGTTCCGCCTCGATCGCGGTCACCGTCGACTGGAAGCGCGGGTCGGCCGGATCGATCAGCCCGGTCAGCCCGACGAACAGCGACGCGGCGTCGAGATCCGTTCCGTCGTACGCGGTGGTGAAGGCCTGGACCTCTTCGTTCCAGCCCTTCTCCAGCACGTCGGCGGAGATCTCGTCCCGCAGCGAAGGCCACGCGCCCGGCACCTGACGGCCGTAGACGTCGCCCAGCTTGATCGCCCTGTCGATGGTCACCCAGCACATCACCCGCGAGTACACCCGGTGGCGCGGCACGTGCCGCTCCTCCCAGATGCCGTGGTCCGGCTCGTTCCAGCGCCGCGTGACGGCCTCGGCCATCGCGCGCACCAGCTGCCAGTCCTCGTCGCGCAGCTCGCCGCGAGCCTCCGCCAGCGTCTTGACGAGCTCGACGACCGGACCGAAGACGTCCAGCTGCACCTGGTGGTTCGCCAGGTTGCCGACGCGGACGGGCCGCGAACCGGCGTACCCGGGCAGCGACTCGATGACCGCTTCGGCGCCGATCACGCTGCCCGCCAAGGTGTACAGCGGGTGCAGCCGCTCCGGACCGGCCAAAGTGGACAGCACGCCGTGCAGCCAGCTGAGGTAGCCCTCGGCCTCCTCGGTCGAGCCGAGGTGGACCAGTTCGCGCACGGTCATGGCCGCGTCGCGGATCCAGCAGTACCGGTAGTCCCAGTTGCGGACGCCGCCGATCTCCTCCGGCAGCGACGACGTCGCCGCCGCGAGCACGCCGCCGGTGTCGGTGTTGACGAGCCCGCGCAGCGTCAGCGCCGAGCGGCCGACGAGGTCGGTCTGGACGCTGGGCAGTTTGAGCGTCCGCGCCCAGGTGCTCCAGTAGTCGCCCGCCCGGGAGCGCCGCTCCACTTCGGACAGTTCGTGCGCGCCGAGATCCGAGGTGCCGCAACGGAGTTCGAGCACCACCGGGTTCTCCGGAGTGGGGGTGACGAGCGCCGACGCGGTGTCGTTCATGCCGTCGGAGGTGATCTCCCACTTCACGCCCGGCGAGCGCAGCGCGAACGGCTCCGAGGTGCCCTGCACCAGGATCCCGTCGCCCTCGGCGACCAGTTTCACCGGCACGCCACCGAATTCGGGCCGCGGCGCGAACACGATCTCCGCCGACGTCTCACCCGAGATCACCCGGACGAGATCAGTGCGGTGCGCGGGGCTCTCCGGTTCGAGGTAGTCGGTGACGAGCAGCCGGGACCAGCGGGTCTCGACCGTCATCGTGTTCGGCAGGTAACGCTGCCCGAGCGGCAGGCCGTTGCGGTGCGGTTTGATCGAGAAGTGTCCGGCACCGGCGCCGCCGAGCAGATCCGCGAACACCGCGGGCGCGTCGGGGCCGGGGTGGCACAGCCAGGTCAGCCGGGCGTCCGGCGTCACGAGCGCGACCGAACGTTCGTTGGCCAGCATGGAAAGCCGCTCGATCGGCGGCGCCTGCTCGCCGTAGAGCCAGTTGCGCCGCTCTTCGAGCAGGAAGGCGAGCGCCATCGCGACGTCGACGGTGTCCGGGACCCGGTACTGCGCGAGGCTTTCGCCCTCGCCGACCTTCACGCCGAGGTCCGGCCCGGAGATCCGGGCGAACGCCTTCTCGTCGGTGACGTCGTCGCCGAGGAAGATCGCGGCGGTCGCGCCGACCTGATGGCGCAGGGTGTCCAGCGCGCGGCCCTTGTCCGTCTGGACGACCGCGAGCTCCACCACCTCCTTGCCGTCGGTGGTGGACACGCCCTCCCACTTCGAAGGTCCATTGTGGACATCGCGCAGGACGCGGCGGCCCGCCTCGTGCTCGGCACGGCGGACGTGCACCGCGATGCTCGCGGGCTTGACCTCGAGCGAGACGCCCGGCACGTCGAGCACCAGGTTCTCCAGCTCGGATTCGAGCCGTCTGTGGAGCTCGCGGGCCTTGTCGTCGAGTGCGTGGATGAAGCCGATGTCGAACTCGGACCCGTGGCTGCCGACCAGGTTCACCTCGGCCGGGAGACGGGACAGAGTGGCGAGATCGCGCAACGCGCGGCCGGAGATGACCGCGGTGGTCGTCTCGTGCAGGCCGGCCAGCGACCTGAGTGCGCCTACCGATTCGGGCAGCGGCCGGGCTTCGTCCGGGTTGGCCGTGATCGGAGCCAGCGTGCCGTCGTAGTCGCAGGCGACCAGCAGCCGCGGCGTGCGGGCGACCTGAACGATCGCTCGCCGCAGCTCGGCGGGCAGTGCCTCGGCGGTCAACGATTCTCCTCGAAAGCTATGCGGGGTATGGGGGAAGTCTCAGTCGGCCGGTTCGGCACCGAGCGCCTGGAGGAACGAGCGCGCCCAGCGGTCGACGTCGTGCGTGAGGACCTGCCGGCGCATGGCGCGCATACGGCGGCGGCCCTCTGCGGGGTCGAGCGTAATGGCAGTCTCCAAGGCGTTCTTCACCCCGTCCAGGTCATGCGGGTTGACCAGTAGCGCACTGGTCAGCTCCGCCGCGGCGCCGGCGAACTCCGAAAGCACGAGCGAGCCGCCCAGATCGTGGCGGCAGGCGACGTACTCCTTGCAGACGAGGTTCATCCCGTCACGCAGAGGGGTCACCACCATGACATCGGCGGCCGAAAAGAACGCGGCCAACTCCGTCCGGTTCACGGACTGGTGCAGATAATGCACGACCGGGTGACCCACGCGGGCGAATTCCCCGTTGATCCTTCCGACCATCTGCTCGATGTCGCCGCGCATCCGCTGGTAGTGCTCGACGCGTTCGCGGCTCGGCGTGGCCAGCTGGACGAACGTGACGTCCTCCGGACGGACGCGGCCCTCGTGCAGCAACTCGTGCAGCGCCTGCAGCCGCAGGTCGATGCCCTTGGTGTAGTCGAGCCTGTCGACGCCGAGCAGGACCGTCTTCGGATTGCCCAGGTCGTGCCGCAGCTGGGCCGCGCGCTCGGTGACGCCCTTGGTCTTCGCGAGCTTGTCGAGGCCGATGGCGTCGATGGAGATCGGGAACGCGCCGACGCGCACCGTGCGGTCGCCGACCTGCATCAGGCCGGGGCGGGTGCGGATGCCGACCGCGCCGCGGCTCGATTCGAGCCCGGCCAGCTGCCGCGCCAGCCAGAGGAAGTTCTGCGCGCCACCCGGCCGGTGGAAACCGATGAGGTCGGCCCCGACCAGGCCGCGGACGATCTCGGTCCGCCACGGCATCTGCATGAACAACTCGACCGGGGGAAACGGGATGTGCAGGAAGAACCCGATCCGGAGGTCCGGCCGCAGCTCGCGGAGCATCGCCGGGACCAGCTGGAGCTGGTAGTCCTGGATCCACACGGTCGCGCCCTCGGCGGCGACCTGCGCGCTCGCCTCGGCGAAGCGCCGGTTCACCCGGACGTAGGACTCCCACCAGCTCCGGTCGAACACCGGCCGCGCCACCACGTCGTGGTACAGCGGCCAGAGCGTCGCGTTGGAGAAGCCCTCGTAGTAGTCGCGGACGTCGTCCGAGGTCAGGGAGACCGGGTGCAGGACCAAGCCGTCGTCGTCGAATTCCTCGACCTCGACGTCGGGCACACCCGGCCAGCCGACCCACGCTCCCTTGCGGGACCGGAGGAACGGCTCGAGCGCCGACACCAGCCCGCCGGGGCTCGCCGTCCAGCGCCTGCTCCCGTCGGCGGTCCGTTCGAGGTCCACCGGAAGCCGGTTCGCCACCACCACGAAATCCGCGGAGGCCGTTCTGCTCGTCTCGGCCATTGCTTCGTCCACCAGCCGCTCCCTCAAACTCGCGGGTCGCTGCCCTAAGGGGAAACCCTATCGCGCGAGGAGGTCGCGGCCGGTCGGCGAGCGATCACTCCAAGCGTCGTTCGGCGGGTTCCATCGGACCCGCCATCCTCGGTCCGGCGAATTTGCGTTCGAGCCTGCCGAGGCCCGTGCGCACCGGTTGTGCGAGGTACTCACCGAGTACCACACCCGCGGCCAGGGCAAGCCCGACCGCGACCGCGGTCATGAGCGTCGAGATGTTCCCGCCGGGCTCGACACCTAATTGGTATAGACCACGATAGGTGGAGAGACCGGGGAGAAGCGGCGTGATGCCGGACACAGCCACCACGAGCGGGGTCACCTTGAGCCGCCTGGCGAGCACGCCGCCGCAGAAACCGACCAGCGTGGCGGCGACCGCGGAAGAGCTGACGGCTTGGAAGTCGGTCAGCATCAGGGCGCCGTACACCGCGCCGCCGATGGCGCCGGCCGCTCCCGCGACGATCATCGCGCGCATCGTCGAGTACGAGGCGAACGCGAAGCAGGCCGAAGCGCCGACGCTGCCGAGGATGATGATCGGCAGATCCTGCGGCGTCGAGGAGACGACCTCGGGCAGCGGGGTGAGCGGCATTTCGATCAGCTGCGCGATCTTCAGCGCGAGCACCACGCCGGCGATCAGCCCGGCACTCATGAGCGCGGTTTCCATCGTGCGCCCGGCCGCCGTGACGTAGTAGCCGGTGATGGCGTCCTGCACGGCCGAAACCGTGGAAAGACCGGACAGCAGCACGGTGACGGCCGCCGCGACGACCAGCGTGGGTTTGTCCGTGGTCAGCAGGTTGCTGCTGACTATCGCCATCGCGGACAGTGTCGCGACGAGACCGCCGATCACCTGCTGGAAGAAGAACGGCAGCGCGTAGCGGTTCAGGAAGCGCCCGAGCCGGTCGATGACGGCGCTGATCACCATCGCGACCAGTGCGACGTCGATGCTGCCGCCGAGGATCAGGGTGATGAACGCGGCCAGCCCGCCCCAGGCGGCCGTGGCCACCCAGCGGGGGTACGGATGCGGCGCGGTGGTGATGCGCTGGAGCTCCTGCTGGGCCTCTTCGGCGCCGATGTTCCCGCGGACGATCCGGCGGACCAGGGTCTCCGTCTGCGTGAGGCGCGTGTAGTCGAGGCTGCGCGAGCGGACGACGCGCAGCGCCGTCACCGGCGCCATGTCGGTGCCGCGGTGGCAGGTCACCGTGATCGACGTGAAGATCACGTCGACCTCGCAGTGCGGGAGACCGAGCGCGGAGGTCAGCGCGATGATCGTCGCCGTGACGTCGGAGGCGCCGGCGCCGCTGGACATCTGGACCTCGCCGATGCGCAGGACGAGGTCGAGGACGAAGTTGACCGTCGTGTCGTCCGGCGGCTTCGGCCCCATCGTCTCGTCGCCGTCGACGGCGGGCTGCTCCGCCGTCGGGGCTTCGAGGATCTGCCACGCGCGACGGCGCAGCAGGTTCGGCCGGTGCGAGCGAGCCTGGATCGATCGCTCTCCGTCACGTTGCCGCGGCGCTTCCAGCAGCCATTCGCCACGTTCGGGTGTTTCGTCCTGGTTCTTTTCGACACCGCGTTCGCCGCGCTGGGCCCTCTTGGTGTGCTCGTTGATCTTCATGATCGATCCACCTCCTCACTCGTCTTAGAGGGACTTTCCCGAGGACCATCGGGGCCGGAGCCCCGACTGTTGCAGGAAACCCGAAGTGGCGTCCGCCACGTCCGAGGAAGATCATCGCGACGTCGCCGATCTGCGGCACACTGCAAGGTATGGCGTCCTCTGTGAGCAGGCGATCCGTCCTTCGCGCGGCCGGTGTCACAGCAGCCGGAACGGCGGCGACATTCACCCTTTCGGGGGCATCCAGCGGGGCGGGGACCCCGGTTTTCGGGCACGGTGTGGCCTCCGGTGACCCGATGCCCGACTCGGTGCTCCTCTGGACTCGGATCACGCCTTCGGCCGAGGCGGTTCCGGGATCCGGAAAAGGCGCGGTGACCGACGTCCGGTGGGAGGTGGCGAAGGACGCCGGGTTCGCGGACGTCGTCGCTCGCGGTCACCTCCGGACCGGGCCGGAACGCGACCACACGGTGAAGGTGACGGCCGGCGGGCTGTGCGCGTCGACCGCGTATTGGTACCGCTTCACGTCTCAGGGGGCGGTCTCGCCGATCGGGCGGGCGCGCACCGCGCCTTCGCACGACGACGACGTCGCGAGGCTGCGGTTCGGCGTGGTCTCTTGTGCGAACTGGGCTGTCGGTCACTTCGCTCCTTACGGCTATCTGGCCGACCGCGACGATCTGGACGCCTTCATCCACCTGGGTGACTACCTCTACGAGGGGAATCCCAACCCTGCGGGTGATCTCCGGCCCTCGGTACCGCCCAACGAGTTGATCACCCTGGCGGATTACCGGCAACGCCACGCGATGTACAAGACCGACGAGCGGCTGCGCCGGCTCCACGCCCGCCATCCGATGATCGCCACCTGGGACGACCACGAGGCGGCCGACAACGCCTGGTCCGGCGGCTCGCCGTCCCACGACCCGGCGACCGAGGGCGACTGGGCCGACCGGATGCGGGCGGCGCATCAGGCGTACTTCGAATGGATGCCCGTGCGGCATCGCGGCGACCGGCTGTACCGGCGGCTGAAATTCGGGAAGCTGGCCGACCTCACCATGCTGGACCTGCGGACGTACCGGACCCGGCAGCCCGGCCAGGGGGAGCCCTCGGACGGTACGATCCTCGGAGCCGAGCAGCGGCGATGGTTCCTGGAGGGGCTGGCGCGCGGGACGGCGTCGTGGAACCTGATCGGGAACTCGGTGATGGTCACGCCGATCAAGATCCCCGCGTTGCCCAGCCGCGAAAGACTCGCGCTGGACGGCCTGCTCGACGGCCAGCCGACCACGGTGAACACCGACCAGTGGGACGGCTACACCGAAGACCGGCGCCGGGTCATCGACACCATCGCCGCGCAGGGGCGGGGAAACACGGTCTTCCTGACCGGCGACGTCCACTCGTCGTGGGCGAACGACGTGCCGCGGGACGGGACGAGCGTCGCGGTGGAGTTCGTCTGCCCGTCGGTCACCTCCGACAACATCGACGAACAACTCGGCGTCCCGCCGCGGACCGGCTCGCTCAAGGTCGAAGCCGCGATCCGCGCGCTGAACCCGCACGTGCGCTTCGTGGAACTCGACTCGCACGGCCCGTGCGTCCTCGAAGTGACCCCGGAAGCCGTCCGGATGGACTGGCACTACGTCGCCGACCGCCGGGACCCGGCGACCGCCGTGACGTTCGCGCACGCCTTCCGGACGGTGGCCGGAGAGCCCCGGGTGCGGCCTGCGGAGGGCTGAGGGGCCGCCGATATACTGGCCTTGCCCGGGCAGTCCTGGGCAAGGCCGCTATAGCTCAGCTGGTAGAGCATCTGTCTTGTAAACAGAAGGTCAGGGGTTCGAGCCCCCTTGGCGGCTCAAGATCAACATAGCCCTTGACATGCCAATATGTCGCTTTTCGCGAGTCCTATTCATATTTTGCTCGGCGCCATTGGGCTCCGTTTCGTCTCCGTTTTCACGGGTGTGCCGATTTCGGATCGCGTCAGCCCTTTTGTGGACCCTCTGGTGTGACGGTGGCGAGGACTGCCTGGACCATGACGCCTTCGACCACGACCACAAGGCTGGCAACAGCCGCCCTTCTGGATCGCCCGGAAACCGCCCTCTCAGCGACGAGCGGCGGCGAACCGGCAGGGCGTTACAGCATTGTCCTTGGCGTCGCCTGCTGGTCGCGCCCTGATTGCGACGGCGGCGAAGTTGAGGCTGTCTTTTGCGGCGCTGTGCTGCCGGAGCTCACCGTTTGAGGCTGTTGGGCAGGTGAGTGTGTTCTGGGTTATGGCGTGACTGTGAGGCGGAGGCGGGGTTTCGTCTCGCTGCCCGCGGCCACGATCTCGGTGATCTGGTCGAGCGTGAGACGGCTCGCGGTGGCGAGGTGCTCGAGGGTGGTGCCGGCTTCGGACAAGAGTGTGGTCGCGGCGCCGAGGAGGTAGGGCGATTCGGGAGGGCCGAGAGGGCCTTGCTCGGGGTAGCCCTGTGCGGCCAGGTGCTGGTTCGCGCGGCGGTAGGCGTGTTCGGTCCAGAGGCCGATGGAGTGGGCGCGGTACACCAGCGCGGCCAGGCTGAGACCCCACTTGGTCTTGGCCTGCAGTAGCGCGTCCCAGTCGACTTTCCGGGGAAGGTCTGGTTCGAGTTCCGGGGTGGGGGCGAGGAACTCGGAGGCGAACTGGTGTGCCTGTGTTTCGATGATCTTGGAGCCGGGTTCGACGTCTTGGTGCATGACGAGGTGGCCGAGCTCGTGTGCGGCGTCGAAGCGGCTGCGGGCGCGGTCGTCCTTGGCGGGGGAGAGCAGCACGAGAGGGCGGTGGCCCGCTTCGGTGGAGAAGGCGTCGACCCGTGGGTCGACGTCAGGCGGCAGGCGGAGGACGACGATGCCATGTGCTTCCAGAAGCCGCACGACATGGGGAACCGGCCCGGGCTCGACGCCGAGGCGCTTCCGGGTGTTCGCCGCGGTTGTGACGAGCTGATCCGGTGTCGGTTCGCCGTCGATGGGTTCGACGATGTCGGTCACGGAGGGCAGGTCGACGTACTGCTCGAGTACGTCCACCACGGCCAACGCGATCTCAGCGAACGCCAACGCCTGTTCTCGGGCGATGGCCGGGGTGGCGCGCAGGGACCGGAAATGCGCTCCGCTGGCAGGGACCGGCTCGATGGGGCGCCCTTGCCGGAAGAAGTCCGCAGGAACCCCCAAGGCCAGCGCGAACTCGGCGACCACGACGTTTGTCGGGCGGGCGGTGCCCCGCTCGAACTGTGTGACCGCGGCAGCGGTCACTGATGTCTTGGCGGCGAGCGTCGTTCGCTGGAGCCGACGAAGGCGCCTGGCGAGTGACAGGCGCCTTCCGTCGAAATCCACCACGGTCCCACTGGAACGCCGGCGGCGCGCGCGCAGCACAGGTTCTGACTCAGGACTCACGTCTGAGTACCTTTCCTGACCTGTGGTTTGAGCGTGACGGCGGGCTTCGGGGCCGTCCCGTTCCCGAATGAGGGCGCCTCACCGGGCTGCGGCGTGGTCTTGTCCCTCTTCGCCGGAGTCGGCTGCGTCTCGTCCCGCCAGGCAGGGACGACCGCGAGCCACCGGTCCGGGCCGGTCGTCGGCAGCCCCAGCCATCCGGAGGTCAGCCCGGAGTCCGGATCGCCGGCCCACACTACGAACACATCACGGCAAGCGCGTACCGGGTGCTCACCGTGGGGCTGCTCGACCTCGAACAACGAGGCCATCCCGAGCATCGGCGCCATCGCACCGCAGACCGCGGTGTTCCGCTCGGCCGCGTCCAGCCGGGCACCTTCTCGCCATTCGAAGTCGCTGGTGAAACCAGGGCGACGGCCCGCCTTAGCTGGCACCTTGACCATGCGGAGCTCGGCGCCGGGAGCGTGAAGAACGGCGGCGTTGTGCTCCTTCGACGCGGAGACCCCGGCAGAGCACCATCGAGGGTCGGCCCCGATGACGGCGTACACCTGATTAGAGAGATTCCTGCTGGACTGCGACGCCAGGGTCCACGGCGCCGTCACCGTCACCGGTTCGAGCGCGATCCACCGGTTCCGCTACCTTGGCGGCTACACCTTCCGCAACGGGAACAACCACTTCGGCTACCGCTACTACAACTCGGCCTGGGGACGCTTCACCCAGCCCGACCCCACCGGCCAGGAACGCAACGCCTACGCCTACGGCGAAGCCGACCCCATCAACAACAGCGACCCCACCGGCGCCGCGTCTAGAGCATGCGTCAACGCTGGCGTCACCTCCATCTTAGGTCTGCTGGGAACCACCGCCGCGTACGTCACCAGCGCCGCCACCGGCGGCGTCACAGCCGGGCTGGCGGTGGGATCAACAGTCGCCACCGTGACCGCCATCAGCAATGCGGCGCTGGCCTGCAGGAAGTGACATCACCGACGATGACAAGGAGAAACAGACACCGATGAGCAAAGCCGTGAGCATGGTTTTCCTAGGCATATCAGGAATCTTGCTCATCACGCTCGTGGTGCTGGCAATCATCTGGCCAACACCACTCACCATCGCCCTGACGGTGATTCTCGCGCTGCTGTTCGCCTACTCCGTCTACTCCGCCTTCTCCCCGAAGCGCAGAGGGACAGAACAGCGGTAGCACCACGGGGGCACTTCTCCCTTCTGGACACGAACGGTGGCCCTTCCATCCCTGCGGAAGGGCCACCGTTCGCTTGACCCACATCCCAAGCCCGCCAGGCGAATCCCGCCAGCCAGGCTCAGCGGTGACACCGCTGCGCCCCGGCGTGGACCCCGGACGAGACCCGGCCGCTGTCCTGCGAGGGTTCGTGACGGCACGGAGCCGCAACGTCCACCGCACCACCGAGTGCGTGAAGTACCAGCACTCGGTGAACGTCGCCCGCCAGCGGGGGCGCACCGTACACCCGCCGCTCTGGACCACGACCGGCGCCGCCCGAGTGAACGAAAAGGGAATCTGTTCGCACTGCTGGTCTTGACGTCTGTGGCACGGCCCGGGGTCAGTGTCTCGCTCGAGCGAGACACTGACCCCGGGCTATTTCCAGCACCCACCCGCCGCGCGTCCGGCGGCACAAAACCGCCGACCAAGATCAACAAGAAGCCGGGGAGACGGGCTCTGGGCAGGATGAGCGGCGCGGTGAGCGGCACGGTGTGCTCACCTTCGCTAGTCAGATCCTGATCAGTACGGCCCAAACCGTGCGTGCGCTCGTCGTGATCGGCGCCATCACCGTCCTGGCCCGTCGCCCGCCTTCCGGATTCCGGCCAAGCCGGGCCCGCCGGCCTCGACCTCGTGCCCCTTCCCCTTGTAACACGGACAGAGCCGGGCCCCTGACCTGTAGATCAGCTGCCCGGCTCTGTCCGCATGCGCGGATTCACTTCCGGTCGTCAGCCGCTCCGGCTTCGGTTACCACCTGGCTGTGCGCTCCGATGATGCGAAGACCGTCGTCGTGCAGAATCAGCGTGGGCGGGCCACCGTTGATGCTGGCGCCCGAGTACCAGATCGGCTGCTTCGGCGGGTTCGCGTGCGAGGTCACGGTTCCAGAGTCCTCGACGTCGATCCGGTTGTCGCCCTCGGTGCGTTCGTCGGAGACGAAGAGGCCGGTCACCGCGGGCGCTTCAGGTCGGCCGTCCGGCCAGCCTTTCAGGCGGAAATCCGGCTGATTGTTTCGAGTGCACAGCGGAACGTCTTGCGAAACGCCGTTTATCGATATTTCGGTTTCCCCGGACTCCCAGCCATGCACCCATAGGATCGGGCGTCCTTCGTAAGAATCAAAGACCGCCTCGATGTACCCTTCTGGCGGAGTTTTCTCCGTGACTTCGAACGACCCTTCGGGTTGCAAGTCGAAAACCATCGGACAATGACTGAAACTGACGGTCACAGGGGTGGCCAGCGCACTGACCACTTTTACCGTATTAACGATCGACGACTTGCTCACCATCTCAGTGTAACGTCAGGCTCCTGTATCGCAAGGCGAAACAAAGTTCCCTGCGCGCGCCAGCCTTCCCTGTCAGAAAGACATGTATTTCTCGCACTTGGTGGTTCCCGAGGCGTTGTCCAGCCAGGCGTGGACTGCCACGTGGCTGGCGCCATCGATCACGATCAGCCCTGATCGGGCCCCGCTTTGGGCCGAAGCGCTGGACTGGAAGAAGGTCGACTTCCCGCCGGCTGTCGCCGAAAAGTGAAGGGTTCCATAGCCGCCGCCTCCCAGCCACTTGGAGAGGCCCACGCCCACTACGCGAAACCTTGCTGTATTCAATCCGGAATTGATGTCGACCAGATAAACTGTGTCACCACAGTTCGGGCGCTTGGGCGGATCGAAAGCCATTGCCGCAGGACTCGCAGTGATTGTCAGGGCAAAAGCGAAAATCAATGCCACGCACGAACGGGTGAACTTCATGGCGGTACCCCCTTGGATATCCCCCGACATGTCGGATTAGATGCAAGTCGCAGCTAACCGGAGACCGGATGATGTTGACCATAGGCCAGCTGGGTGAACAAAAAAGCGTGACCGAAAAACGTCTCTAGCATCTAGAGATTTTCCGAAATCCGCATAATCGGGCTGCTTGGTTGCCCGTACGCGAGAGCAGGCGGCAGAGCCCGTTGCAGGGACTGTCCGGCAGATGCCGTCCGGGTTCTTTCCGGCCTACGGCCGCGGCCCGGATCGCGGGTTGAAGACGAGGGAGATGCCGCACCCGCGGCAGTGTTCCGGACCGCTGTGGCCTGGCCATGGCGATGCTTGGGCGATGTCCGGATGATGGTCAGTGCGAAAATCATCGGGCAGCATAGTGATCGTCCTTCCTGCCGGGCGACACCCGGTGAGGGCCACCGGGGCGCGGGTCATGGGTGGATGAGGATGGCGGGGCCGTCGGCGGGATCGACGCTGCGCCGTAGTAGCCGGCTCCCGCCCGGGCCGGCGCGGACGGTGCCGATGTCGATCGTGATGGTTCCCTTGGTCGGGCGGCTGAAGCCGGGGAGCAGGATGCGGGTGCCCTCGGCCAGCAGGAATCCCCCTGCGGACACGACGATGCTGGTGGCGGTTGGGCTGAGGAATACGGACGTGCCCCCGGGTAAGTCCGGCGTGGTCTCGGTCACCACCGGGGTCAAGCGTGTCGGATCGGTGTCCACCAGTACGTCTCTGGTCCCGGTGCCGGTGTCGTCGATACGCCGGACGAGGCCGACGAATCCTTCCGGTGTGACCACAATGTCGTCCTCGGCCACCGCGGTGTCTGGCGTGGTGTGCAACCGGGTGCCGCCGCCGGTGAGGGTGACCGGTGTCAGGGTCGGGTCACCGCCTGCGCCGGTCAGCTGGCCGGAGATCTCGCCGTCCGCGGTTGTGGCGACGACGCGGGTGTTGTACGCCCGCACCGGTGGTGGCAGGCGATCGGTGATCAGGCCGTCCGGTGACCGGTTGGTGGTGGAGCTCCGGCCAGGGTCGGTCGCGCTGCTGGTGAACGCCGCTGCGCTTACCCCGGGTGCGGTGAGCGCGAGTGCCAGGGTGGGTCGTGAGCTTTGGGGGGAGGCGAGCCCGTCGACGAATCCGTAGGCCGGTGCGGGGGGTACTCCGGCGGGGACGTGAAGCTGGGCACGCATCCGCAGGTGCTGCGGATCGGTGCCGGTGACGAACGCCAGAAGGATCCTTCCGGCGTGGTCTCGGCCCCGCAGGACCACGACGATCCCCATGTCGGTGTCGCCCGGCGGGGGCGGGCCGGCGTAGAGAACCGTGACCGCGGATCCGGAATCCACCGTCGGGGGGGTGACCCGCTGCCACAGCTGTTGTGCCCGCTCGGCCAGCGCGGTATCGCCGGCCAGGGAACCCCGGGCCGGCCACTGCGTCACCGATGTGGCGTTCTGGATCTGGCCCCTACTCAGGGCGTAGAGGGACTCGACAGCGACGACCCCGCCACCCAGGACCGCGATCGCGGCGATCACTGCGGCGATCGCGCCCCGGCGCCAGCGGCGGGCATGGGCGGCTAGCACAGACCGCGCCATCCGCTCGCTTTCCCCCGCCCCGATCGCAGGCACCGCCACGGCGGCATACTGCTGCCGCAGCCGCTGCTCAAACTCGTCCACCCCTGTCACCGTCCCTTCGCCCACACTGGCAGCTGCGTCGGCCTGCCCCCGCCCGACATTCCGGATTGCTGTCGCGGCGGGGAGTCGTCCAAGAGCTGCCGCAGCTTCGCCAGCGCGCGGGCGGTCGTGGACTTCACCGTGCCGGGACTGCACCCCAGCAGCCGCGCGGTCTCGGCCACATCCAGATCCAGGTAGAACCGCGCGGCCAGCACCGCCCGCATCCGCGGCGGCAACCCGGCCAGCAACGCCAGCATGTCCCCGCGGCCCTCGGCCACCGCGACCGCGTCGATTCCCGCCGCCACCTGTTCGGCGCCATCGGTCAGACGTACTTCACGACGGCGCCAGCGCCGGCGCCGGCTCACGAACACCCGGAACAGCGCCGTGCGCGCATACGCCGCCTCATCGGCGATGTCCCCGCGACCGAGATGGCGTACCAGTTTCAGCAGCGCGTCATGCACCACATCACCCGCCTCATCCCGATCACCGGTCAGCACCGTGGCGTAACAGAGCAACTGCGCATAGTGCTGCTCCACGAATACGGCCAACCGCTCATCTGGCCCCTGCACACCGGCCCCTCCCCGCCGTCAACACCCCAAAGACCCCCGCAGGCCCACGCGCGGTTGCCTCGACTCCGTCACCGCAGAGTGATGCCGGTCACATTAACTGCCTAAGCAGGGCGGTCGAGGCGAGCGTCCGAACAACCTTCGATCGCGGCCACGCCACTTCGCCACTGACGAGGTGAATGACTTCTCCAGTTCCGCGCCGAAGCCGCCCGCTTGAACCGCGGATGTACGATCCCGTCGATCGTCACCAAGCGGCGACCTACTCTCATGAACGACCGTTACTGCTGGTGATCGCGTTGATCGTGGTCGCGAGCATCGCGGTGCTGCAGTCGAGCATGGTGGGCGCGGTGGTCGCGTCGAGTGTGCTGACCCTGCTCGCCACCCTCATCGCCGCGGTGCTCGGAATCTCCTGGCCCGATCGGTTCGTGCCCTCTCTTCTGAAACGGAAGCGGCGTAAGCGCTAGCTCGACACTCTGAACAACCTGGAGGCCGGAGTCCCCGACCAGGGGGCGGCCTCCAGGGCGTCTGGCGCAGTGAGGTTGACCGGGCTAAGGGCGGTCCGCCGACGGAAACCCACTCTGCGCGGCCGGCGACGCCGTGCTGACGCGGCTGCGCGCCGGATCACCGAGCTGGAGCTCAAGGCCACCGAGTTGCTCGGGTCCGAGAAAGCCCCGGTCCGTCTCAGAGGCCTCTACGCACTCGAACGCCTTACCCAGGACAACGAATCCCAGCGCCAGACCATCAACAACGTCTTCTGTGCCCCTATTTGGTCGATTCCGGTGGAGCTGCCGGCTGCTGTACTGAAACCATGACGCAGCACGATTCGCCCCAGGACGACAAGGAACAGCAAGAACGAGAACGGCTGGCCGCGTACTGGCGGAAACGTAAGGCGGAAAGCTTTGCCCGCGAGCAACAGCAGCGGAGGCGGAGAACATCGTCCCAGTCGTCGCCACCACCGGGGGACTGAGCAGTGTATGTACCAGTTCCGGTCACCACGGTCCGGCACCGCTGAGCAACCGGCCGCCGACTACAACCCGGAGATCGGGAACGCGGTCCCGATGCGGGTCTTTCACGGCATCGTGCGCTGGTGGAGCATTCCGTGCCTGGCTTGACTGCTCCGCTCCCGCGTTTCTCAGTTGGCCGGGATTTCAGGCTGCCAACCCCGTTCGCGCTCGATCTCCTGAATCAGCGCGCGGTCTCGCTTCCCGGCGTCAAGGTGCGCTTCGAGGCCAGCACGCCGGCCGGTCTTTACGACATCGCGGTCCGCAGCCTCGCCTCGTTAACGGCTCCGGCGGAGTTGGACGGCATGACAGTCGTCAACGAAACGTGAACCACGCCGTGGTGACCCGATTCTCAGATGCCCGCCAAGAAGATATGAATCCGCTCGGTTACCTGTAGGTGCGGCTTCGGCCGACGTCGGCATCTCCGGCCACGAACTCGGCAATCTGCTCACGGGTGACAGGCCTGGAATTTGCTGGGCGCTCATCGCCTCGCCCACTCGGACAGAAGCCCGTGCCGAGCACGGGACAGGCATGTCGCCTGCAGGGCCGTGATCGTGCTACGTCCGGTAGGGCAATCGACCTGGTTGCCACAGGTGCACGCCACGACATGGTCCGACCTTTCACCGACATTAGTAGCCGGGTACCGCCGTCGCCGCACCCATTGACGGCGGTGAGGGCGCGCCGGTGAGAATCTTGCCTCGTGCGGACACCGAGCGATAACCCTGATCTTCAGACAATGGTGGATCATCTGCGGAGGGCGTTGGAAACACAGCCTGTGATCGATCAGGCGAAGGGCATGCTGATGTTGCTGTGGTCGCAGTCGTCAGAGGATGCATTCAGTCAATTGAGGTACATCTCCCAGCGCGCCAACGTCAAGCTGTGCGAGGTGGCCGCCATTGTGGTCGCGTCGGGTAGCGGACAGACCTTGCCTGTGGAGGACACGACCGCCGCGAAGGTGCTCACTGAGCTTCGCTGTGTACCAAGGCGAAATGGGCTCTGAAGGTTCGGTGGTCGTCCGTCGGAACCAGCGCAAGGTGGTTCGACCCGGGCACGGAGTGACAGCGGGGCACCGCCTTCGTCGACCCAAAATGGCCCTTGTAGTGGCGAATCGTGTAGGGATGGCCCGGTCAGGATGAAGGTTCGCCTGCGAAGTCCGGTTTTGCGCCGGAGTGTTCCCGCGATCGTGTTATCCCTGCATGCCACTCCAACAGGTTCGTGGTCACTGATTCGAGTGGAACGATCTTTTCCGGATTGACTGGAGGGCCTGAACCGCGCTCATGGTGTTTGTGCTGCTCAGTCGATGATTTCTTTGTGCGACAAGGGTTCTCGGCAGCCGAATGATGCTCGGCGGTGTGGGGCTGTGGAGACCGTTTTGAGGGTGCATGGTTATCCTCAGTGAGCGGCGTCGACCAGACGCCGAATAGGAATTTTCCGCAAGTGCTAGGAGTCGGTCGCTTTGTCGAACGCGGGTGATCAGAGAGGCGGCGCGGTGCGCGTCGGCCTTCTCGTGACTCGCGCGTTCGTCGTCGTGGGTGGTGCGGTTGCAGCTACGGCGGCCGCCTGGCTGGCAGGTGATCTGACCGCGTGTGCCGACACCGCCGACAGTGTGCCTGGACCGAGTGCTTCTGCGGTCATGGTCGAGGACGGCCAGACCTTGTTGCAGAGGCAGTCGCGACTCGATGAAGTCACGGTTCAAACGCAGTCCCGGCTGCTCCAGGCGACCGAGGTGCCGTCGCTGACTCGCGTAACGGCTGAGGCGGAAAAGTCCCTGAGTCGCGTCGGTGTGTCGCCGAAGCATCTCGCCGGCATTCCCAGGCCCGCGGTGAAAGCTGTGACGGAGACCGTCGCGACAACTCGTCGCACGGCGATCACAGAGGCCGGCGCCGCCATCGTGCGCGAGATTTCCGGCACCTCGCGTGAACCCGTCGCGGTGACGTCATCGATCAGCGGAATGCCGCAAACGGGGACGGATAGCACTGTCCTCAACTCGGAGCTCCGAAAAGGAATGAGCGGCGTCGGCGTCGCGCTCGAGTCACCATCTCGGCACCGAGGTTCCGATGACGACAATGCACCAGTCTCGCGTCGGCACGGGGCGGTCCCCGGAAAAGGAACCGTGCTTCCTCCGTGGTCGCCGATGCCGGTCTGCGGGTCATCGGTGACCATTGCCGCAGCCGGTGCGACCGGCGCGGCCGGTATCGGCGATATCCCGGACAACGCGACGCGGAGTCTCCGGTTGGTGCCGGATACGTCTGCTGTAGAGCGCTATTGCGTCCGGGCAGCGGTGATCCGGCCTGGCGTCACGCCGGGCTGACCCAGCACGCGCTGTTCATCCGGAGCAACTGTTCATCTGCTCTGCCGAATCTGGCAGTGAATATTCGTGAAGCGCGCCATTATGTGTGCCGTTCACCCTGAATGTGTTCTTTCTCCGTTTCGCTGTCGCGTCATGCGGTCAATTGTTTCTCAACTAATATAAAAGGAGTATTTGTCATGCAGAATTGGATGAAGTACGCGCTGCAGGTCTCGCTGGTGAGTGGTGGTCTGCTGATGCTGGGCACGGGCATCGCCTCGGCGGCCGAAAACGTCGATCCCGATGTGCCGGCGTCGGTGCTGGACCAGCACGTCGTCGCTCCTGCGACGAGCGGTATCGCCGATGCCGTGAAGCAGGCTCAGCCGCTGAGGCAGCTGGACACCGCGGGCCAGAACGCACTCCGTCCCGTCGCGGACATCGCAGAGGGTACGCCTGCTGTCGCGACGCCGACGGGCCCGATTCACGCGGTGCCGCTCGAGCTGTTCCAGTTCGCGCCACTGCACCTCGACGACCTCGTGGGCGACCTTCGGGAAACGGACCTCAATGGACCGCTCGGTGCCGAACTCGGGGCGACCGAAATCCCGGCTTTGCCGGTCCTGTCGCGCGTCGAGGATATGCGAGACACACTCCCGGTCCCGGCTGTCGAGGGCGGACTCCCCGCGTCGGCGCCGCTGACCGGCACCGTCAGTACCGATCCGCTCGACCCTGCGGCAGGTACGCGGGTGACCGCGCTCCAGGCCGACGCACCTGAGGTGGCGACCACCTACGAAGCTCCCGGTTTCCACACGCCGGCGGTGGCCGCCGGATCGGGTACCCGACGTGCCGACAACCCTTTGCCCGCACTCCCGCTGCTGAGCGGACTGCCGCTGGGAGGTGGTTCTCTGCTCCCGACCACCCTGCCCACAAACGGGGGAGTGCCCGTTCTCGGTGACCTCACCACTCTGATCCCGGGTGTTCCGGTGTTCGGCCAGGGGCAGAGGCCGATCGGATCGGTGGCGCCGTCACTGACGAAGAGCGGGACGTCCGGAGTGATGGCCGCGCAGAAACTCGTCGGCTCGGGCGAGACGCTGACGCGCCAGTAGCGCGTCGCTATCGCTGATCAGGGGTCCGGGCGCCGACGTGTCCGGGCTCCTGCCGCGTCCGCGGTTCTCCGAAGACCAGCTCTGGCGGTGATCTCACGGAGACGGGGACGGCCGGAAGACAGCAAAGGGCCGGGCCATCGAGCATCGATGGCCCGGCCCTTTTGCTGGATCAGCCTCGGTGACTTCCCGACCAACCGGTCGCACCTGCCACGGCGCTCACGTCATGGCTGATGGCGCCGTTCTCGCCTGCCGCCGTGTACCACTTGTGGTAGGCCGAATACTGCGGGACGGCGACGGCTTTCACGCCCTCGGAAACAGCGCCGTCGGGACCAGCGGAGAGATCGCTGGACTCGTACGCGGCATGGTGGTCGCCGGCGTGACTGGCGACGTGCGAGGACGTCGCGCCGGTCATGTCCGCCGACTTGGTGGACTCCGTGTAAGCGACGTGCGACGGGCCGCTCTCTCGCGCGGGCTGAACCTGCGAGGGTCGGTGCTTCGACACTGGCTGAACCCGAGAGGGGCGGTTTTTCGAGGTGTACTCACGATCGCCATCGGTTTGGGCGATCGGCTGCTTCCCATGGTTGTAAGTCGGACGTCCGGGCTTGTCGTCGACGGGCCAGCCGTGGTGTGTCCCGGACTCGACTTCCTTCGAGTGCAGGACGACGGCCCCCATCGGGCCGGCCAGTGCCGCGCTGTTCTCGGCCCAATGGTTTCCGTGATGATCGGTGACCGAACCGGTGTGAATCGTGCCGGCACCACCGATGCCCGCGAAGGTGGCGGAGGTTTCCTTGGCTGCGAACGTGCCGGGAACGTGGTCACCGCCGGCCATTGCCACACCTGCGGAAAGAACAGAAAGAGGAACGACGGCCGCAGTCGCCAGTGCCCATCTACGCAAGCCAGTCATGATTGTTGTGATCCTTTCGAGCTGGGGATACCTAACACGAATCGAGTCACGAAAATCGACTCCGAGCGGAACGTCCGCCCGATCAACGACGTTACCTGGATCGGCATCGGGCAAAAGACCTGCGCAGGCATCGCACCCGTTCGATACCATGATCATCTTTGTTCTCGAGGGCATTGCGACACCATGGGGCTACAACGGTTCGTGGATCAGCACCTGTCCACTGTGCCCGTCGCTCTCGAAGTACGGACAAGGCCGGGACCAAGGGTGCGGGTGGTGGGATCGACGCCTGAACCCGCTCATGAAGAAACGTCCCGGCGCACCTCTGGCCGGGACGTTTCTTTCGCTGATTCTTCCTGCTGGCGCTTTCGTGTCAGGCCCCAGCGCTCGGAGCTCGGATTCTTCAGCGAAATTCATATTAGTCTTGTGGCGTCTGCCGAGGAAGCGGTATCGGGTGTCGCCAGTCTTAAGAGTGCCTATCCTGGCATGGTCGAAACAAGCGACGATACTCCAGATGTCGAAGGCCGCATACTCTCGAACAGGTGATTATGACTTCTCGGCCAGATCACGCTTCGCATCAACGGGTTCGATGCTCCCGGAACGAATCCTGGTGGCAACTTGGACGAGATCGCGTCACCGCGTCGTGCTGCCGGCGGCATGATCCGGGGTGCCATGTTGCCACTCAGTCGATGAGCTTTCTTCGCATTCCCTGCACGACGGCGTGAGCGCGATCGGTCGCCGAGAGTTTTCGGAACAAGCGCTGCGCGTGGGTCTTCACGGTGTCTTCGGCCAGGTCGAGGTCGCTGCCGATTTCGCCATTGGTCTTGCCCATGCTGATCCCGCGCAGCACCTCCATCTCGCGTCTGGACAGGGCCACGTCGGTCTCTGTCGCGACACGCGGGTGAGGCATCGTCGCCGCGTCCGGTGCGCGGGCGGCCGAGCTTGCCTCGCAGGCGAGGAACCCCGCCGCTCCCTCGCCGATCGCCTTGATCGCGAGAGGTGCGAACTCGGCGGCTCCGAACAGGACGATTCTCGTCGCGGGACGTATCGCGGTCAGCGTCCTGATGGTGTCCGCCAGCACGTCAGGACGCGTGCGGGCGCTGAGGAGCACCATTTCGGCCGGCGAAAGATTGAATTTTACGAGCAGTTCCGCGGCGGTGATCGCCGAATTTATCCGTCGTATTTCCGGCGCGTTGACGAGCAGGCTAACCATGCGGCCGCAGGCTTCCCGTCGGCCATCCAGAACAAGAGCATCCACTGCCCTGACCTCCGATATTCAAGATGCTGGATCGCCAAGTGAGCAACTCGTCAGAGACAGGGCCCGGCGTCGGATCGGAGGTTACACAGGCGTCGATCGGGCCATGGGGCCATACCCCCGGATTTTTCCGGTAACAGGGGCGGAACACGTGTGGTCAGCGCGGCGGCGATGGTGAAATCCGAGCCGTACACGACCAAAAGGCAATCCTACCGGGTGAGGCGGTCGCAGGTTCAGGGGCTGGACGTGACCTCGTTCGATCTAATTCTCGATGGCACCAATGTCTTCGCTCTCCGGCACGCGCTGCCGGAGAGTGGTGATCCCTTGCTTCTTCCTGCGCCGGTAGGCGGTGGATGTCGCTTTGGTGGCGCAGATGCCGATGCCGCACCAGCGGCGCCGGCCGCCATGGGAGAGATCGCAGAACAGCCGGCTGCACTCCGGGTACTCACACTCGCGGATCCTGGCCGCGTGCGGGCCGTTCAGCAGGGAAATGGCTTCGCGCGCGAGTGTGGAGTGCGCCTGCCACAAATCGCCGAGGTTCTCCACGCCGGCCGCGGTCCAGTACGGGACCAGCGGAGGAAACGCCGCCACGGCATTGAGGAACGCACGATCATCCACGCCGCCGTCGCCGCGAGAAGAACGGTAGATGGCCTCGCGCAAGGCGATGGTCCGGCCGAGTCCGTCTTCGTCGGCGGCGACCTCCATCGCCAGACCGGCTTGCGCCAGCCACCGAGTGACGTCGGCAGGAGTCTTGAGAAGTTCTCGAGGGTTCACTCGATGCCGCAGCTGCAGGGTGGCGGTCAGGTCGAGGCAAGGGCAGCCACTGAGATAGGTCAACACCAACACAGGGCGATCTTGACCCCGCAAGCGGTCGATCGCAACGGACCGGCCCGTACTGGAAGTTCTTGCTACACAAAAAGAATGCTGATCTGTCATGTCGTCAAATGCCTGGGAAGCAACGAAAAGCGTCCCTCGACCGGGCTACGTCTCGCGTGCTCAGAGGATCGCACCCCCTACACGATGGTGGCCCGAGGTGGAAATGACCATGTCGGATCAGTACCTTTCCCCGCACGGGGCGGAACACCTCATTGCCGCCCTGTCCGACGCATCTGTCGATTCAAGGAGCTTTGATGCTGAAGAAGATCGGTTTCGTCGTGGCCTCGATGGCCGCCGGCGCGTTCATCACCGGGGGCGTGGCCGCCGCCGATACTCCCGGTGACTACGACGTCTACGACGGTCACGACCTCAGTGGTCAGGTCGGTTTGGTGAATTTGAACAACATCGACGCGTTGCACAATGTGAACGGTACGTTGGGTGTGTGTGGTAACGATGTGAACGTGCTGGGTGTGCAGGTTCCGATTCGTGAGTCGTTGAACGGGGTGGGTGTGCCGGTTCTGTCGCCGGGTGCGCACGAGGCGGAGGGGAACTCGCCGTACAACTGTGCTGCCGGTGGTGTGCTCGACGGCGGAACCTCGCAGAACAACTAGAAGTCTCCCTCGCCGAGGTCGCCCGCAAGGTGTCGGAAGTCGGCCACGGCGGGGGAACCGGCGGTACGCTCGTCGTTGAGAGACATGGCCGCGAGACGAGAAGAGCTGCGCGCTCCCGCTCCGCTCCCGGCCTCGTCGCGAGGTGCGACGCCGCCGGTCCGGTGGGGCCGGCCACCACGCCCAGGGGTGGCCGGCCCCACTCGGTATCGATGGGATACCACCAGAACAATCCCGACAGCGGTGACCTCGTGTCGCCTTTCGGGCCGTCGTCTTACCGAACTCACGGTAAGGCTTTTCGAAGGAGTCAGGACACAGTGATCAAGCAGCTCGGATTCGTCGCCACCGCTCTCGCCGCCGGAATGGCGATCGTCGGCGGATCCGCCTCGGCGCAGGGCATCACCGTCGCGGGCCACGAGGTCGACCACAATGACCAGACCGGGCTCGCCAACGTGCAGAACCTCGACGCGGTCCACAACCTCAACGTCGTCGGCGGGGTGTGCGACAACAACGTCAACGTCCTCGGCGTCCAGGTCCCCGTCCGCGATGTCGCCGAAGGCATCGCCGTCCCCGTCCTCTCGCCGGGCCAGACCGAAGCCGAAGGCGCGACTCCGGACAACTGCGCCAGCGGCATCATCGGAGACGGTGGGACAGTTCAGGAGAACTGACCGATCCGAAGCAGAACCGCCGTGCGGAGTTTCCTCCGCACGGCGGTTTCGTGCGTTCGCGCCATGATCCTGCCGAGCCTGCGGGCGAGGCCAGGCTCTCGGCACGGTCCGAGTCACCTGGCCTCACCGTCTCGCCACCCCGATCGGCGACTAACCCGGATCTTGCCAGAAGCCGAGAGTGCCGCCACCCGGGTCATCCGATCCGGGACGGCGATCGTCTCCGGCTCGCGAGCCCGGCACCGAAGCGATCACGCGCACTGCGCCTGTCCCGGACAGCTGCGAAGGAATTTGACGATGGGTCCTCGCGGGAGCACTTTGTTCAGTCCCGGAGACCCGTCCGGCCACTCGATGGACAAAGCGACGGAAGAGGAGTTGTTGGCGTAGTTGGTCTCCGCCAGGGTTCGGTCCCCGTTCACCGTGTTCACCAGCGTGTAGGTCCCCGAGGGGACATCGGTGATGTCGAGCCACTGGAAGTCGACGTCGTACTTGTAGTCGTCACCTGAACCGACCGAGATGCCTTCGACGACGTCAAGTGCCTCCGGCTCGTGGTGGCGGCAATTGTTGGCACGCAGCCGTCCGGCGAGATCCGCGTCCGGGCCATTCGTTCCGGGTACGTGGGCGGGTTTGATCGGGTCGGCGATCGGGAAACGGTCGCCAAGGCAGAAACCGTTCTTGCGATCGGCGACGACGACTTCGCCCTTTCGCGAGACCAGGGTGAACCGCTCGAAGTTCATCAGGTGCCAGTGCTGATGGGCCATGGCCGGTTCGTAGTAAGTGAAGGAGCGGGTGGGGCGCTGGGCCGCGGCGTACCCGCCAGGTATGGAACCGTCTTTGGCGTTGCGTAGAGCTTGACGGACGGACATGCGGTCCTGTGTCGGGTCGTCCCGGCGACCGTAGAGCAGAAGCGGCCCGTCACCGACGTTCTCTTCGGAGCTGGTGAAACGGAGCCGTACGGCTTTCGCCGCCGCGGGGAGGACGCAACGACCGTTCGGTGCGGCCGGATCGATCACCGGGCAGACGTCCCAGTCGAGGCATTTCACCGGATCACCGGACTGGCCGCCGGCGCAACCCGGCGGTGCTTGCCTGAGATCGGGTAGCAAGAGGCTCGAGGAAGCGTCGGAACGGGGGACGGACGTCGTGGCGGCGGCCACGACGAGCATGACGGCCAGCGTCAGATATTTCTTGACCAAGGGAATTTCCCGTTCTGTGCGGGTGATTTCGATCAGCCCACCCTATTGGAGGGTGTCTTCTTCTGGTCGACGCGGAAAAGGGATCACCCTATGGATTGACTGCGTCGGCATTCCGGTGGTCTCGCTGAGTAGTGTCGATCTGCGAGCCACTGTCGAAGGGACACCGTATGTCTACCCCTGTCGTGCTGATCTGCGGTACGCGACCGGAACTCATCAAGCTGGCACCGCTGATGCGCCATTTCGGCAAGGGTTGCGCTGTCGTCTACACAGGACAGCACCACGACCATTCGCTGTACTCGCGCATCCGCTCGGCTCTCGTACCCTCGATGCGCTTTCACGAGCTGGGGATCGACGGCGTGGGCAGGGGCGCGCAACTGGGCCAGGCGGTGAGCGCGGTGGATGAAGCCTTGGCCTCTTACTCCCGGCCTGTCGTGCTGGTCCAGGGGGACACCACTTCCGCGCTCGCCGGCGCGCTGGCCGCCAACGCCCGTGAGCTTCCTTTGATCCACGTGGAAGCCGGACTGCGTAGCCATGACCGCGCGATGCCCGAGGAACACAATCGCGTGCTGATCGATCACCTCGCGGATCTCTGCTGCGCGCCCACCGAGCTCAATCTCAAGAACCTCTTGGCCGAGAACATCCCCCACGAGCGAATCACGGTGACGGGCAACACCGTCGTCGAAGCACTGCGCACAGCACTCCCGAGCATGGAGGAGCGTGCCGCTCTCTTGTCCGCGCGAGGACTCCGGCGAGATGGCTATGTCCTCGCGACCCTCCATCGACCGGAGAACGTCGACGACCCCGATCAGCTGGCGAGGATTCTGCGGGAACTCGGCAGAATGCCGCTCCCGGTGGTGCTTCCCCTGCATCCCCGGACGAGCATGCGCGTGCGGGATTTCGGCCTGACCCGGCTCCTGGTCCCACTTCTGGTGTTCGAACCCCAGTCCTACCCGGATTTCCTCTCTCTCGCCGCCGAGGCGGCGCTCATCGTGTCGGACTCCGGAGGCATTCAAGAAGAGGCGAGCGTGCTCAAGCGACCGGTGATCGTGGTGCGCCGGAGCACCGAACGACCCGAGATCGACGGTGCCTTCGGGGTACTCGTACCGCCTGGTCCGAGGATCGGCGCCGAAGCCGCGAGGTGGCTGTGTGATGTGACGGGGCACCGTGAGCGCCTTCGCCTCATCCCTTCGCCGTATGGGGACGGAACGGCCTGCCGCCGGATCGTGGACGCGATCGGGACGCTGCTTCCGCTGGAGCAGACGCTCACCGCGCCGGCTCACCGGCTCCCCGCCGGCTGAGAGTGTCGAGAAGGTGGCTGGTCACACGGTTGGCGAGCTTGACACTCGAGTTCCAGCTCGTGACGTCCGGATACACGTGCGCTGTGGTCGCCGACAACAGGTTCGTGCCGTCCACCTCGATGGGCGGCCGGGCGGTGGCGTACCCGAGAGGATGCACCGGCTCGACGAACGGTGCCTTGAACACTTGTGCCGACTCGATGTCTTCCGGGCGCAGTTCGGGGAAGAGTTCTCTGAGCTGAAGGGTCCATCGCGCGGCGATACGGTCGGGCTCGCCACGGTAAAGGCGAGACGCACGGTCGGTATAGCGCATGACGTACACAAGATGTGAGCCGTCGTGTGCTTCGGTTCCGGTGAGCGCGGACATCTCGACCAGACCGTCGAATTCCGTCCCGCAGCGCAGGACGGGTGTCCAGTAATGTCCGGTGAGCTGCCGGCGGAGGAAGAACACCCCGGCGACGACACCCTGGTAGCGCAGGTCGCTCCGGGGCAGGCGTGATGCGAGCGCGTCGTCGGCGAGCAGCCGTAACTGGGGCAGCGGCACGGTCGACACCACCTTCTCCGCGGCCAGCACCTCGCCGTCGCCCACCGTGAGAGAGCAGCCGTCGGCGGTGCTTCCGACCCGGCGAACCGGCGTGGAGAGGCGGATCGTCCCACCGGCCCCCTCGATCGACGCCCGCAGCGCCTCGATGATCGCCCGGTAGCCGCCCTCCGGGTATCCACGCGTCGCGACGTTACGTTCGCGCCCCAGCCGTTGCCACAGATACAAAGCGGGGACATCGCCGAAAGAGGCGCCGAACTTCGAGCCGAACATGGGGGCGAAGAGCTCTTCCCAGATGCGGTGGCCGTAGAGCCCGCGCAGCCAGTCCTCGGTGCGGATCCGGTCGAGGTCCCGGCCATTTCCCAGTCGTCGTAACAACAACGACACCACGCCGAAGCGGACGCGATCGTGGAAGCGCAGCGGGGTGAACCGCAACAGATCCAGCGGGGAATTGAACCGATGACGCCGGCCTTCGACGATCATGCCCATCGTCGTCTTCCGCCAGCGCACCGCGTCCCTCAGCCCGACTTCGTCCATCAGGCCCAGAAGGTCGTCGTCGGTCGGCATGAGGCAGTGGTAGAAACGTTCCACGGCCTGATCCCGGTGCGAGAAGAAGGACCCGAGACCGCCGAGCTGGTCACTTGCCTCCAGCACCGTTACCTGGATCCCGTGGTGGACGAGCCGGTGGGCCGCGGCCAGACCGCAGATCCCGCCACCTACCACCACGACATGGGCGGAGTGCGCGCTCATCGGGGCCTCACAGTTTCCGGTAGGGCGCCGGGCTGAGCCGGTCACGAACGAGCAGTTTCAGATACTGCGCGAGTGTTCGCCGGAGCTTCAGCTTGCTCGGCCCCTGTTTGCGGTCGTAGCGCAGGGTGAGCGGGATCTCCCGGATCACCGGTCGGCAGTGGCGGAGCTTGAGCAGAAGCTCCACCATGCACGCGAAACCCTGCTCTTCGATGAGCCGATCACCCCAATGCGCCGAGGCTCTGGCCAGCAGCGTGGCGCGATAGGCACGGTAGCCGCTGGTGAAGTCGTGGACGCCGTCGACGTCGAGGGCACGCCGGAAGAGCTGAGCGGCTCCACGCGACAGCAACCGCCTCATGGGCGGCGCCGTCCGGTCGTCGCCGCCGGGCACGAAACGCGAACAGATGGCGACGTCCGCTCCCGCCGTGATCTCTTCGCGCAGCAGGCGGATCAATCCCGGATCGTGGGTGTCGTCCGCGTCCATGACGACGATGATGTCGTCGGCACCGGCTTCCTCCAGCGCGGCGCGGAGACCCGACTGCACGGCACGACCGAGACCCAGGTTGACGGCGTGCCGGACGACACGCACTTCCAGATTGCCGAAACCGGATTCGGCCAGGGCGGCTGATCGGTCGGACGAACCGTCGTCGACGACCCAGACCGTGAGCGCCTCGGTGAGCGCTGTCTTGGACAGTCGTTCCAGTAGTGAGGGTAAGGACGTCTCTTCGTTGAAGGCGGGCAGGACGACATGCGCCCGTCCGCCGACCTGAGGCCTTTCCCGGTCCGGTTCCGCTCTCGTGGCCAGAGCGGTCTCAATGGCTGCCACGTCTTCCCTTCGGCTCCCTGAAATGATCGCGCGGCGGCAAATCTCGGTTCGGCCGCGAGGTCATATTCGGCTATGTTGAGCCCTTTCTTTAGGGTCGTCCGAGGTCCCCCGAAAGGAGGGGTATCCCTGAAAGTACAACGTGTTCACCGGTATCCCCTGATAGGTGGATTCACGGTGTTCGTCCGATCGGGTCCGGCTCGCTTTCATCGCGAGAAAAAGCGGCGGAACGAAGTGGTCTTGGTTCGATCGGCTGGTTTGTGGCGAAGGTGGAAAAAATCGTGATGACGAAATCGATGCCGAACGGGCGGGTCGTCCGTTCCTTCGCCGGACACGGACAGGGGTGCGGACGGTGACCGAGCTGAAGACTTTGCCGCGTTCCGGGGCACCGCGGACTCGGCGATATCACAGACCTTCCGCCACGACGCGGAAGCGGCCGTTGCTCGCGAGAGTCAACGCCGTCGTCGTGTTGCTCGTCGTGGTCGATGTCGTGGCTTTGCTGGCCGCGGCACGGCTGGCCGGGACGGCCCCGCTCGAGACGATCGGGGCCGGAGTGGTCCTGGCAGGCGCTCGTGTCGCCGGCCGGGTCCATCGGCGGCGCCTGTGGTTGTCCTGGCTGCAGGACCTGCCGCGCTCGGTCGCCGCGTCGGGGCTCGCGTTCGTGGTGATCACCTGTCTCTCGTTCGTGTTACCACCGTCGCGATCGGGGCTGACCTCGATCCAGTGCCTGGTGATCGGCTTCGCCGTGCTGAGCGAATGCGCGCGTCCGTGGGTGTTCGCTTTCGGGCGATGGGGACGCAGGCGGTTCCGCCGCTGTGATCGCGCCATCGTGGTGGGCACGGGCGACAGCGGAGGCGACTTGATCCGCACCATGTTGCGCCATCCGGAATTCGGTCTTCTCCCGGTGGGATTCGTTCCTTCCGGCCCTGGCGGCGAGACTTCCCGGCTGCCGGTCGAGATCGTCCGTGACGGTTTGGCCGAGGCCATCGTCCGCCACGGCGCGGGCACTGTCGTGTTGGCGCACTCGGACGAGAGGGACAGGTCCGTCGTCGACTCGGCCATCACGGCGCATCGGCTGGGATGTCTCACCTTGGTCCTGCCGAGGCTGTTCACGCTTTGCCCGGACCGGGGCGAGGTCGACCGGCTTCGAAGCTATCCGCTGATACGCCTGGCCGGGTCACCCACTCGCCGGCCGAGCTGGCTGATCAAGCGGGTGATCGAAACCACGTCGGCCGCCGTCACGCTCGTCGTCCTGGCCCCGGTCATCGCGCTGTGCGCGGCGGCGGTCGTCGTGGAGAGCGGATTTCCGGTGATCTTCCGGCAAGTGCGCGTAGGGGTCGATGGAAGGACCTTCGTGCTGTACAAGCTCCGCAGCGTCCGTCAGGACGCGGTCGACGATTCGGCGACGCGATGGTCGGTGGCCGGTGATCGCCGGGTCGGCCCGGTGGGCCGGTTCCTGCGCAAGTCCTCTTTGGACGAATTGCCCCAGCTGTGGAACGTCGTACGCGGGGACATGGCCCTGGTCGGTCCCCGGCCGGAGCGACCGGTGTTCGTCGAGGAGTTTTCCGCCGTCCACGATTTCTACGGGCACCGGCACCGGGTGCCGACCGGGCTGACCGGCCTCGCGCAGGTCCACGGCCTCCGCGGTGACACCTCTATCGCGGACCGCGCTCGGTATGACAACTACTACATCGCCAACTGGTCACTATGGCTCGACGTCAAGATCGTCATACTCACGGTGGGAGAACTGTTTTGCCGAAGGCAGCGTTGACACCCGCACGCCCGTTCGCCGTCCGGCTCATGGCCGGATGTGCCGCCCTGGCCCTGGTCGCGGGCTGCGTGGCCAGTTCCGCGGGCCAGGTGCCGGCTCCGCCGCCGAGACCACTGGCACCGTGCGCCTGGTGGTACGGCATCGGGCAGCCACCGACGGCGAACGAGCTGAAGATCGCCGCGCAGCGCTACGACGTGGTGGTGCTCAACGCCGATCAGACCTCGGCGATGCGGACTCTGCGTGAGCTGAATCCTCGACTGAAGATCCTGGTGTACAAGGATTTGTCCAGCACCCGTAACTATCCGGGCGCGGTGGACGGTGGCGAGGACGCCAAGTTCCTGCCCAGCGGGATCGGTTACGTCGCCGCGCAGCGGGGACATCCCGAGTGGTTCGCCACCGACGTCCAGGGTCGGCGCATCGAGTGGAACGGTTATCCGAAACACTGGCAGATGACGGTCTGGGACAAGGCTTATCAGCAGGCTTGGACTTCCGCTGTGGTGGCCGAGGTGACCCGGGAAGGCTGGGACGGGATCCTGGCCGACAACGACTTCAACTCGCTGAGCCACTACTCGGCGGCGGTCCTCGCCGGCACCGCGTCCGAAGCCGAGACCGACCGGAAGCTGCGCGACGGCCTGGACGCGTTTCTCTCGCTGATCGGCGAAGCGGCGCAGAAAGCGGGCAAGCTGTTCGTGCCGAATGTGTCGGAAACCCATCTGCAGCCGGGCAGATGGACGGCGCATTCCCGGTTCGGCGGCGCCATGGAGGAGAATTTCGGGTTCCGGGAAAACGGGGGGACCGGCGGCCTGCTCACCTTCCGCGGCAACGAGTTCCAGGAGCTCCGGGCGCAGGCGGCACTCGGCGAGTCGATGCTGCTGCTGGTCACCCGCACCAGATCCGCGCAGCAGGATCGGGCTGGATACGCCAGTGCGGCGTTGCTGGCCGGGCCACGGACGTGCTGGACCCCGGCCACGACCGACGATTACCGCGATCCCGAATGGTCCGCCCTGCAGGGCAGCGACCTGGGCGAGGCGGTCGACGCCGCCGGCCGCCAACCGAACGGGGTGTGGACCCGGACGTTCACCCGAGGGTGGGTCGCGGTGAACCCCACCTCGGCCACCCAGACCGTGACACCTCCCGCGGGACTCGTGGCCGCGGGTGGCCCGGCACCACGGCCTCCGAAGTCTTCGGCGCCGGCCCCGCCCTCCTCCTCGACGCCGCCGGGGCTTGTCGAGCTGGCGGCCGCCGACGCGGTGGTGATGGTCAAGCCGGAGTAACGCGCCGTCGTGACGTGAGAGTCGCGTAGAGATCGAGATGACGCCGTGCGCACAGTTCCGGCGCGAACCGCTGCCTGGCCCGCGCCGCGAGGAGGGCACCGGTCCGAGCGGGATCGGGGTCGGCGAAGAGTGTTCGCAAGCGGCCGGCGAGAGCGGGCACATCCCCCGGCGGTACCAGGCCGGTGGGACCGAGCATGTCGGCCACGCCTCCGGTATCGGTGGCGACGACGGGCTTTCCCGCCGTCATCGCCTCCGCGACGACCAGTGGTTGCTGCTCCATGGTCGAGGGAACCACGAGTGCGTCCGCCGCGGCCATCAGCGCAGGCACGTCCTGACGGAAGCCCAGAAAGGAGACTCGTCCTTTCAGCGGGACCGCCTGCGCGGCTCTCTCCGCCATGGCTCGTTGTGGCCCGTCACCGACCACGGTCAGCGTGGCGTCGGGTGGCAGGACACCCGGGTAGGACAACGCCGCGAGCAGATCCAGGATCCCCTTGCGTTCCACCAGGACCCCGATGAAGATCAAGTGGCGTACCGGTCCCCTCGGCGGAAGTTCCGCGGCGGGTTCGACGCAGTTGTCGATCCGCGTCAGTCGGTCGGCGGGGACTCGTAGCCGTCGTCGAAGGAACCGGTCCATGGCCTCGGCGGGCACGACCGTGCGATCGAGAATCCTCGCGACCGTCGCGTCACCTGCCAGGACCGCTCTGGTGTAGGCGGAAGGTCCCGTGGCCGGGGTCCCGCCACGAAACCAAGGCTCGGTGACGTCATCCGGAACGCCGTGGTAGGTCTGGACGAGTGCTGGTCGGCCGGCGCCGGGAAAACGCAGTCCTGCCAGAACGAGTCCCGCACGGCGATCCTGAGCGTGCACCACATCCGGTCGCCACTCCCGGATCGTTGTCCCCGCCTGCCTCGCGGCGAAGAGGTTCTGTTTGCTCGCGACGAGCAGTTGCTCGTGAACGCCGTCGAGCAGGTCCGCGCCTCTCGCCGGCCTGGGGCCGAAAACCCGGACGTCGACGCCTCCTTCGAGCAGCGTGACGGCCAGGCGCACGGTGACATCCACCGGTCCACCGCGGTCCTGGGTCAGCAGATAGGCGATACGGTTCACCGGATTCGCTCCGTGTGCTTGAGTTTGTCGACGAGGGTGGCTATCTGGTCGCTCATCCGCCTCCGGTCGAAGGACAGCTCGGCACGACGCCTGCCGCGTTCACCTTCGAGCCGCGCCAGTCGAGGCTCCGCCAGGCGGGTGGCCACCGCGTCTCCGAGCCGCCGGAGGTCACCCGCCGGGAGCACGACACCCGCGTCGGCGACACTCTGGCGTATCCCGCCGACGTCGAACGCGACCACCGACCGGGCGCACGCCATGGCCTCCAAAGGCACGAGCGCCATACCTTCGGCGCGCGAAGGAAGCACGACGACGTCAGCGGCGGTGTAGAACGCGGCGGCGTCTTCGGTATGTCCGTGCCACCGCACCGAACCGTGCGCCGCGACCGGGTGACTCTCGCGCCAGAGCGCGCCCATCGGACCGTCACCGGCGAAGACGAGCCGTGCGTCCGGTACCCGCCGGAGCACGTTCGGCCAGGCCGTGAGCAACTGGTCCTGTCCTTTGAGGTCGGCCAGTCTCCCGAGACAGACAGCGATCGGCGCCTGCTCGGGCAACCCGAGCCGCCGACGCGCCGTGACCCGGTCGCCGGGTACGAACCTCTCCGTGTCGACGCCATTGCAGACGACCTCCGCGGCCGCGGAGATACCCGCCCTCCGGCCGGCATCGAGTTCGTCATCGCTGACGCAGACCACGAGGTCGGTCCACCGGCAGGCGAACCGCTCCCAGCCCGCCGATGCCCGCCGCAGCGGTCCGCGCGCGGTCTCGAAGGACCACAGGTGCGGCTGGAAGAGGGTGGGCAGGCGGCCGCGGACCGCCAGCCGCCCGGCCAGCCCCGCCTTCGAACTGTGCAGGTGCACCACGTCGGCCTCCGAATCGGAGAGGAGCTGTCGCAGTCTCAGCGTTTCCGCGACCACCCGGAGGCCGGGGGAGCGGGTCGCGGCCCAGCCCCGCACCTCGATGCCGTGCAGGCGAGCCTGCTCGGCGAGCCAGCCCGACGGCGGGCAGACCACGGTGACCGACCAGCCCTGTTCCCGCTGAGCCACCGCGAGATCGAGGACGATCACGGCCACCCCCGCGGTCACCGGCTGCGAGACGTGCACGACCTTCATCGCGACCTCCCTCGTCGCAGGGCGGCCAGCTCGTCGCGCTGAACGAGCATGGTGGCGCCGGCATAGCCCACGACCAGTACCACTCCTTCGCCGAGCGTGCCGACAGGTGAGTCTGCCGGGCCGAACAAGCCCGCGTAGGCCAGGAGCACGGCGGGCAGCGCGCCGATCAGGCAGGCACCCAGTAACTGGGCTGCGATTCTGGCCAGCTCGGGGATCGGGGGTGCCACGCCGAGTGACGACAGCACGCGCCACGCGATCGGGACCATCAGCCAGGCCGCGGCGAGCTGGACCGCGGCTACGGTGTCGATACCGAGCCGGGCCAACAGCGCCAAACCCGCCACGAGCAGCGCCAAGTGCGCGCTTTCGAGCGCCAGGTACCGGCGTGCGTGGCCGGTCGCCTTCACCGCCTGGTACCAGATCTGCAACACACAGATCCCCAGTCCATAGCCGGCCAGCAGGATCAGCGGGACCGCCGCGTCCGCCCACCGCGCGCCCAGCACCACGACATGGCCGGAAAGCACTATCAACAGGAGATACAGCCCGCAAGCGATCACCAGGACCGCGCGGGTGAAGCGCGTGACCGCATCACCGAGCTGCCCGCCTTCCCTGCGTATCCGGGTGAAGACCGGAAAAGCCACCGCGCCCAGGACGACCGCCACCATGATGTAGGGCACCCATGCCAGCCGATACGCCAGGGAGTAGACGCCGACCGCGTCCGGCCCCAGCAGGCGCCCGACGGTCAGGTAATCGAGGTTGACCAGGAGTGCGCCGACGACGGCCGCGGGACCCACGACCGCGGCCCAGCTCCAGACCTCCCTCGCTGCCCTGGGGTCCCAGCCCGGTCGGACACCCCCGCCCACGAGCGCACCGAGAAGTGGCTGGGCGATCGCCGTGCACACGAGCCCGATCACCAGGGAGACCGGACCGATCCCGGCGACGGCGAGCACGACCGTCAAGGCCGCGCCCAGGACCGCGCCACCGCCGTCGGGCACCAGCCGACGGCGGAAGTCCAGCCTCCGATGCAGCAAACCCATCTGGACACCACCGGCGGCGGAAAAGGGCAGGCTCATCGCGGCCAGCCGGACCAATCCGGCGGCGTCCGGAACGCCAAGGACCGCGGTGATCGGATCCGCCGCGGCGGCGAGGGCGAGAGCCAGCACCAGACCCGTGCCCACGCTCAGGGTCAGTACGGTGCCCGCCATCCGCCGCGGATCCCGTTCGGTACGGCTGATCACGTCGTAGACACCGATCGACTGCACCACTTGGCCGAGGTTGACCAGAGACACCGCCAACGCCACGACACCCAGTTGTCCCTCGGTCAGCAGCGCCGCCAGGACGAGTGTCACCAGCATCTGACTGCTTTTGCTGACCAGGTTGACGGCGCCGAGCCACAGCGAACCCCGGACCGCTTTCGTTCCCAGCTCGGTCATCGGACGCTCACGGCGGTGACCGGCGGAGCGGCACGCGTCCCGGTCAACCGGACGGCGGCGGCGACCGTCAGGAACCACGCGAGTACCACGGCGACACCGTCGATCGTGACAGCCACCCGCGAGCCGAACAGCGACAACACTGTCGAGTCCACTGTGTACAGATGGAGGAACGGCACCGCCGAGGCGGCCACCGCGAACGCGGCCGTCCTCCAGCCGGAATCGGCCCGGCGGCGCCACCACGACACGATCACCGCCGCCATCGCGGGCACGGCGATCAGCACGTCTCCGGGCTGATGCACCACGCAGACCACCACGGCCAGGCAGGTCAGCAGGTCGGCCACCGGCTCCGCCGACGGCCAGTCGAGCCGTCGCACCAGCAGTACGGTCGTGACCAGCACACCCGCCAGTGCCACCAGTTCGACGCCGGTCGGCGCCCAGCCGGTGACACGGAAGAACACCGCCGCGACGTCGATGCGTTGCGCGGTGAAGGAATCGACCGCTCCGTAGTCGGTGGACCTGGCGTGGGCGAGGTTCGCGGCCACGACGTCGAGGAATGGCCTGATCCCCCCGCCCCGGAGCACGAGCAGTACCACCACCGGCAGGCTCGCCACCGCCGCGACGGCGGTCCCGGTCAGCGCCACCCGCCGCGAACCCCGTGCGAACAGCAGGACAGCCAGCGGGAAACCGTACTGTGGTTTGAGCCAGGCGAGCGCGAGTGCCACCGCCGCCCACCCCGGCCGGTCCCGCCGAGTCAGCAGAGCCCCCGCCGCGCCGAGCGCGATCAGCGGGTTGACCTGCCCGACGTACAGCTGGGCCTTGCCCACCTGACTCGTGACCAGCAGCGCCGTCACCACCGCGGTGGTGACGGTGACGGAAACGGGCACGACCCGGTGGACCGCGTACGCGGTCAGGACCGCCAGCGCGATCAGCAGCAGCAAGGACGAGACCGCGAAGGCCACCGCTCCCACCCGGTAGCCGGGTAGCGCGAACGGCAGGTGCAGAAGAAGGTGGTACGGCTGGTAAAGGTTGAAGTCCTGGCGCACCGTCCAATGCGCGAACATGGCGGCGGGATCGTAGGGATTGCCACCCGCGAGAAACTCCTTGATCGGGAAGTACAGTGCGTCGCGGAAGTCCTGCAACCGAACCTCGACGGGGTCGGCTGGGGCCTGCCACGACGGTTCGAGCGCGTGCCACGCACCGAGCGAGCCGACAACGGCCGCGATAAGAAGGACGACGTGCCGACTCCTTCTCACGTCAGGACCACCGCGACCAAGACGGCGCCGGGCGGGAGCACACCGGCGGCCGCGACGAGTTCGTCGCACCGGCGCTGTCCGGTCACGATCACCACCGCGGAGCACCCGGTCTGATCAGCCACCTGGAGCGTGGCCGCCAGTTTCGCTGCCGACTCGGTGAATTCGGGGGCCGCCGGGAGCACGCGTGGCGGGTGGCCCGCGGCCAAGCCGAGGACGGCCAGCCGATCGGCGATCGCCGGATCCTCGTTCCGCAGGACGGCGACTGGACGGTGGATCCCGGCCGAGGCCAGCGCCCGGCGCACGGCTCCCGACCCGCGGCTGAGTCTTGACGGCGTCAATCGGCGGATGGCCACCGCCGCGAGTCCGGCGGCCACGCCGGCGATCAGCGCCAGGCCGGCCACCAGAGGCGTGTCCGGGGCCACCGTCACCACGTCGGGGGGCGAGTCCAGGGCTCGTAGCCGCCCGACCGGTGCCAGCAGATTCGCGTCGATCATCGCCTTTCCCAGAGCCGATGCCGCCGCCCCCGCCTGGTCCGCTGTCGGCGCGCGTACCGAGAGACGTGCCAGACCGGACGCCGGCACCAGTTCCACCGTCACCCGCTCCCGGAGTTCTTCCGGTGTCGACCCGGAGGCCGGCGCGGCGGCCCGCAGCACCGACGGGCTGCGGGCGAGTTCGACCAGTGCGGGCAGGGTCAGGGAAACGACTTCGCCGTAATTGGCCGGTGAGCCCTCCACCTGCCCGACCGGCTCGGCCAGCAGGCTTACCCGCCCTTGGAACTGCTCGCCGCGGGACAACCCCAGCAACAAGACGACCGATCCGACAAGCAGCGCCGAGACGACGCCGAAGACCGCGGTACGCGGGAGCTTGAACAGGAATTCGTTCACCGTTTGCCTTCCAGAGCGAGACGGAGCATCTCGTCGTAGGCCTTCATCAGCGCGTGCGAGTCGTACTCGCGCTGGATGGTCCGAAGGCCTTCGCTCGCGACGGACGCCCGCGCGGACGGGTCGTACAGCAGCGTTTCCAATGCCTTCGTGACGGCGGCCGGGTCGCCGGGCGGCACGAGCAAGCCACCGCCATCGGAGAGCACGTCTCCGATGCCACCGACCGCTGTCGCGACGACCGGCCGTGCGGCCGCAAGCGATTCGAGCATCGCCAACGGGAGGCCCTCCCAATCACTGGTCAGCACCGTGATGTCGGCCGCTTCGATCAGGTCGGGGACGTCTTCGCGGGTACCGAGGAACCGGACCCGGCGGCACCCCAGTCCGTCGCGGCGGGATTCGAGTTCGGCGCGCAGGCTTCCGTCTCCCGCGAGCCACAGCTCCGCGTCGCCGGAGAGACGGGACCACGCCTCCAGGAGCACGTCGTGACGTTTCTGTGGCTCCAGCCGGGCTGGACAGAGCGCGACAGGAGTGCCGGACGCGACTCCGAGCGAAGCACGGATCTCCCGACGGCCGAACACCGGATGCCGCGTGAACACGGCGTTGCGGATCACGACCGGCTCGCTGAGACCGGCTCCGGTCAGCTGAGCCGAGGAAGCGGGTGACACGGCGACGAGAAGGTCGGACGTTCGCCCCAGGATCCGCGCGGCCGTCGTGAGGTCGCTGTCGGCGACCCCGTGGAAGACGCTCACCAGCGGCCGCCGCCGTCCGGGGACGAGGGCGAGCCTGGCGACCAGGCTCGCGCCGACGTTGTGCGCCAGCACGATGTCGGGACGGAATCGGGAAATCACGTCGCGCGTGGCCCACGCCGCCCGCAGCGCCCCCATCCTGCTGCGAAGGGCCAGCGGGACCGGAAAGGTCGCCACGCCCTCGGAGGCCAGCGCACCGGCGCGGAATCCGCCACCACTGGCGACCGCGGACGTCCAGCCGTACTCGTGACCGCGGGACGCCATACCCGCCACGAGTGTTTCGGCCCCACCCGCGCCCATCTCGCTGATTACGTGCAGGACACGCATCTCCCTGCCTCCTCTCCACTGCGTTCCCGGATCCCGGTCGCGACGGCGAGTGCCATCAGCGACCACAACGGCAGGTAGTACTGCTCGGACAGGAACATCGACATGACCAGGACAGCCAGTAGCGATGCCTGGATCGCCACCGCCTCGGCCCGGGCGGACGGGGCTGCGGTACGGACGGTCCGCTCAGTTGTCGTGACGGCGACGGCGATCATCGCGATGAACAACGCGAAACCCGGCAGACCCAGTTCGGCGGCCACTTCGAAGTACATGTTGTGCGCCACCGGGGTCTGCTCATCGATCTCCGCGTTGTGAGACGCGGCGGCGTAGGCGTCCCGGAAGCCGCCGGGGCCCACTCCCAGCACCGGGTCGGCGGACACCATCCTGGCGGCGGCCTCCCAGCGCAGTTCGCGAGTGTCCACATTAGACGATGCGATGAAGGTCTTCTCCTGCGTCGCCCGAGTGAGCTGCGGCCCGGCGAGGAGCATCGCTCCCGCGCACAGCACGGCCACCGCGATCACGGAACCGGCGAGCACGCGCCAGGGCAGGACCCGGCGCAGGGACAGCCATGCGGTGGCCGCCGCCAACCCCAGCGCGCCACCGCGGGAAAAGGTCGCCAGCGCGCCTGCCACCAATACGGCGCCCGCGAAAACGACCGCGGCCCGCCACTTCCAGGTCTCTCGGCGAGCCACGAAAAGCGGGGGAATCGCGGCGACGAGGAAGTAGGCGAGATCGTTCGGATCCGATTGCGGACCACTGGCACGCGCCTGGCCGTCGAGGAACAGGCTGCACAACGCCCCGGCTCCGGCCAAGACGGCACCCGCCGACACGGCGAGCAGCAGCCCGCGGATCGGCACCTCGTGTCCGGTGACATCCGCCAATACCGCGGCGAGCACGAGAAAAGGCAGCCACCGCAGGGTATATGCCGCGGTGAAGGTGCCCGGTGAATGCACAGCCGCGGTCGTCGCCACCACCACGGCGAGCAGTGCCAGCAGCGCGTGCAGAGAGGTCCAACGAGGAGTTCGCCGCTCACTGACCAGGTTCACCAGCCAAGCGACGATCAGCAGGGCCGGCGCGACTTTGCCGAGGTGTCCATGCCCGGCCGTCAGATAGCCCTCGACCGGTGCCAGCGCCACTGTGGCGTAGGCGAGTGTCTGGAGCACGGCCTCAACCGCCCGCTGTCAGCCGGGTCACCGGGCGTTCGCGTCGGATTTCGGTCCGGTGAACGTATTCTCCGGTGCCCACGACGTCGAAGTGTTCCCGCAAAGCCCGTAGAACCCACCCCAGCCAAGCGACCTTTCGCTCGCCTGGCGTGGCCATACCGGGGAAGAACTCCATGCCGGGCGCCTCGGCGCCGCCGAGGACGTCGGTGGGGTGCAGCAGCAGTGACGGCGCGACGCCTCTGGCGAGACAGAGCCGGAGAGCCGTCCGAAAGTAGGCGCGGGCCAGTTTCGGGGACATCTCGTGGAGCTGAAGGAGGTAGGAGCCGTGGATCGGGGTGCGCAGCAAGGGCATCGTCGTCACCGGGAGCTCCACGAGCGCGCTGCCGTCGGCTGTTCTCCAGCGGTAGGGATGCACTGGGGCGAAAACCCGCGCGAAGCCACCGAACAGCTCGTCCCGACCATGGTCGTCCGTGCGCGGTGCGGTCCGGTTGTGGTAGGCACGTGCCAAGGGACCCACCCACGTCGGCAGTGTGCTGGCGTCGTAGGCGTAACCGCGTTCGCACAGGATCTCGACTAGATCGGCGGAGAGGCTGAAACCCGGGCCTCGGAAACCCAGAGGGAGTGGCGCACCGGCCGCGACGATCGCGTCGTCGGTGAGGCGCAATTCCTCTTCGAGGTGAGCGCGTGTGTAGCGATGCAGCCAGGGCTCGTGACCAAAGGAATGGTTGCCGACCTCGTGACCGGCCGCGGCGATCTCGTTGACCGCTTTGGCGCCGTCTTCACGGACGACGTCGGCGCCGACCGCGAACACGGTGGTCGTCAAACTGTGCTCGCCGAAGACTTCGAGGAGACGGGGTACGGCCGAGGACAGGAAGCTCGGACGGCGGTGCCAACCGGCGTCGCCGTGAGTCTTGAGGTAGGACCACAGGTTGTCGAGATCGATCGACACACTCGCGAGTGGCCGTGCGTTCACGCGGCCGCCTCCGTCAGCCGAGCCGAAGCCGATTGGGAGCGGGCTTGAGTGCCGAGTACAAGCACGCCGATCACGACGGCGGTCAGCCCGGCGGCGACCCACGGACCGCTACCGTCGGCGACCCTGTCGTCCAGCAAAGAGAGACCCACGACGGAGGACAGCACGATAGTCGTCGCGTCGACCGTCGCCACGACCGCCGTCGCCAAACCGCGCTGCAGGGCGACCGCCATCGAAGCCTGTCCCAGGACGGCGGCCGTCACCATCAGCCAGGTCAACGGATTTCCCGGCAGCGAAGCGATACTCAGGTGAGCCAGCGCGCGACCGATGATCGCCACGACCGCGAAGGCGACTCCGGAAAGGAGAGCAGGTAAAAGAAATGTTTCGGTGCGGCTCACCCGGGTCGTCGCGACCCCGACCACCAGCAGCACCCCCACCTGGGCCAGGACGGCGGTCGGTGTCAGATCCTTGGCGATCGAGGGTTCCGAAGAGCCCGCGAGAAGGACCAGGCCAGCTGCCATCAACGTCAGCATCCACGTCTCCGTGCGCCGTATCCGCCATTTCAAGACCACGACCCCGAAGACGGTGGCCAGTCCGATGGCCGACGACGAAGCGGTCTGCACCAGATAGAGCGGCAGCGCCTCACGGGCGAAGAACGCGAGTGCGAAACCTCCCGCCTGACCCGCGAATCCCAGTAAGAAGAGACGATCGGTCGCCAGTCTGGCAAGCAGGCCAAGACCCGCACCACTCCGATGTCCCGCCCGCCGGGCGGCGACACTCTGGGCGACGATCCCCATCGCGTAGAGCACGGCGGAAGCGGCGAGTATCCCGTAAGCGACCACGAACAGCTCCCTCACCCATGTCGGACCGAGCCGCGATTCGGCAACGTCACTCACTGGTTCGCGGGAAGCGTAGAGGCATTGCTGCGCTCTCACGGTCGAAGGACTCCGGCAGCCGGTATATGACCGAAAGGAATTTTTCGTACAGGCCTTTGTGGTCCGGAAGGGTTGGTTCGTGATCGTCCACCGCGGTCGTCGGCACGGTGCGTCACCGATCGTCGGTCGTACCGGCTGGATCAGTCTGTCCTGCAACGAAAATCAAGCCACGCGAGAGGAAAGACGATTCGACGCGATCGCTGTACAGCCTTGGCGCTAACACTTTCGAGCTACAAGAAGGCCGGTCAGAGACGATTTGACACCACCCGATGATGGCACGCGATGGAAACCCGTCAAGCACTTCTGTAGGTTTGCGCCGCGACGCGCGGCTGCTTTCCGGCGCTCGCGTCGAACATCACCAATCAAAGGAGTAACCATGTTGAAGAAGATCGGCTTCGTCACCGCCGCGATGGCGGCCGGCGCGTTCCTCACGGGCGGGATCGCGTCCGCCGGAACCCCGGCCGACGAAGGTCACGATCACCACGGTCACGACCTCAGTGGTCAGGTCGGTTTGGTGAATTTGAACAACATCGACGCGTTGCACAATGTGAACGGTACGTTGGGTGTGTGTGGTAACGATGTGAACGTGCTGGGTGTGCAGGTTCCGATTCGTGAGTCGTTGAACGGGGTGGGTGTGCCGGTTCTGTCGCCGGGTGCGCACGAGGCGGAGGGGAACTCGCCGTACAACTGTGCTGCCGGTGGTGTGCTCGACGGCGGAACCTCGCAGAACAACTAAGCCATCGGTTCCCGCTGCCGCGGGAGCCGATCGTGGGTCCCGGTCCGCGGTTGGACGTCGGCGCCGCACCGGCCATCTCGTCTTGAGAACCGTCGTGTTCGGTGATGTGAAGCGTAATCTCGCTGGTTCGGGTTCCCGCCTTCCTGCAACATGAGACCACCGGCTCGCAGGTTGTGCCGGAGCCACCAGGGCAGTGATGGAAAATCGCGCGAGATCGTCGAAGTGGGCGCCGCGTGCCTGTCGTGAAGGGGCCCATAGTTCGTGAAACGCGGGTGGGATCGGCGTGTTGCGCCGATCCCACCCGCTCCGCGTCGAGCTCACCGGAGAGCGCAACCGGAACGCGAAGGCCAAGTAAAGAATTCTTTCGCGTTCCGGAGGACGTTCGTCGACGGCTTCCTTTACCGGCGTTCTCACACCGTCGGTTCACCGCGATCGGTATCCGGCTCGAAGGTGGAAATCAGTTGTCCTGGATCGATCCGCCGCTGACGATGCCGCCCGCCGCGCAGTTCTGAGGCGATTGGCCGCTGGCCTGGTGCTGCCCCGGGGACAGGATCGGAATACCGATGCCGTTGAGGGAGTTGTTGACGGGCACCTGGACTCCGAGCACGTTGACGGCGTTGTCGCAGACACCCAGGGTCGCGTTGACGTTGTGCAAGATGTCGATGTTGTTGAGATTGAGCAGTCCGACCTGGCCGCTGTAGTCCGAGCCGTGGTTGTGTCCGCCCGGGGTGTCGGCGGAAGCGACGCCGCCACCCAGCAGGGCACCGGCCGCGATGGCGGCAGCTACGATGCCGATCTTCTTGAGCATGAGTTCTCCTTGATTGGCGAATGCGTCGGATGGACGGGACCGTTCCGAACGTGCCTTGCGTCCCGCGAGAAGCAAATCTACTGACGAGGCCGTGTCCTTGCCGATATCCACCCCCATCGAGTGGGTGCCGCGAGCCTTTGACCGGCACGCGTGTGACCCGAATGGGGTGCTCGCCGCTGTCAGGAGAAGGCCAGTGACGTCGATTGTCCCGGTGCTGTGAGCAAAACAAGGGCTTCTCACGTAACCGTGCCCACACCCCAGGCGATACAGCAGTCGGAGGTGAGAGGGTATGTCATCGAGAGAAGTTCGGATCAGTTCGAGCCAAGCGATCGGAATCTGTTCGGCACTGCTGTTCTTCATCGCCGCGGGCATCCAACTGTTCATCGCCCTGACGACTGCGGCCGGGTGGGCATGGTGGACGGCGGGATCCTTCGGTTTGGTGGGTTTCGCTTGCTGCGCACTGGCGTTGGCCGCTGGATCGCGGCGAGACTCAGAGTCAGCTGGCGGCTAGTCAGACGGTTGTCGATCCCGGCGAAAGAATATTCCTGAACCACGTTCGAGCGACGCTGAATCGGATGCTTTGGCGTGCATCTCTTCCAGCGGCCGCCACGGACGGCGAGAGACCGAAACTTCCCCGCGCGTAGCTCCGTGGGTATCCCGGTTGCGGCGCGCTACCTGTGAAGGCTTCACCTGGTCGGATCATGTGTGAAGGCAACGACTCCGCATTCCGTCGCTGTACCGGAACCGCCTGCCGCGCACCTGGCGCGAGCCGTTTCCTGGCCGACCTGCTTGCGAGCCGAGCTTCCATCGATGAATCTGTTGGCCGAGCTTCGCCCTGATAAGAGTGATGAGGCGAAGGGAATTCGACTCACAGGTGGGATGTGACGGTGGATTGTCTCGTTCTGGAGGGGCGGCGTGAAGCAAGGGAGCGGATGACCAGACTGATGTCACGCGCTCCCATGGTTACGCGAGTCGATCAGGCCGCGACACCGCTTGAGCTGCTCTCGAAGCTGGAAACCCGTTCGGCGGATCTGGTCTTGATGAGTGCTCGTCTGCAACCCGAGACTTTGCGGGAGACAGTGCGGGAGATCTCGGTTCACGGCAGCGCGAGGATCATCGTGTTCGGCTCTCCAGAATGGGCGCCGGCGGCGGCCGAAGCGATTTCCGTCGGCGCGGCCGGATTCGTGTCATGGGAGGCGGGCTCGGCACGGATCGGTGGTCAGGGCTTGGCAAGCTGCGTACCGTTGCCCGAGCCACGAGACTCATGGGAAGACCAGCCGTCCTTGTCCCGGCGAGAGGTCGAGGTTCTGCGACGGATGAGCCTGGGAATGACCAATGGCGAGATCGGCAATGAGCTGCATCTGTCCGAAGACACGGTCAAGACCCATGCCCAGCGGATGTTCCGCAAGCTGTCCGCAAGCGATCGTGCTCATGCGGTGATGGAGGGGTTCCGCAGGTCCCTTCTCGACTGAGAGGGAGTGCGAATCACTCGAATCAGTAAGGGCTTTGTGTCATTCATCAGTGTCAGAAGTTACTTCGTGACCGAGCCAGGTGAGCGGCGTCCAGTAGCCGGTCCGCGCGGCGAGTTCGTCCTGCCGGGCGGTCAACAACCGGGTCGGCCCAACTGTCCGCGAACGGAGCGAGAGGCGAACTCACCTCACAGCAACCGACCCATCCTGTCACCTCTTATGAGGAATTTTCGCGTCTCGAACGATGAACCCTGAGGATTTGTCCGGTCGCTCCGTGATCGGACAAGACAGTGAGAAGATCGGATCGGTCTACGTCGGGGACGATACCGGTGTTCCCGAGCGGGCGACGGTGAAGACCGGCTTGTTCGGTCACAAGGAAAGAGGTGTCGGACGCGCATCGCATCGATGCCGGTACGGCGGTCGGTGACGGCCAGGGGAGGAACAGTGATCACGACCGATCACGTGGCGAAAGCGACCACGGCACCATCACACGCTCTGAAGAGCGGCTTCGTGTGGGCAGGGAGCCGGTCGAATCCGGGCGGGTCCGCGTCGTGACCGAGGAAACGACAGGTGCGAGTCCCGGTCCGCCATGAGGAGGTTCGTGTCGAACGCGAACCGATCACCGACGGACGGCCCGGCGAGCATCGCGTGGGAGAGGTCGAGGAAACCGTGACCGGCAGTCGGACGACCCATGCGTCACGTGACGTTTTCTTCGTGGGGGAAGCGGTTTCGGGTCGCGGACAGGATCGAACGGGGATAGCCCGGGTGCGGAAGGAAGCCGGTGGGTGCGAACCGCTGTCATCCTGCACGATCTCCGTTCAGGAGAAGAAGTCGAGCGGGGCACGGCGACGGTGAAGTACTCCATCCGGCCTAGTCGAAGACTGTGGACATCGAGAGGTGGGCAGCAGCAAGAGGGACGTTAATCGCTCGAACCGTTGCGGAATGCGAAGATGCCTGCATGTTTTTCGGCGTCTTCCGTTGCCCTCGCAGGTTTCCCGGCGATTTTCTTGCCAGTCGAGCTGGGGTGTGCCCCAGTGGTTGCCCCTGAAGATGATCACTGTGTGTGTCTGATTCCGAGGCGTGGCGCCTGGACGGCTCAGCCATTAGCGGGATATCAAAGTACGCGAAGTCGACTACTATCGAAACTTTTTGGTCGACAAAAAAGACACTCATACGATGGGTTTCGTTCACGAGCCCTTTTGCTTGGCTAGGCTTGTCACTAGCCTACCGATTGGGCAAATTCGACTATTGCCGCAGCTGGTCAGTGAAGTTACTCACGAGGCGCTGGCCACACGAGTTCATCGGGCGGTGACCAAAAAAGGGGGTGTCAGCGGTCGAACTTTGTCATCGGATCCCTGCGGGCTGCGCTGCCCAAGGCGCCCCCGGGTGATGACCCGCCGGCGGTAGCGTTGAGATCGCTCTGCCGAACCCCGGTTCCACGTCGGGACTTGATCTTCGCTACGATGTAATCGGTTCAAAAAAGAGCCGTGGAGGTACGGACCAATTTGTGAGTCCGCCCACTGGCCGTTCTCCTTTCGTTTTCGTGGTCGACCGTCGGTCGGCAAGTGATGCCCAGGTCAATTGGGCGGGAGAGAATTGAGTGACAAACCTATCGTCGCGCCCTTGGGTGCGGCATTCACCTCGAGCATGATCTGCACGAACGGGGACCGGCTCGTCCATCCGGCGGACGGGCCCAACGATCTGGCTCGAATCGTCGTGCGCTGGGCCCGTGTATGGGTTCCGGACACGTGGCCCGCTCGTCGGTATTTTGCTTCGTTGGGCATCGGAGACGAGGAAAGTCCCCAATATACTGACAAAGATGTCGAAGGGTGGCTTCTCACCCAGCCTCGGCTCGACTCGCTCGCCTGGCATGTGCGATCGGGCGACATCGACATCGCGACCGCGTTGACAGCGGAAGCCGAAGCCTGGCCTGAATAAGTCAAAATCAGCGAAGAGCCCTGCTGTCGGCGAGCACGCAGGGCTCTTTGTCGCACCTGAAATTATCTTTTTGTACACCTGTCTGGCTTTCGGTTCGACTGTCAAGAGTGTATTGAACAAAAGACCCTGTTCAACCCGATCGGGTCAATCAGTGCGTGGTCAGGAACTTGCACTGCGCACACGATGGTGGTGCTACGTGGATGAGGACGATGATCGCCCGTACATTTCCTGTGGCGGACGGGATAAATCTGTATCCCGTTTCGATGCGATCGTTCGAATCAAGGAGAGCTCATGCTGAAGAAGATCGGTTTCGTCGTGGCTGCCGCAGCCGCTGGGGCGTTCATGGCCGGCGGAATCGCGGCCGCGGACACTCCCGGCGGTGACCACCACGGCGGGTATGACCACAGCGGCCAGGTGGGTCTGGTCAACCTGAACAACATCGACGCTCTGCACAACGTCAACGGCACGCTCGGCCTCTGTGGCAACGACGTCAACGTCCTCGGTGTCCAGGTGCCCATCCGCGACTCGCTCAACGGGATCGGCGTCCCGATCCTCTCGCCGGGATCGCACGAGGCCAGTGGCGCTTCTCCCTACAACTGCGCTGCCGGTTCGGTGATCGACGGCGGAACGATCCAGAACAACTGATTCTCCCCGCCTGGTCGGCTGAAAGGTGCACTGAAGCCGGCAGGGCGGGTCCGGCGATTCGTAGTGAGACCGCCAAGCGTCCGAAACGTGGAGATGAGATCGCACTCCTGCTCCATGTTTCGGACGCACGGTGGTTTTCGCGACGTCGGCACGGGTGGGGTCGGCCGTCAAGCCCGCAGCGGGTCGACTCCACCCGGCGTAAAGTGCGTCATGACCAGATTTCCGGTTATGGCGAGACTCGGGCGACGTCGCTTTGGTGGTGCAATCATGCCGAACCGTGACTTCAGCTCAGAACGCGAGAGGCCTCCGGCCTCACCGACCTAGCGGGAACAGCTCAATATCGCACTCCGCGTCGCTTCAACCGCGTCCATGCGAAGTCTAGGGCCGCGTCGGCCGCTCCGCCCCGGTGAGCTGCGCTTTCACCACGACCGGGCTGTATATGGCCAACATCCCGCCCTACGCGGTCGACGACGCGGCTGTCACCCGGCAGGCCACCGTGGCCAAGCGAGTCGCCGAGCAGTGCGCGAGCAACGATCACGATGACAGGCTGCGCCACTTGACCACCGCGAACAACGCCAGGGACATGGACGGTATCCGGTCCACGCTCGGCGAGCGGAAACCAGCTTCTTCGGTCTCTCCTACGGTTCGGCTCTGGGCGCGGCCTACGCGTCGATGTTCCCCGAGCGTTCGGACCGGATCGTGCTCGACAGCAACATCGGCGACACCTACCTCGACCACGACGGCATGCGCCGCTACGCCCTGGGCATGGAGCAAACCTTTCCGGATTTCGCCGCCTGGGCGGCGGAACGGCACGAAGCCTACGGCCTCGGCCGCACCTCCGGGCAGGTACGCCAAACCTATTTCGAGCTCGCCGAAAAACTCGACAAGCAACCCGTGGACGGCATCGACGGTTCCCTGTTTCGACTCAACCTCTTCGGGAACTTGTTCAGCAAATCGCTATACGCGAAGACGGCGCAGCTGTGGCAGGCCTTGCGCCAAGACATCCCGTCCGCGCAGGTCATGCAGGCGAGCACGAAGAGTGAGCTGCTGCCCACGGACAACTTCCTCACCGTCTTCCTCTCGGTGACCTGCAACGACGTCGCCTGGTCCACCGACATCGACACCTACCGGCGAGCGGTGGCCGAAGACCGGCAGCGTTATCCGCTGTTCGGTGCGTCCGCCGCGAACGTCACCCCCTGTGCATATTGGCCACACCGGCCGGCCGAGCCGCCGGTGCGGGTCAACGACAAGGGGCCGCGTAACGTGCTGATCCTGCAGAATCAGCATGATGTGCCGACCCCGCATCGCGGCGGCGAACTGCTGCGGGAGAAGTTCGCTCAGCGATCCCGGATGGTCAGCGTCGAGGGCAGCGGCCACGGGGTCTATGTCCTGGGTGGCAACGCCTGCGCGTTGAACGTCACTACTGGATACCTTGTCGAGGGCACCCTGCCGCAAGACCGGCGCTGCGGGGCTTCCGCGGAGTAACGCTATCGCGGCACCGGGGCCGGTCTGGTCGAACGTTGATGCGACCCGGCTCTGCCCGGCCGCCGGTGCGCGAACCCCACAGCTGTGAACGTCCTCTCGAACGCCAGACCACGCGCGGTCATCGGGATTGACCCGGCCCTTTGGGCACACCCGACACTCGCGGCCATGAGCACGTTCAACGACGCTTCCCACGATCGAAACCGCCGCCGGCCAGGCTGGCCCGAACTCGGCGCCGCGATCCTCGCCGCCGTGATCCTGTACGTGATCGGTTCGGTCATCGCCGCGCGGCTACCGGCGGGCTCCCCAGTCTCGTCCGGTCAGGCGAACTTCCTCGTCTCCGGTCTCGCCCCCTTGGGCGCGTTCGCTGTCGCTGTGCTCGTCCGCATCCGCGACGTCCGTTCCTTCGGGATGCGGCGAGTGCATCCCGGGTGGTTTCTCGTGGCCCTCGTGGTCGGTCTCGTATGCTTCGGGTTGAGCTGGCCGGTCTCGGCGGTGTTCGACCCGTTCTTCCCCGGCTCGGAAGGTCTTCAGCAAAGCTACCGTGACGCCGCGGGCGCCGGAGCGCTCTCTCTCCTTGTCACCGTGATGCTCGGCGGCGTGCTCACCCCTCTAGGCGAGGAAGCGCTCTTTCGCGGTGTGTTCGCGAACTTCCTGTTCCGGTGGGGCGCCTGGATCGGCGTGCCCGTGAGCGCGGCGGTCTTCGCCCTCGCGCACGGCGTCAACGCAGTCATGCCGCTGGCGTTCGTCGTCGGGCTCAGCACCGGGCTGTTGCTGCGGCGCTCCGGTTCCCTGTGGCCGGCCGTCGTCGTCCACGTCGTCTACAACAGCGCGGGCATCCTCTACCACGGCATCACCGGAAGCTGAACGAACTGCCGAAGGAACGTCCACCAGACATGACATGGGTCAATCTGGGCCATGCGCCCTCGATCAGTCTCCCGCCAGCGTTTGTGCGTGTGCGAGCGCGAGCGCCTTGAGCTGGGCGGCGTTGAACCGCTCGACGAGCGCGGATCCGATCGCGGTCTCGGCGAACTCCTTGCCCCGTGATCCCGCGGAGCCAGGATCGGCCATCCAGGGAAACCGGGCGTGACTGCGACGGATCGACACGGCCAGACGACCCGCGATGGCCTCGATCGCCGCATCGTCGGCATCCTCGGGAAGACGGTCGAACTCCTCGTCGGCATCACGGTCGGTGGGCTCCGTGATCAGCTGGCGAAGGTCGTCGAGAGCGTGATCGGCCAAAGTGCCGGAGAACACCGTCAACATCGCCCAGTCTCTCTCCGACAGTCCGTCGGCGACGTTCCCGAACCGCGCCGGGGAATCCAGCGGGGCACCATGCTCACGCAGGACCGCGAGCTCGCCACGAACCCGTCGCAGGCGCTCGACCGTAGCCGCCAGCTCGGCGTCGAGCGCGCGAAATGTGTCGTCCGAGTCGAGGTCGCCGGCTTCCATCGCCCGAATCTGGGTGAGTGACAAGCCGATGTCGGACAGCCGCTTGATCCGAAGCAACCGGACAAGGTGAGCCACGCGATATTGCTTATACCCGTTGGGTGTTCGATCAGGCAGATCAAGCAGGCCGATTCGGTGATAATGCCGCACCGTCTTGACAGTCGTGCCAGCCAACTCCGCCAGCCGCCGCGTGCTCCACGCCATGCTCACCTCACGCATCCGCCGTCACCGGCACAGTCTAGAGACGCCCACCAGCCGAACCACCAATGACGGCACGCCTCCTGTGGATAGCTCGGTCGAGTCGTCTGTCAACGGCCGAAGGACCGCTCGGCCTGCAGCCGTGCGGCGGAGAATCCGATTTCGGGTGCCGGTGAAGGGCGTCGATGCGGCCTCATGGTGTCCGAGCCTGTCGCGGTGCGCTCGCGGTTCAGTAGGCTACGGCGTTCCGCGCTGACAGATCGGCGAGATCAGTCCGGAGAAGAACGGCGAGCCGTTGGGAAGCCTCAAGTAGTTCGCCGCGAAAGTCGTCTGCCTGACCGCGGTGGGCGTGGGTAAACGCGGTGTGCAGGCAGTGGAGAATCTCTGGGCCTGTTTTCGCTAGAATTGGTTCCGCGCTCGTGGTCGTCGCGGAGAATTCAGTCAGGAGATCGTTGATTTCGTGGAGGCTGGTCACCACGGTGAGGATGATGACGAGGGCCTGTGCTTGCTTGTGAAGCCGGAAACAGACCTCTGTGGGACCCGCGCCTTCCCGTTGTCTCATCCCGCCGCCTCTCCGTGCTGCTGTAGCTCCGGTCGGCTGAAAGGGGATGTCTTCACCGTTGTGTGACGGCACAGCTTGCCGCCGCAGGAAAGTTGTAGCAGCTACAAGCGTGGGGTGGCTGTTTTGAGACGGCAATTCGCACTATGGTGTGAATGATGGAATGCTTTTTAGGGCGTTGTGCGACCTTGGCCACTGCTCGTTTCGGTCGCTAGAAGGTGACGCGTGTGGGATCCGCGTTTTCCTGCCGCTCATCAGTCCGCGGAAGTGTGACTTGTGCCGAGCGGAGGCCGCTCGGAGGTGTCAGACGGTTTGGACAAGAATCGGCCGCGGGCCGGAAGCACCTCGATGGCGTGGGAATTGAGCTCGGTCGGGGCCTGTCACGGTTTATTGCAGGTGAGGTGGCAGGTCGGTGGCGTGTACGCCGTAGAGCGAGGCGATGACGCTTCCCGCCGTGCACAGTCCCAGGAAGGTGATCTGGGACAAGCCGATGACGGCCATGAGCTGGATTGGCCGGCGTGCGCGGTCGGGTAGCCGTTCGGTGCTGCGCAGGAGTGGGTGGCTTTCGGGGTGGTGGCACAGGAGGCCGGGGATCACGCCGTACGCGACGGCGGCGGCGAAGGCCACGGGGATGGGGATCTGGTACCAGTGCCCGGCGAAGAGAGTCAGGGCGGGCGGGGCGCTGGGGTAGACGTAGGCGCCGCTGAACACCATGACGGTTTCGAGTACGAGTTCGGCGGCCAAGGCGGGCAGGAACGAGAACAGGATGAGTTTGGTGCCGGTCAGCCGGGGCCAGCGGCGGACCGCGGCGCGCAGGGCCCAGACGGTGGGCAGCGTCCACATCATGACCTCGGCCAGCGCGAACCAGCCCACGAAAAGCGGTACGGGGTGGGTGGTGGGGTCGGGTCCGTGCCAGCCGGGGAGGTGCTGGCCCCAGCCGGTGGTGCCGATCAGGTATTTGCTGTAGGCGATGGCCGGGCCGGAGTAGGTGAAGACCGGGATCAGCCAGCCGGCACTGAGGTAGCCGATGAGCACCATGGTCTCGATGGTGAGTGTGCGTCGTCTGATGCTCTGATGGATCGGCCAGAGCACGCAGGCGACGGTGCCGGTGATGCTGAGCACGTGGAAGGTGGTCAGCATCGTCTTTTGCGTGGGTTCGAGCCCGTAGTCTCCCTGGGGCAGCCACCATTCGGCGTCGGTGCCGATCCAGCGCGACAGCGTGTACACCTCGGCGAGGAGCAACACCGTGCCGAGTGCAGCCCACGCCACGGCCGGATTCCGCCACGGCCGGGACGGAGGGGTGGCCAGGGTGTCATGGGCCGCGGGGAGTGGGCGATCGCTGTTCCCGGTCATGACCGGACCGCTCGGTGGGGCATCGGATCCCTTTCCGTGTTCGCGCCGGATCGGCGAGCGTCATCGGCATCGGCTGGGTCCGGCAGGGGCCGGATCGAGGGGGCCGAGATCGGCCACGGTCCAGCCGTGGGGGTAGGTGCGCGGCCGGGGAACGTAGGGGTGTTCGTCCGGGCGGGGCGGCAGCAGCCTGAGGAGTTTCCCCCGCTCCCGCGTCACGGTCCGGATCAGTTTTCGGTGCCGGCGCCCGGGTACGGTCAGGCCGATCAGGTCGGGCAACGGCGGTTCCAGCAAGGCCGCGACCGTCCGCGGCAGTAGTGCGCGGCAGAGTGGCCTCAAGGGTGGCGGAGCCCAGTCGGCGAAAAGAGCGAACACCGCGTCGGCGATTTCGCGGTTGGCGGGGTCGAATGTGGCGCGTTCGCGGCGGGTGGTCTCCAGGACCTCGCGGAATCCGGCGGTGTCGGGTGGGATGTCCTTGATGCCCATCAGCTCGCCCATCCGTCTTCCGGTCAGGATCAGCGCTCTTTCCTCCTCCTCCGCGAGCCGTCGCCAGCCATAGGTGTCGATCCAGTCGATCGGCCCCAGGGTCTGGGACGCCAGCAGGTAGCGGAAATCGTCGTTGCTGATGCGGTAGTGGCGGTGGATGTGGTTCATCGCGCGCACAGCGGCGCGTCCATTGGCCGAGTCCAGACCGGATTTCTTTGCTTCGTACTCGAACAGCATGGTGTCGTCGAAGCGTTTCTGGCCGTGCTGGGTGAACCTGCCCGTGGAAGCGAGGAGACGACTGACCGAGGGAAGGACGATGTCGGTCATCAACGCCAGTTCGAAGCCGACCCGGTAGTCCCAAGGGAACTCGTACCGGGTGATCAGTCGCTGGATCTCGGGATAATCGTCCTCGGGGTTCAGGGTCTGGATGTACCGAAGACGGTCGTAGCGTTTCATCATGGGCTCCTCGGTCATCCCGCGGTGTCGGCCAGGCCGGTGTGGTCGAGCAGCCATTGCGCGAGTCCGGCGGCGGTGGGCTTGACCCAGATGACGCCGGGTTTCATCTCGGTCCGCAACGCCCGTTGCAGTCGCTGCTGCAGCTGTACCGCGCCGAGGGAATCGAGACCGAGGATGACGACGCTGGTGTGCCTGGTGATGCGGCGGCTGGTGCCGTCGAGCAGGTCACGGATCGTGTCGATGATGAAGGTTTCGAGAAGATGGCGCCGGGCAGCGGGGTCTTCGGTGCCGAGCAAGATCGTGCGGACGTCGGTGCCCTCGTCGGCGGGATCGGCGCCGGTGAGCACGTCGGTGAGAAGCGTGGACGTGGTCAGCTCCGGGTAAGGCGCGACCCATCGGGTGACGTCGAGCGGGGAATAGGCTATACGGCGCGGTCCTGCTGCCAGGATTCGTTCCAGCGCGTCCATTCCGTCGGCCGGAGTGATCGTCAGGAAGCCGCGCTCGGCGAGATGGCGGCCACGGCCGATCTCGCTCCACGGACCCCAGTGGATGCTGGTCGCGGGCAAACCGTCGCGGCGCCGCAGCTCGGCAAGGCCGTCGAGGAAGGCGTTGGCCGCCGCGTAGGCCGTCTGCCCGGGGGAACCGATGAGGGCGGCGACCGAGGAGTAGAGCACGAAGAAGTCGAGGTCCGCCTTTTCGGTGGCCTGGTGCAGAGCCCAGGCCCCGCCCGCCTTGCCTCGCCAGACGCGGTCGACGAGCGGCGGGTCGAGGGTGGTGAGGGTGGCGTCTTCCACGACCCCGGCGCAGTGCAGCACACCGCGTAGCGCGAACCCGTCCGCGCTGGCACGGCGCACGGCCCTCGCGGCGATCGCGGGGTCGGCGATATCGCCGCGAACGACGTGCACGTCGGCGCCTGCCTCGGCGGCCCTCTGGAGCACGTCCCGCGCGGAGGAGGACGGGGAGGAGCGGCCGTTGATCACGATGCGGCCGGCGTGTCGGCGGGCCAGCCAGTCGACCGCGCGCAGTCCGAGACCGCTCAGGCCGCCGGTGACCAGGTAGGCCTGGTTCTCCTGGATCGGGGATTCCGGCTGCGCGTCGAACCGGCTGTCCGGGGCCGGACCCGGCCGGACACGGGCGACCTGTCGCTCCCGGCGCCGCAGCGCGATCTCGGTGACCGGTTGCCCCGTGTCGAGAAGCTCGTCGACGACAGAGCTGAATCCGCGCGAGGGATCGAATTCGAGGTAGCTGGCGGCGAGGTCTGGATGCTCGTAGGCGATTGTTCGCAGCATCGCGCGGGGTCCGGCGACGTTCAGCGCACCCGCGTCGCGGGTCAGCAGCCACACCCGGGGTGGTCGCGGGAGTTCCGCGAGCCGCCGCAGGAACTCGATCACTGTGCCGATCTGGTCGCGGGCCACGGCGGCCAGATCGGCACCTTGGTGGTCACCGGCGAGGGTGAACACCACGCCGCTGGTGCTCGGCGCCCAGCCGTCCTCGAGAAGGGCGGACCCGGGCCGGACGTGACACCCGGCGCTACGCCTGTTCAGCTCGTGGCCGAGTTGTTCTGCCCACTCACTGTCGTCGCCGGCGATGACGGTCCAGGTGGTCTCGCTGTCCTGGCGGCGTTCGTTGGGGACGGGCTCGGACGCCCATGCCAGATGTGAGAGCCGGTTGGTGAAGCGGTCGAACACCGGGGTGATGTTGGTGACTCGCAGGCCGTGGATCTCCGCGACGACAGTGCCGTCGGCGGTGGCGAGCCGCGCCGCCGCCGTGCAGCCCAGGTCGTCGGCGTCGGTCACCGTGACCGCGACGACGCGGGTGTGCGCGGTGGGACGGTAGACGGTCATCTCGTCGAATCCCGCGACCACGACGGGTCCTGGCGTCAGCGAGTAGTGACCGAGCCAGACCGCCACGGCGGTCTGCACCACCTCGTCGGTCAGCGCGGGGTGCGCGACCAGGGCTCCCGCCGACACCTGCGCGGTCTCGTGCGTGTGGACGAACGACAATCCCGAGTCCTTGTCCGGGTGTATCTGGATCCGGTCGAGCGCGGTGAACGCGGGCCCGTGGACGACGTCGTGGTGGTCGCGGAAAGTCTGGTGCAGGTCGGCCGGAGCGGTGTCGTGCCAGCCTTCGGGCGTGTGTTCGGCTTCGCTCAAGGGGGTGGGGCAGGGGTGTCCGGCCGCGGTGACGACTCCGCGGGCGTGCACGATCACCTGGCCATCGGCAGCGGAGACGATCTCGACGTCGGCGGTATCGCCGTTTCTGGTCAACCGGGTCGTGACGACAGGCTCGGGGTCCAGCACCAGCGGCACGGCGAGCACCACGTCGCGGGCGGTCACCTGCTCGGCGCCGAACACCTGCCGGGCCGCGGCGAGCAGCATCTCCAGGAACGCGGTGCCCGGCAGCACCGGGACGTCGGCGACCCGGTGATCGGCGAGCCAGGGCAGGCGAGCCGGACCGATCGGGGTCTGCCAGGTGTGCCGGTCGGGCCGGTCGGGGTCCTGCACGTGCCCGCCCAGCAAGGGATGCTGGTCCGCCGCGGGCAGCGCGGGAGCGACCAGCCGGTACGGTGGCTGGTCGCCGCCGAATCGGGTGCGGTGCCAGGCGGTGCCGGGAACGTCGACGAGGTGTCCGCGCCCGTAGTGCTGGGCGAAGTCGATGCCTTCGTACCCCGCCACGTGCAGCGCGCCGAGGTTGGCCAGCAGTGTGTGCTGATCGTCTTCGGGATGCCGCAGGGTTCCCACGGCAGCGACCTCAGGCACGTGCAGGTGCGCCGCGGTCTCCAGGATGGGGCGTACGGCCAGCGGATGAGCCGTGCATTCCACGAACACGCGGTGTCCCGCCGTCAGCGCGCCGGCCACCGCGGCGGCGAACCGGACCGGGTCGCGCTGATTGCGGACCCAGTACTCACCATCCAGCGCGCCCGGGGCCTCCGGGTCCACGCTGACGGTGGAGTAGAACGGGATACGGGGACGCGCCGGTGCGATGTCGGCGAGCGCGATCCGCAACTCGGCCAGGATCGGGTCGACCTGCGGCGAGTGCGAGGCGACGTCGACGTCGACGAGCTTCGCGACCACCCCTTCGCCGTCCCACTTCTCGACAAGGCCGGTGATCTGTTCCGCGTCGCCTGAGATCGTGGTGATCGACGGCGAGGTCAGTACTCCCAGTGACACGCCGTCCGCGCCCGCGGCGTCGATCGCCTGCTGGGCCTGGTCCGCGTCGACCATGACCGACGCCATCGCGCCGCCGGAGATCGTCGCCAGCAACGCCGAGCGACGGCAGATCACCCGCACTCCGTCGGCCTCGCTGAGGCCGCCGGCGACGACGAGCGCGGCCACCTCACCGAGCGACTGGCCGATGACCGCGGCTGGTTCGACGCCCCACGATCGCCACACCGCGGCCAAGGCCACCTGCACGGCGAACAGCGTCGGCTGGATCTTGTCCACCCCAGCCATCCGGTCGGGCCGGGTGATCATCTCCCGCAGTGAGAAGCCCGCCTCGGCGGCCACGAGCGGCTCCAGGCGCGCGAAGGTGGCCGCGAACACCGGGTCGGCTTCCAGCAGTCCGCTGCACATCCCCGGCCGCTGTGAACCCTGGCCGGTGAACACGAAAACAGGTCCGGCGTGCTCCGGAGGAAGCACGGGCGATCCCAGGACCAATGTCTCGTCGGCCTCGCCCGCCGCGAACCGCCCGGCCCTGTCCGCGAGTTCCCGATGGCCGCGGGCGATGACGCACAGCCGGTGGTCCCACGGCGAGCGACGCGAGGTCAGGGTGTGCGCGAGGTCGAGCAGGTCACAGCCTGCACCAGGGCCGTCGAGCCAGGTCCGCAGCCCAGCGGCCGCCAGTCGCAGCGACTCCGGGGACGTACCGGACAACGGGAACAGCCGGGGCTCGGTCTCCTCGGCCGGTGAAGGCTTTCTGCTAGCGCTGTGGCGGGGTGGTGGAGCGGACTCGAGCACAACATGGGCATTCGTGCCGGTGACGCCGTAGGAACAGACCGCCGCGAACCGCCGGGTCCCGGCTACGGGCCACTCCATCGGCTCCTCCGGGACGAACAGTCGTGAACCCTCATCCCGAGGGATGGCCGGATTCCACTCGCCGAACACCGCGTTCGGTGCGATCACACCCCGTCGCAGGCACTCGACAGCCTTGATCACTCCGGCGATGCCGGACACGGGCTCCGAGTGCCCGATGTTGGTCTTGACCGACCCTAGGGCACACCTGCCCTTGCCCTGCCCATACACGGCGTTGACCGACGTGTACTCGACGGGATCCCCGACTGCGGTGCCCGGCCCGTGCGCCTCGACCAGGCCCACTTCGCCGGGATCGATGTCCGCGCAGTCGACCGCGGCGCGGAAGAGCTGCTGCTGTAAAGCGCTCGACGGCGCGGTCAGCCGTGTTGCCTGTCCGTCGTTGTTCACCGCGCTGCCGCGGATGACCGCCAGGATCCGGTCGTCGTCGCGCACAGCGTCGGAAAGCCTTTTGAGTACGAGCATCCCCGCGCCCTCGCCGCGCACATAACCGTCGGCACGGGCGTCGAAGGCGTAGCAGCCGCCCCGTTCCGACAGCAGGAGCGGCGCCTCGTAATAATGCGTTTCCGGCGACAGCATCAACAACGTGGCGCCCGCCAGCGCGGTGTCGCAGTCCCCGAGAGTCAACGCCCCGCACGCGGTGTCCAGTGCCACCAGACCCGACGAGCAATGCGTGCTGATCACCATCACCGGGCCGCGCAGGTCCATCGAAAACGCCACTCGCCCCGCCGCCCCCGCGGTAAAGTTGCCGAACAGGTACGGGCTGTTCGGGGCATCTTCGATAGGACGTGCCTCCCGGAACAGGTTGTCCGGCGCGTAAGTACCGGCGTAGACACCCGTACGCGACCCTCGCAGCCGATCCACGGGAATCCCCGCGTGCTCGACCGCCTCCCACGCCACCTCCATGAGAACCCGGAACTGCGGATCCACCGATTCCCGCTCCAGCGGCGCGACAGAGAACGCCTCCGGATCCCACTCCCACATGTCACCGTCGAGGAAACACCCTCGTCCGGCCCTGGCCGCCACGGCAGGGCTGTGCACCAGCCCGAGCCGGGCGGCGTCCCATCGTTCCCGCGGCACCGGCCCCACCGTCTGTCGCTTCTCCGCAGCCAGACGCCACAACCCACCCGGGTTGTCCACACCGCCAGGAAAGCGACATCCGATGCCGATGACCGCGATCGGCTCCGACGCTGAGGCACTCACAACACACTCCTCATTCTCAAGACGGCCGACACCCGGAATAATGCTCGAACAACCCGCGAAGGGGCTGAGTCGCACACAGCAGTGCGAAAAATCGAATTCCTCATGGACCGTTCAATGCGTGCCGCGAGAGAGGGATTGACTCGCGATTCGGATTCCGCTGTCCGGGGCGCGATGGTCAGACGCGACAGCCGCCGTGCTCCGATGTCGTTTTCAGGATTCTCAAGTATTGCACACGGAATCTTCGGCCTCGACTGGATTCAATCGTCGAAAATGGATGGTCGATGATCAAAAGGCGCAGGTGTGGAGACTGCCTGTAAGCGACCAACCTCTCGACGAGGGTGTTTGAAAACTTTTCGGATGCGTGAAATGGGCGACTTCCCCCAGACGCCTGGCCTGGCGATGATCGACGGCTACACAGTGGCACCAAGGGGTGCAGCCGAGTGAATTTCACGTACGACGCCGGCCCCATATCCGCTGAGGAGAGTCTTAGGTCAGACGAGGCTGACCCCGAGCGGAAGATGATCTCGCTGGATGTTGCGACGTCTTGTTCCCGTTGCTGGTGAGATGTCACTCTGGTCATGGCGTTGCGGTGGCCACCGACCGGCCGGTGGCTCATGAGGAACTGCCAGGGATGCCCGCGCCGATCTTCCCCAGCCACAACTACCGAGCCGGATGACCCGGCTCACTGACGCGCTGACCTCGTCGCTCCGGGCGGAGACGTCAGCCGACCATCACCCCTCGGCGATGCCGGCCCGGGGGCCACGAATTCCTTCATCGGTCATGAGGCTGCGCCGTGGCGCAAAACCGGCTGTCCTTGGGTCTTCCGGGCAGGAGGGTTAAGCAGTGACGTCGATCGAAAAGAACCAACAGGTTGGCTCCCTGGCGAGGAGCTGTGCCAAGAATTGCGCCGAGCGGAGAGCCCGATGCTGCAGCTTCGGGTGCTGAGTGTGTAATCAGAGGTTGCGAGCGCGCTAGCCGTCGGCGTGGTGTTTCTTGTCTGGTGAGTCGGGCACTGGACCGAGTTCATCGGCCAGGGTTTTCACTATCCATCGTTCTGCTGACTTGAGCCGGCGAACCAATCCGCGAAGTATGGCCACGGCCAGAAGCACGCCGGACAGTGCGGCGATGTCCGGCCCTGCTGGAAGGGTCACTGCGAGAAGCAGTAGTGCGCTCGCGAAGAGCCAGTGACTTCTGAGCGTGTGGCGGTTTCGATGGTAATCGGCTTGCGTGGTGAAGCGCAGTACTTGGCCTTCTGCCATGGGAGCCTCCTTGGCGGGTGGCGTGTTGCGGAAGAACCGGGCCGATGGTGACCGGTGTGTCCACGCCGATGTTCCCGTCAGTCGTCACGGGACCCCAAAAGGGTTACGTGCGTTAACACCATGTACTCGATCGTGGAGCCTGGGGTGAAATTGGGGACCAGGAGGGCGAATATGGGTAGCATCCGACTGGATTTAATCGCCTATCCGGGTGATGTGCTGAGTGATTCCACCAGTGTGCACGGCGCTGGCCGAGGTGATCGGGTGATTTCCTGGAAATCATCGTCCAAGGCATGTGATGTAACAGGTTTGGAGAAATCATGCCGGCGCTAATGGTTCGTTGTCCGGGTCTGGGTGCGGTGTGTGCGGAGTCGTTTGCCCGCGCGGCGGGCACGGTCGATCCAGACGCTGCGACCGGCCTTGAGCATCTGCTCGGTCCGGTAGTCGACCTCGGCCAGCACACTGGTGAGCAGGACGTCGTTGCTGTTCATCTCGGTGGTTCCCTTCAGGACTTCCATCACTGCCTCGTTGGTAGTGATCAGACTCGTCCTGAGGGACACCACAGAGCATCGGGTGATCACCTACACCCACGCACGATCCGACCCCTTACCCTCGCCTATTCCCTGCTCAGGCGAGGTAAGGGGTCCTCTCGCGGGCGGTGGGGTAGCGGGTGCGGGGGAGTCCGCACAGCAACTCGGCGAACGTCTTCGATGACCCACGATGTCCCGGGCGACGGCCGGGGCGCTGTCTGTTTAACACCCGGCCGTCCCGATCCGGCTACCCACACTTACGGGCGGTGATACGTTCCGCCGGAAATCCGGTGGTGAGAGTCAGGTGTCGTGACGGTGTTCGACGAGCCAGGTGGCGACGGCGTGGAGTTTGAGGTTGCTGTGCTGCGAGGCCGCCACGAGCATGTTGAACGCCTGGAGCGGGTCGAGGTCGTGGCGTTGCGTGAGGATGCCCTTGGCCATGCCGATGGTGTCGCGGTGCTCGATCGCGGCGTAGAGGTCGGCTTCGTGCTGGGCGCCGACGAGGGCGATCGCGGCGTGGGTGGCGAACGTCCTGCCGTCGAGTTCGGTCTGGGCGCTGAACGCCGAGACCTTGCTGGAGTAGATGTTGAGCGCGCCGAGGGTGTTTTCGGTGACGAACAGCCGATAGGACAGCATCGACCGCACCCCGGCTCGTACCGCTGCGGGGGTGAAGTCCGGCCACCGGTCCTCGTCGGCGAGGTCGCCGGTGCGGTAGATCTCGTGTTCGGCGATCGCGTCGACACACGGGCCCTGGCGAGTGCGGTACTGCACCTGGTCGAGCTCGGCGACGAGGTCGCTGGACGGGGCGACGGTGCGGATCCGGCCACCGCGTTCGACCAGGGAGATCCCGGCGTCCTCGGCGCCGCCGGCTCGACGACCTCGACCTCCCGAACCGCGCGATCACCATCGGCGGCCACCGTCACGAACTCGGTGAGTTCATGCGCGAGATCCTGTTCGCCTGGCTCGACCACCGCCGCACCACCTGGCCGCGCACCGCGAACCCGCACCTGCTGATCTCCGCTCAAAGCGCCCTCGGGTTCGAACCAGTCAGCCACTACTACCTCAAACGGCACCTGCTGCTGCGCGGCGTCCACCTCGAACGCGTCCGCGCCGACCGGCTGCTCGCCGAAGCCGACGCCACCGACGGCGACGCCCTCCACCTGGCCACCCTCTTCGGCCTGGAGCCGACCACGGCGATGGCTTACGCCAACGCCGCGCTCGCGCTCATCGAGGCGGAGGCCTGAACACGAGAATGCGGCCAAGATTGCCTGCCTGCGGCAGGACGAACCGGCCGTGCTTTCGACCGTGAGCGGTCGAAAGCAGTTGAGTTGATCTTGAAGAGACTTCAGGGCGGATGAACTGACAAAGGAGTCTGGTCTAAGGTATCGCCGTCACTGTGGACCAAGGTATCGCCGTCATCGGAGCTGGCGGACGTCTGGTCGCCGGGGCAGTGGCGATCGGTTTCATTCGTCGGGTGGCGCCGTCGGCCCTGACGATGTGCCGCGCTTGGGGCCGTGGCCGAATCTCGCCTTGCGCTTGCGCCAGTACGCGGCCAATCGTGCTTCTTCTTCCAGACGTTTCTTCTTCTGCTCGTCCGACTCGCCGGGCCTGTTGGGGGGCGTCATAGTTCTATTGCACCAAGCAGTCGCCTCTCGCGTCATCGGCCAAACAGGCGCTCACCAACGGGGCCAAGGCTCACGTTCTCGACCGTGATGGCGAACCCTTCACGGTCGAGGCCGGGGGGATCTCGCGGCGTTGCGGTCATGGGCGCGGAAGGTGCTGGTGGCGCGGAGTCGCGCCGAGAGGCCGGTGGAGGTGGACGAGGTGGTGCTGGTGCTCGACGAGCTGGCCACTGACGCTCTCGCCGCCGGTGGGGTGTGCGGGGGTGCGTCGCTGTCGTTTACTTCTGGCGGGGTCCGCGCGGAGGTCGCCATCAATTCGCGATCGGTGTCCGTTAGGTCGAGGCGGCGGTGGTCGCTGATTCCGGTGCTGGCCTCTCGCTGGGGCCGTCGTCGCGGCGCGGCGGGTGACCGGTTGTGGGCGACGGTCGCCAAG
>NZ_JBFBGL010000012.1:132472-154161 GCF_040684635.1 Amycolatopsis sp. NPDC089917 | reverse complement strand
TGTCCGGGTGCGGAAGGTCTCCGGTTCCGGGCACTTCGTCGCCGAGGAGCAGCCGCGGACGGTCATCGACATGAGGGACTCTGAGTCCCTCAAGGAGGCCTTCACGGACCGGCTCCACGCGCTTCAAAGGAAGGAGCGGGAGACCTTTGCACTGGGGTGGCAAAGGTCCCCCGCGTGGGAAGGTGGATCGAGGGATCAGGCCAGGACGGCGGCCAGATCCGTGGCGGGCAGGCCGTGCGCGGCGGCGACGGGGGCGTTGGTCAGGGCACCCGCGTGGGTGTTGAGGCCCTTCGCCAGCGAAGCGTCCGCCTGCAGCGCCTTCTGCCAGCCGAGGTCCGCCAGCTGGACGGCGTACGGCAGCGTCACGTTCGTGAGGCCGTAGGTCGACGTCCGGGGCACCGCGCCCGGCATGTTCGCGACGCAGTAGAACACCGACTCGTGGACCTGGTAGGTCGGCTCGTCGTGCGTGGTCGGCCGCGAGTCCGCGAAGCAGCCGCCCTGGTCGATCGCGATGTCCACCAGCACGCTGCCCGGGCGCATCCGCGAAACGAGGTCGTTCGAGACCAGCTTCGGCGCCTTCGCGCCGGGCACCAGCACCGCGCCGATGACCATGTCGGCCTCCAGCACGGACTGCTCGACCGACAGCGCGTTCGAGGTCACCGTGCGGATGCGGCCGCCGAAGTCGTTGTCGATCTGACGGAGCCGGTCGACGTTGGTGTCGAGGATCTCGACGTCCGAGCCCAGACCCAGCGCGACCCGCGCCGCGTTCAGGCCGGCCACACCGCCGCCGATGACGACGACGCGCGCCGGGTGGACGCCGGGGATGCCGCCGGGCAGCACGCCGCGGCCACCGCTCGGCTTCATCAGGGAGTACGCGCCCACCTGCGGCGCCAGGCGCCCGGCGACCTCGGACATCGGCGCGAGCAGCGGCAGCGCGCGGTTCGGTGTCTGCACCGTCTCGTACGCGATCGCGGTGGTGCCCGCGGCCAGCAGCGCGTCGGTCAGCGGCCGGTCCGCGGCGATGTGCAGGTAGGTGAACAGCACCTGGTCGGCGCGCAGCCGCGGGTACTCCTCGGCGATCGGCTCCTTGACCTTGAGCACGAGCTCGCCCTCGGACCAGGTCTCCTCGGCGGTCGCGAGGATCTTCGCGCCCGCGGCGACGTACTCGTCGTCGGAGATGGAGGAACCGACACCGGCGCCGGTCTCGACGAAGACGTCGTGGCCGCGCCCGGTCAGTTCGTGCACGCCCGCCGGGGTGAGCGCCACACGGTACTCATGCCTCTTGATTTCACGGGGGACGGCGATACGCACGGGATGCCTCCTGGCGGCGGGGTCTACGACAAGTGCTGCCACTCACGGTGATATACCCGGACGGCGGTGTCATCGTGTGCCCGGGACAATATTGAGAGCCGATCATGGTTTTAGTGGCACAATCGCTTGACCTCCACCCGACTGGAGCTTGCACCTTGGGTCACATGAGAGCCGTGTGGTTGAAAGAGTTCGGCGGACCCGAAGTGCTCGTCGTGGGCGAGGCGCCCGATCCGGTTCCGGCGGCGGGCCAGGTCCTGGTCGAGGTGGCGTTCGCCAACATCACGTTCGTCGAGACGCAGTTCCGCGCCGGCGGGGGAGGCCCGTTCCGCGCCGAACCGCCGCTGATCCCCGGCAACGGCGTCGGCGGCGTGATCAGCGCGGTCGGTGAAGGGGTCGATCTCGATCTGGTCGGGAAGCGCGTCGTGACCTCGACGGGCGGTTCCGGGGCGTACGCGGAACGGGTCGCGGTCGCCGCCGAGTCCGTCTTCGAGGTGCCGGACGGCCTGGCCCTCGACGCGGCGGTGGCGATCCTCGCCGACGGCCGCACCGCGACGGCGCTGGTGACGGCGGCGGCCCTCCGGCCCGGGGAGCGCGTGCTGGTCGAAGCCGCGGCCGGTGGTGTCGGCGGGCTGATCGTCCAGCTCGCCAAGGCCGCGGGCGCCGAGGTCGTCGGCGCGGCGGGTGGTCCGGCGAAGACCGGGCACGTCCGGGAGCGCGGCGCCGATCTGGCGGTCGACTACCGCGAGCCGGACTGGGCCGTGAAGGCGGGCGAGGTCGACGTCGTGTTCGACGGGGTCGGCGGCGAGATCGGGACGACGTCGTTCGGGCTCCTCAGGCCGGGCGGCCGGATGCTGATCTACGGGCTGTCGAGTGGTTCGTGGACGGAGGTGTCCGAAGAGGACGCCGCCGCGCGCGGGGTCACGGTGATCCGGGACCTCGGCGGACCGGCCGAGATGCGGGCGTTCACCGGGTCCGCGCTCGCCGAAGCCGCCGCCGGACGGCTGGAACCCGTGATCGGCCAACGGTTCCCGCTCGACCGGGCGGCGGACGCGCACGCGGTCATGCAGTCGCGCGGCGCGATCGGCAAGACGGTGCTCGAGGTCTGATGTTCGACGTCGACGAATTCCTCGCCGGTCCGCTGACGGCCAGGGTCGCCACGACCGGGCCGACGGTGCGCCCGACCTGGTACCTCTGGGAAGAACGGGCCTTCTGGATCCTCACGGGAACGTGGGCGAAGCTGGCCGGTCTCGTCCGCGAATCGCCGTCGATCGCGCTGACGGTCGACGTCTGCGACGTCGGCACCGGGATGGTGCGGCAGGTGCTCGCGCGCGGTGAAGCGGAGGTGCTTCCGTTCGACGTCCCCCGTGGACGGCGGCTGCTGAGCCGGTATCTCGGGTCCGACGAGGACAAATGGGATGCGCGTTTTCTTTCTTACCTGCACGATGATCCCGAGGTCAAAGGAACGGTCTGGCTCCGGATGGTGCCGAAGCGATTCGTCGCCGACGACCTCGGCTATCGGGTATGACGCACGGCCGCGTTCGCGGGGGGTGGGCGCGGCCGTGCAACCTGCGGATCGGGAAATGCAGCACGATCGAGTCAAGATGTTGATCTTACTGGCCGGTAAGCTGCCATTCTGTTCCGCATGACAAATCAGGACTGGCGGCGGGAGCGGCGTGTCCGCACCGTCGACACCGAAGGCAATCCGGCCGATGTAGTCGTGGGCCTGGTCGAAACGCCAGGACACGGCTACGAAGCCGCGTTGCGGGTCGACGGTGGCCCCGGTGTGCTTTTGCCGCTTTACCCCGGTGCCGATCTGCTCGCCGCGGTACGGCAGACCATTGAGGACGGATATCGCGCCAGCGCGCACTAGCCGCCGGATGTCAGGAAAGGGTCTTTCAGGACAGAATACGTCTTGAAAGACCCTTTCCTGACGTCTGCCCCCGGCTTTGTCGCACTACAAAGTGTTCGTGAATGAACAGTTTCCCGTGGAATGCGGGTCAGCTCCAGCGCAGGGAAACGAGTTGTGTGATCAGTGCCAGCCGGACGTCGGGATCGTCGAGATCCAACGGGACGAGATCGAGCAGCCGCCGCATGCGATAACGCAAGGTGTTGGGATGAATCCGAAGTTCTTTCGCGGCCGCGCGCGGATCGCCGGGATGCCGCAGCCATTGATAGAGCGTGTCGACGTAGCCGCTCTCGTGGGCGTCGTCGTGCGCGCGCAGCAGGCCGAGCGGCCCCAGTTCGGCCACCTTCGCCGTACTCGCCGCCGTCGCGCCCCGGTGCAGTGACAGCGCCGTCCACGCCTCATCGAAGACCACGACGCGGCCGGGCACGAGCTTCGCGCGAAGCAGACTCAGTGCCTCGTCGGCCTGGGCGCGTGACGTCGCGAGCTCTCCGATTTCGCAGGCCGAACCCGCGGCCGCCCGCGGTGTCCCGCCCTTCTTCGACGACGGCAGGGCTTCGAGCGCGGCCCGCAGCTCCGCCCAGCCGTCGCCGTCCGGGACGACCGCGTAGAGCACGCCGCCGAGTTCGGTGGCCACCGGCCGCCTGCCGACGCCCTGCGAGATCCGTTCGAGGAGCGCGAGCCGCAGCCCCTCGTCGTCCCGGCCGTCGCCGCCGGAGACCTCGATGACGACGACGCGGTGCGGCTCCTCGGACAGGTCCAGTTCCGCGATCGCCTTGCGCGGGCTGGCTTTCCCTTCCAGCACGGCGCGCAGCAGTTCGGCCGAGACCCGGCGCTGGGAATCGGTGTGCGCGCGACGGCGCAGCAGGTGCAGCGCGACGACGGGTGCCGCGTCGGCGAACGCGGCCGCGCGTTCGTCGGAGACCGGGCCCGCGACGACCGCCCACATCGACCCCAGCAGCTCGCCGCCCATCCGGATCGGCACGATGAGCCGGGGCAGCGTGCCGTCGCGCTGCGCGGGCACGAAGATCGTTTGCCGCCCACGGGAAAGCTCGCGGAACACCCCTCGCGACCGGAATCGCGCGAGCACGTCGTCAGGGATGCGGCGGCCCATGATCGTGGACACGCGCGCCGAGTCGGTCAGGTCCTGCCGCGCCGAGTAGGCGAGCACCCGCGAGTTGGTGTCCTCGATGGTCACCGGCGCGTCGACCACCGAAGCGACGGCGTCCGCGAGCCGGAACAGGTCGCCGGAACCGGGTCCGCCGCCGTCCTCCAGCGCGTCCGACTCGTCGGCCAGCGCGTCGAGGACCGTCCTGAGCAGCCAGACGAGCTGGGCCCACGACGTCGCCGGGCGCACCTCGATCAACGCGATGTCCGCCGACTTCGCCGCTCGCTTCACCGAGGGTTTCGCCGCGAGCGGCGGCTTCAGCAGGACGGCGGCGGCGCCTTTGGCCGCGCTCTGCTTCACGAGCTCGGCCGCTTCGGGCGTCTCGGTGATGGCCACGCCGAGGACGAGGTCACCCGCGGCGAGCGTGTTGCCGGGTTCGGCGATGACGACGTCGCCGACGGCCGGGGACTCCTCGGGGACTTGAAGCGCGTGCAGCAGTGTCGGTCCCACCCGATCCACGACACTGCGTACGGAAACCATGCTGCGATTGTCCAGCAGGTGGGAGCGCCGCACACCTCAGACCTCGGGCGGTGTCCTCGCGTCGATGTCTTCGGGTGTGAACCGCTTCCGTTTCGACCGGCGCCTCCACCCGGGCGCCCGCGAACACCGCGCGCCGCGTGAGGTCGTCCGGGTCCTCGGTCTCCAAGGTCAGCAGCATGGGCGTGCCGCCGAATCGTCGTCGAGGTGAGCGATCAGGCGCGGGCGAAGAAGTTCTGGACCGAGGTCGTCGGATTCGAGGCCGGTGGGTCGAGGTCACTTCAGCCGATGGGATGACGGCTCTCGTCTTGAGCACCATGTCGGAGTACGCCAAGAACCCCGGGGTGCGCGACGAACTGCCGACGGCCGGCTTTTTCTTCTATGCCGACGACATCGAAAAGACCTATCGGGAACTTTCCGCGAAGGGCGTCGAATTCCCGGCCCGCCCGGAGAAGCAGCCGTGGGCGATGTTCACCGATTCGGAGGGAAACCGGTTCGCCCTTTCGGAGCGGAATCCCACGTCCTGAGAGCGGTTGGGTGCTCCGTTCGGCGGAGCTAGCTTCGGTGACAACAGCCGAAACCCTTTGAACCGCTAGGAGAATCGCGATGAGCGCGGACGGATGGTCGTTCGAGACCAAGCAGATCCACGCGGGTGCGGCGCCCGACACCGCCACCGGCGCGCGGGCGACCCCGATCTACCAGACCACCTCGTACGTGTTCCGCGACACCCAGCACGGCGCCGATCTCTTCAGCCTCGCCGAGCCGGGCAACATCTACACGCGGATCAACAACCCCACGCAGGACGTGCTGGAGCAGCGGCTCGCCGCGCTCGAAGGCGGGGTCGCGGCGCTGGCGTTCGCGTCCGGGACCGCGGCGACCACGGCGGCCATCCTCAACATCGCCAACGCGGGTGACCACTTCGTCTCCAGCCCGTCGCTCTACGGCGGGACCTACAATCTCTTCCACTACACGTTGCCGAAGCTCGGCATCGAGGTCTCGTTCGTCGACGACCAGGACGACATCGAGCAGTGGAAGGCCGCGGTCCGGCCCAACACCAAGCTGTTCTTCGCCGAGACGCTGGCCAACCCGGGCAGCAACGTCCTCGACATCCGCAAGGTCGCCGACGCCGCGCACGAGGCCGGTGTCCCGCTGATCGTGGACAACACCGTGCCGACGCCGTACCTCGTCCGCCCGATCGAGCACGGCGCCGACGTCGTGGTCCACTCGGCGACCAAGTACCTCGGCGGGCACGGCACCACGGTCGCCGGGGTGCTGGTCGACGCCGGCACCTTCGACTTCGGCAAGGACCCGGCGCGGTTCCCGGGCTTCAACGAGGCCGACCCGAGCTACCACGGTCTCAAGTACTGGGAAGCCCTCGGACCGGGCGCGTACGCGGCCAAGGCGCGCGTCCAGATCCTGCGCGACACCGGCGCCGCGATCGCGCCGCTGAACAGTTTCCTGATCCTGCAAGGGATCGAGACGCTGTCGCTGCGCCTGGAGCGGCATGTGTCCAACGCGCAGGCGCTGGCCGAATGGCTGGAGCAGCGTGACGAGGTCGAGAAGGTGTACTACGCCGGGCTGCCGTCGAGCCCGTACCACGAGGCCGCGAAGAAGTACCTGCCGAAGGGCGCCGGCGCGGTGCTGTCGTTCGACCTGCGCGGCGGCGTCGAGGCCGGACGGGCCTTTGTGGACGGTACGGAACTGCACAGCCAGCTGGTCAACATCGGCGACGTGCGCAGCCTGATCGTGCACCCCGCCTCGACGACGCACAGCCAGCTGACGCCGGAGGAGCAGGTCTCCAGCGGGGTCACGCCGGGTCTCGTGCGGCTCGCCGTCGGCCTGGAAGGGATCGAGGACCTCAAGGCCGACCTCGAGGCCGGATTCCGGGCGGCCAAGGCGGCTTTGTGACCCAGGCTCCCGATCTCCCTCCCGCCACCGGTGCGTGGCGGGAGGGAGATCCGCCCGGCCGGCGCCGGTTCGTCACCGGCGTCCAGCCGCTCGAAACCGGGCGCGAACTCCCGTTCACGCTCGCCTACGAGACCTGGGGGAGACTGAATCCCCGCGCCTCCAACGCGATCCTCGTCGAGCACGCCCTCACCGGGGACAGTCACGCCGTCGGACCGGAGGAGGAAGGCCACGTCAGCCCCGGCTGGTGGGACGGCCTGATCGGACCGGGCAAGGCGATCGACACGGACACCTTCTTCGTCGTGGTCCCGAACGTGCTCGGCGGCTGCCAGGGTTCGACCGGTCCGTCGTCGGCGCATCCGGACGGAAGTCCTTGGGGCAGCAGGTTTCCCGCCGTGACCGTGCGGGACCAGGTGGGCGCGGAGATCGTCCTCGCCGACGCGCTGGGCATCGACCGGTGGGCGGCGGTGCTCGGCGGTTCCATGGGCGGGATGCGCGCACTGGAATGGGCGGTGGGTGAACCCGACCGGGTCGCGGCGCTGCTCGTGCTGGCGTCGACGGCGCAGGCGTCGGCGGACCAGATCGCCTGGGCCGCGCCGCAACTGCACGCCATCCGGTCCGATCCGGGCTGGCACGGCGGCGACTATCACGACGTCCCCGGCGGCGGCCCGCACGCCGGTCTCGGGGTCGCCCGCCGGATCGCGCACGCGACCTATCGCAGCGAAGCCGAACTGGCGCAACGCTTCGGACGTCGCCACCAGGACGGTGAGGACCCGCTGCGCGGCGGCCGGTTCGCCGTCGAGTCCTATTTGGACCACCACGCCGGGAAGCTGTCCCGCCGGTTCGACGCCGGCAGTTACGTGGTGCTCACCGAATCGATGAACACCCACGACGTCGGCCGCGGCCGGGGTGGCGTCGCGAACGCGCTCGGCCGGATCACCGCGCGCACGGTCGCCGCCGGAGTGGACAGTGACCGGCTCTACCCGCTGTACCAATCGCGGGCGATCGCGGACGGGATCGCCCGCGCGGAGTTCGCCGTCATCGGCTCGCCCTACGGGCACGACTCGTTCCTGATCGAGACCGAGCAGATCGCGCGGCTGGTGAAACCCCTGCTCACCTGATGGGAGCACCTGTCCGTGAAGGTCTCCTTGAGGGACCCAGAGTCCCTCAAGGAGGCCTTCACGGACTTGGCCTCAGTCCGCGACGGCGTCCGAGATCCAGGGCGCCACCGGCAGGTCCCGGTCCAGGCACTCCGCCGACAGCCGGATAGTCCAGCGCAGCGCCTGCAGCACCAGGCTGTCCACCTCGTCCGGCGCGGCGTTGGCGAGCGCGATCTCGACCTGTTCCTGCGCGGCCTCGCTGTTGCCGTGCACCTCGGCCAGCAGCGTGCGCACGGCTGTCCTCACCGGCGGATCGGCCTGGTCGATCGAGACCTCTTCACCGTCCTCGTCGAACACCTGCACCTTGACCGGCGCGCTGCCGCCGTCGCCCAGCGTCGACACCATGGCGCTGCATTCGCCGAAGAGCATCATCACGAGCTCTTTGGTCTCTTCGGAGCGCGCCCGGGGCTCGACGGCGGTCGGCGTGAGCTCGTCGAGCGCCTCGGCGTCCTCCCCGAGGCTGATCGCCACGAGCGCACGCTGCGCCTTTTCGACGAGCCTCCGCTCGTACTCGCTCCTGTCCGGCTCCACGTGCCTATCAAACACCAGAGGACGGAAAAGTGGGGATAGGCCGAAACCCGGACGTGGTCACTTGGCGGCGTGCAGTGCACCCAGCGCGAGGCGGCAGAGCATTTCGGCCAGTTCGCTGTCACCGAGATGGCGGTTGTACGGCGTCGAGTTGATCAACCCGAAGACCGCGTGCGCCGCCGAGCGCGCCTGCCGTTCGCCGATCCCGGGGACGGCGTCGCTGATCGCGCGCACCCACACCTCGACGTACTGACGCTGCATGGCGCGGACCTGCTTGCGGTCACTGTCGGTGAGATTCGCGAGGTTTCGCTCCTGGACGGTGATCAACGCGGGATGCGCGAGCGCGAAGTCCACGTGAAAATTCACCAGTGCTTCGAGAACCTCGCCGGGCTCGTCCCGCTGACTCGCCCTGGCCGTCCCGCCGTCGAGGAGGTAGCGGCTGATCGAGTTCAGCATCTCGCCCAGGATGGCGTCCTTGCTGCGGAAATGCCGGTACAGGGCCGGGCCGGAGATGCCGACGGCCGCGCCGATGTCGTCGATGCCGACGCCGTGGAAACCGTGGTGGGCGAAGAGCTCGGCGGCGGCGGCCATGATCTGTTCGCGCCTGTTCGCCTTCTCGCCGTTCACGAGTGGGGTGGGGTTCGCCGGCATCTGGCCATATTAAGGCCGGGTGTTAGCGAGCGCTAACACGTGGCCGTACTTCCAGCCTGAGCCAAGCGGGTTACCTGGGGAAATGACCCTGTTGTGTGGGACTACCACCTGGTAATGCTGTCCCTCGTTAACTTGTCACAAAGGAGTGACCATGTCCGTCCCTGCTCGGATCAAAGCACTTTCCTTCACTCGTTTAGGTGCGGCCCTGGGGGTCGCCGTCCTTGCCAGCCTCGGTCTCGCGGGCACCGCCCAGGCGGCGACCAACTACGTGGCGCTCGGTGACTCGTACTCGTCCGGCGTCGGTGCCGGCAGCTACGGGAACTCGGGCGATTGCATGCGCAGTGCCAACTCCTATCCCCAGTTGTGGGCCAACGCCCACGCCGGGACCACCTTCAAGTTCGTCGCGTGCTCGGGGGCGCGCACCGGCGACGTCTTGAACCAGATCGCGAACGTCACCTCCAGCGCCACGCTGGTGACGGTCTCGGTCGGTGGCAACGACGCCGGGTTCGCCGACGTCATGACCACCTGCACCACCGGCAGCGACCAGACCTGCGTCAACCGGGTCAACACCGCGAAGACCTACGTGAACAACACGCTTCCCGGGCTGCTGAACAACGTCTACGCCAAGATCAAGGCGAAGGCGCCCAGCGCGAAGCTGGTCGTCCTCGGGTACCCGCGCTTCTACACGGTGCCGGGTTCGTGCTCGGTCGGGCTGAGTGACACCAAGCGCTCGGCGATCAACTCGGGTTCCGACGCGCTGGCGTCGGTGCTCTCGGCCCGCGCGTCCGCGAACGGCGCGAAGTTCGTCGACGTGCGGAGTGCCTTCACCGGGCACAACATCTGCTCGTCGGCCGACGACTATCTGCACAGCCTCACCTGGCCGATCGTGAACTCGTACCACCCCACCGCCGCCGGTCAGCGCGGCGGCTACTACAACCCGCTGGTCTCCGCGATCGGCTAGCTCCGCTCCAAGTACATGAAGGCCCCCTTCCTTGCGCCTAGGTACAGGAAGGGGGCCTTCATGTACTTCCGGGGCGCGGTGGACAGAGCGGGTTAGTGGGCGTTAACCTGACGGCACGAGTTAACGACGGCTAACTTGGCGACGAGGAGCCATGGACACACCCGCACTGAGCACTTCCGCCGATCCGGGCAGCGACGAGTACGCCCGCAGCGTCACCTCCCACGCCGAGCTGGTCGAGGACCTGCGCAAGCGGCTCGCCGCGGCCCGGCTCGGGGGTCCGGAGAAATCCCGCACCCGCCACGTCGAGCGGGGCAAGCTCCTGCCGCGCGACCGGGTCGACACCCTCCTCGACCCGGGATCGCCGTTCCTGGAGCTGTCCCCGCTGGCCGCCACCGGACTGTACGACGACGAGGCGCCGTCGGCCGGGATCATCACCGGAATCGGGCGGGTCTCGGGCCGCGAATGCGTGATCGTCGCCAACGACGCGACGGTCAAGGGCGGCACCTACTACCCGATGACGGTCAAGAAGCACCTGCGCGCGCAAGAGGTCGCGCTGCACAACAACCTGCCGTGCGTCTACCTGGTGGACTCCGGCGGCGCGTTCCTGCCGAGGCAGGACGAGGTCTTCCCGGATCGTGAGCACTTCGGCCGGATCTTCTACAACCAGGCGACGATGTCCGCGCGCGGGATTCCGCAGATCGCCGCGGTGCTCGGATCCTGCACGGCCGGCGGCGCGTACGTCCCGGCGATGAGCGACGAAGCGGTCATCGTGCGCAATCAGGGCACGATCTTCCTTGGTGGCCCGCCGCTGGTGAAAGCCGCGACGGGCGAGGTCGTCACGGCCGAGGAGCTCGGCGGCGGCGACGTCCACTCGCGCCAGTCCGGCGTCACCGACCATCTGGCCGAAGACGACGCGGACGCCCTGCGCATCGTTCGCTCGATCGTGTCCACTTTGGGGCCGCGCACGCCGCGCCCGTGGGACGTCCTGCCGACCGAAGCGCCCGTCGCCGATCCGAACGAGCTGTACGGCGTCGTCCCGACCGATCCGCGCGTGCCCTACGACGTCCGCGAGGTCATCGCCCGGATCGTCGACGGCAGCCGGTTCGGCGAGTTCAAGAAGGAGTACGGCTCGACGCTGGTCACCGGGTTCGCCCGGATCCACGGCCACCCCGTCGGCATCATCGCGAACAACGGCGTCCTGTTCGCCGAGTCCGCGATGAAGGGCGCGCACTTCATCGAGCTGTGCGACAAACGCTCGATCCCGCTGCTGTTCCTGCAGAACATCACCGGGTTCATGGTCGGCCGCGCGTACGAGGCGGGCGGCATCGCCAAGCACGGCGCGAAGATGGTCACCGCGGTGGCCTGCGCCCGGGTGCCGAAGCTGACCGTCGTCATCGGCGGCTCGTTCGGCGCGGGCAACTACTCGATGTGCGGCCGCGCGTACTCGCCCCGCTTCCTGTGGATGTGGCCGAACGCGCGGATCTCGGTGATGGGCGGCGAGCAGGCGGCTTCGGTGCTGTCGACCGTCCGGCGCGACGCCATCGAGTCGCGCGGCGGCGAATGGTCCGCGGAGGACGAAGAGACCTTCAAGGAGCCGATCCGCGATCAGTACGAGGCGCAGGGCAGCCCGTACTACTCGACGGCGCGGCTCTGGGACGACGGCGTGATTGACCCGGCGGACACCCGCACGGTGCTCGGTCTCGCGTTGTCCGCGGCGGCCAACGCGCCACTGTCCGATGTCAACTACGGCGTCTTCAGGATGTGAGCATGTTCGACACGGTTCTGGTCGCCAACCGCGGTGAGATCGCCGTCCGCGTGATCCGTTCGCTGCAGGGGCTCGGCATCCGTTCGGTCGCGGTGTACAGCGACGCGGACGCCGACGCCCGGCACGTCCGCGAGGCGCACACGGCTGTCCGCATCGGTCCCGCCGAGGCGGCGAAAAGCTATCTGTCCATTCCGGCGATCGTCCAGGCCGCGCTCGACACGGGCGCGCAAGCGGTCCACCCCGGCTACGGCTTCCTGGCGGAGAACGCGGAGTTCGCCCGCGCCTGCGCCGAGGCGGGCCTGGTCTTCATCGGTCCGCCGGTCGAGGCGATCGACGCCATGGGCGACAAGATCCGCGCCAAGGCGACCGTGTCGTCGGCCGGGGTCCCCGTGGTGCCCGGTGCGTCCGATGTGGACATTCCCGAAGGCGGTTTCGCCGACGCCGCCGAGAAGGTCGGCTTCCCGCTGCTGCTCAAGCCGTCCGCCGGTGGTGGCGGCAAGGGTATGCGGCTGGTCACCGAACTGTCCGAATTGGACGCCGCCGTCGAGTCCGCGCGCCGTGAGGCCAAGGGTTCCTTCGGTGACGACACGCTGCTCATGGAGCGGTTCGTCACGACGCCGCGGCACATCGAGATCCAGGTGCTCGCCGACACGCACGGCAACGTGATCCACCTCGGTGAACGCGAATGCAGTCTGCAGCGGCGGCACCAGAAGATCATCGAAGAGGCGCCGTCCGTTCTCCTCGACGAAGCCACGCGCGCCAGGATGGGCGCGTCCGCGGTCGAGGCCGCGCGTTCGGTGGGTTACGTCGGCGCGGGGACGGTCGAGTTCATCGTGTCGGCCAAGGCGCCGGACGAGTTCTTCTTCATGGAGATGAACACCCGGCTCCAGGTCGAGCATCCGGTGACCGAACTGGTGACCGGGCTCGATCTCGTCGAGTGGCAGGTCAAGATCGCCGCCGGTGACGTGCTCACCGTGTCGCAGGACGACGTCCGGCTGGACGGCCACGCCGTCGAAGCCCGCGTCTACGCCGAGGACCCCGCTCGCGGGTTCATCCCGACGGGCGGGACCGTGCTCGCGGTCCACGAACCGTCCGGTGAAGGCGTCCGCGTCGACTCGTGGATGAGCGAAGGCGCGGTCATCGGTTCGAACTACGACCCGATGCTCGCCAAGGTCATCGCCTGGGGACCGGACCGCGCGGCCGCGTTGCACCGGCTCGATCTGGCGCTGGCCGACACCGCTCTGCTCGGCCTCGGCACGAACGTCGCCTTCCTGCGCGGGCTGCTCGCCGACGACGACGTCCGCGAGGGCGAACTCGACACCGAGCTCGTCGACCGCCGACTGTCCACTTTGGTCTCCGAAGAAGTCCCGCCGGAGTTCTTCGTGGCCGCCGCGCTCGACAGGCTGCTTTCCCTGCAACCGCGAGGATCCGTCATCGACCCGTGGGACGTTCCCGACGGCTGGCGGCTCGGCGCGTCCGGCGGTATCGATTTCGCCCTGAAATCGGGGAGTTCCGAAGCCGTCGTGCGAGTGCAGGGCACCCCGGCGAACGCGCTCGTCAGTGTTGACGGCGCCGAAGCCGTCCGGGTTTCCGCGCGGCGCGAGGGTGATCTGCTGGAAGTCCGGCATCCCGCCGGGTTCCACCGCTACCGGCACGCGGCCGGGAGCGGGAAGACCGTGTGGCTCGCGCGTGACGGGCACAGTTTCGCGATCGGCGAGCGCGAAAGGCTGCGTTCGGCCGCCGGCGCCGCGGGTGGCGCCGGGCCGGTGACCAGCCCGATGCCCGGGACCGTGCTCGTGGTCAAGGTCGCCGCGGGCGACGTGGTGAGCGCCGGGACGCCGCTCGTGGTCGTCGAGGCGATGAAGATGGAGCACACGATCACCGCGTCGATCGACGGCGTGGTCAGCGAACTCCCCGTCCGGGCGGGCCAACAGGTCGCGCTGGACGAGACGGTAGCCGTGGTGACACCCCAAAAGGATGACTCATGATCGACTTTCGGCTGGATGACGAGTACGAGGCGCTGCGCAAGACGGTCGAGGAGTTCGCGCGCTCCGAGGTCGCCCCGGTCATCGGCGACCTGTACGAACGGGAGGAGTTCCCGTACGAGATCGTCGCGAAGATGGCCGACATGGGCCTGTTCGGCCTGCCGTTCCCCGAGGAGTACGGCGGCATGGGCGGCGACTACTTCGCGCTGTGCCTGACGCTGGAGGAACTCGCGCGCGTCGACTCCTCGGTCGCGATCACCGTCGAGGCCGGGGTTTCCCTGGGTGCCATGCCGATCTACCGGTTCGGCACCGAGGAGCAGAAGGAGAAGTGGCTTCCCGAGTTGTGCGCCGGCACCGCGCTCGGCGCGTTCGGGCTCACGGAACCCGGCGGCGGCTCGGACGCGGGGGCCACCCGCACGCGCGCGAAACTCGACGGCGACACCTGGGTGATCAACGGCAGCAAGTCGTTCATCACCAACTCCGGCACCGACATCACGAAACTGGTCACGGTCACCGCCGTCACCGACGTGAAGGAGAACGGGCGCAAGGAGATCTCGGCGATCATCGTCCCGTCCGGCACGCCGGGCTTCGCCGTCGCGCCGAAGTACTCCAAGGTCGGCTGGAACTGCTCGGACACGCACGAGCTCTCCTTCGACGACGTCCGCGTCCCGGCCGAGAACCTGGTCGGCGAACGCGGCCGCGGCTACGCCCAGTTCCTGTCCATTTTGGACGAAGGCCGGGTCGCGATCGCCGCACTGAGCGTCGGTCTCGCGCAGGGTTGTGTCGACGAATGCCTGAAGTACGTGAAGGAACGCGAGGCGTTCGGGCACAAGATCGGCGAGTACCAGGCGATCCAGTTCAAGATCGCCGACATGGAGGTGCGCACGCACACCGCGCGGCTGGCTTACTACGCGGCGGCGTCGAAGATGCTGCGCGGCGAGCCGTTCAAGAAGGAGGCGTCGATCGCGAAGCTCGTCGCGTCGAACGCCGCCATGGACAACTCGCGGGACGCGACGCAGATCTTCGGCGGGTACGGCTTCATGAACGAGTTCCCGGTGAGCCGCTTCTACCGGGACGCGAAGATCCTGGAGATCGGGGAAGGGACCTCGGAGGTGCAGCGGATGCTGATCGCGCGGCACCTCGGCGTCGCCTGAACGTGCTTGAAGCCGTGACTCGCGTGATCGGACACGTGACTCGCGTGATCGGGGCCGTGACGGCTCTGATCACGCGAGTCACGGCTCTGATCACGCGATGTTGTAAAACGGAAGCATGAGCGACTTCATCATCCGCCAGGGTGGTTCTGGGGACTTCCAAGCGTTGCTGGACATGTTCGACGAGGCCGTCGCGTGGCTCGCCTCCCGGGGCAGCGAGGGTCAGTGGGGGACCGAGCCGTGGTCCACGATCCCGAAGCGGGTCGAGCGGGTCCGCGGGATGGCCGACGGGCCGGGGCTGTACATCGCCGAGGTCGACGGCGAAGCGGCCGGGGCGATCATCCTCGGTGACCGGTTTCCGCACGTCTCGCCGGTCGACGAGCCCGAGATCTACCTCGGCCTGCTGCTGACCTCGCGCCGGTTCACCGGGCACCGGGTCGGCTCGCGGCTCGTCGAGTTCGCGCTGGCCGAGGCGCGGGAACGCGGCATCGGGCTGGTGCGGGTCGACTGCTGGGCCGGCGGCGACGGTGACCTGCAGCGTTACTACGAAAGCCAGGGTTTCAAGCCGACCGAGCGCTTCGACGTCAACGGCTGGATCGGGCAGGTCTTCGAGCAGCGTCCGTAGGACTGGCGTCCGCGAGGCTTCGGGTGCACCATAGTTGACAGATTGCCAACAGTGCCCCGCGAAGTCGCAGAGGAGCCCCCATGGCCAAGCGTGAACGTTCCCTGGCAGGCAAGGTCGTCGTGATCACCGGAGCGGCGCAGGGCATCGGCGCCAGTACCGCGACGGTGCTGTCCCGGCTCGGCGCGAAGGTGGTCATCGGCGATCTGGACCAGGTCCTCGCGGAGAAGACCGCGGCCGAGCTGGGCGCGGAGGCGCTTCCCCTCGACGTCACCGACACGAAGGGGTTCACCGAGTTCCTCGACGAGGTCGAGCGGCGCGTCGGCCCGATCGACGTGCTGATCAACAACGCGGGCATCATGCCGCTCGCGCCGCTCGACGAAGAGGACGACGCGGCGACCCGCCGTCTCCTCGAGATCAACCTGCACGCGGTCATCCACGGCACCAGGGAAGCCGTGAAACGGATGCGCCCGCGTGGCACCGGCCACATCGTCAACATCGCCTCGATGGCGGGCAAGGCCGGATTCCCCGGCGCCGCCACCTACTGCGCCACGAAACACGCCGTCGTCGGTTTGTCGGAATCGGTGCATCTGGAATTGCACGGAACCGGTGTGCTGGTGTCGTGCGTGATGCCCGCCGTGGTGCGCACGGAACTGGCCAGCGGACTCGGCGAGGCGAAGTTCTTCAAGTCGGTGCAGCCCGAAGATGTGGCGCAGGCCATTGTCGATGCGTTGCGCCGTCCCAAGTTCGACGTCTTCGTTCCCGCATCGCTGGACGCCATGGGCAGGATCACACGGTTGCTCCCGCGCCGCCTCGGCGAAGGGCTGATCCGCGCACTCGGCGGCGACAAGATTTTGTCCTCCGCAACGCATTCCAGTGCTCGCGCGGAGTACGAATCGCGTGCCGCGCGCAGTGCTCCGGCGGCGGAAAGGGGCGCCGATTCTTAACTCGTACGGCCTAGCAACTGTCCGAAATGGACGGCCTGTGACGGCCGCGGTGTTGAGTCGTGCGTCCCCAGGCGGCAAGATTACGTCTTACCGCGTTGATTCCCCAGGAGGCACACCATGGCCACACCCCCGGCACGGCTCGCCGCCGCCGCGTCGAACGTCGTCGGGAAGGTGCTGCACGGTGGTGTCGCCGATCTCCGCCCGGTTCCGCGCGTCCTGATCGACCAGGGCCCCAACCGGTCGGTCTACCGGCTCCGCACCAACGGGAAGCCAGCGGACGGGCCGCCGGTCCTGCTGGTGCCGCCGCTGGCCGCGCCCGCGCTGTGCTTCGACCTGCGCCGCGGGTGCAGCCTCGCCGAGCACCTGGTCGACGGAGGCCGCAACACCTACCTGGTCGACTACGGGAACGTCGCCTTCTCCGACCGCCGCCTCGGCATCGAGCACTGGATCGAAGAGGTGCTCCCGCGTGCGATCCGCAAGGTCAGCGAGGACTCCGGCGGCCAGGGCGTGCACGTCATCGCCTGGTGCCTCGGCGGGATCTTCTCCCTGCTGACCACCGCCGACCAGCCCGATCTGCCGATCGAGTCGATCGCGACCATCGCCTCGCCGTTCGACTTCACCGCGATCCCGCTGATCGCCCCGTTCCGCCCGCTGGTGGACCTCACCGGCGGTCACCTGCTGACCCCGATCTACCGCGTGCTCGGCGGCGCACCGTCCTATTTGGTCAGCCGCGTCTTCCGCGCGACCGGGATCAGCAAGGAGATCACCAAACCCCTCGCGATCCTGAAGAATCTCGATGACCGGGACTATCTGGCGCAGATCGAGGCCGTCGACCACTTCATGGACAACATGATCGCCTACCCCGGGCGGACGTTCGGCCAGATCTACCACCGGTTCTTCCGCGCCAACGACCTCGCCGAGGGCACGGTCGACCTCAACGGCCGCATCATCGCGCTGTCCGGCGTCAAGGTCCCGACCCTGGTCATCGCCGGGCAGAACGACACGATCGCCCCGCGTGCGGCCGTCGAGCGGCTCACCGGCCTGCTGGACAACTCGCCGTCGGTGACCTTCGAGACCGCGCCCGGCGGGCACCTGGGCGTCCTGACCGGCCGGAAGGCACGCGACACCACGTGGCGGTACCTCGACCGCTTCCTCGACGAACAGGCCGCTTGAGGCTCAACCGGCGAGCTCGTCGTCCGTGTCCGGTTCACGCTGAGGTGTCATCGCGCTGCGCAAGGACTGGCGCGGCGCGATGAGGTCGACCATTTCGGTGATCTGGCGCCAGGCGTCGGTGATTTCGGCGGTGGCGCGGTCGCGCTGCAGGACGATCGTCGACAACGCCAGCGCCGTCATCCCGACGGTGGCGTCGAAGGCCTGGACGTGCAGCATCCGGCTGGCCAGCTCGTAGGAGCCGTACGGGCCGATCCCGTGTACGGCGGCGAAGATCGTGAAGGCGCAGACGCACAGAGAGCACAACAGCGCCCCTGCCTGGCGGAAGCGCAAAGCCGCCCAGACGAGCACCGGGAAGACCAGGAACAGCTTGGACGTGGTGACGGCCCCGAGGGCCGACGTGCTGAGACCGCAGAGGGCCAGCGCCACCCCCTCACCCCACCGGGTGAGGGGAACCTGGGCCGGGAGGCGGAACCTCGGCGCCAGGAGCAGCAGGGGCGTGACCGTCAGGACGCCCATCGCGTCGCCGGTCCACCACACGAGCGCCGTGGCCCAGAAGTCCCCCGGGCTCAGCGCGCCGTCGAGGGTCAGCACACCCGTGCCCAGCACGGCGCTGACGGCCGTGCCCCCGGCTGCGCCGATCGCCACCAGGAAGACGGCGTCGGGAAGCCGGTCGAGCTGGTCGCGGAAGCCCAGCCGCCGCATCACCGCGTAGGCCAGCATCGGCCCGATCGTGTTCCCCGAGGAGATCATCAGGACCGTGAGCAGCGAAGGTCCGAGGGCGATGTTCGTCAGGAGGGCGCCGAGGAAGATCCCCGGCCAGTACCTCGGCCCCAGCAGCATCGGCACCGCCAGCGCGACGCCCGCCGCCGGCCACAGCGGCGAGATCTGATCCCGCACGATCGCCCATTGGATGCCGATCTGGCCCGCCGCGAAGTAGCAGACCGTGACACCGAGGACGACGAGACACCAGTGTGCGACAGGGGAGAGCTGTCGAGCGGCGAGTCTCATCGCGACTCCGGCCTTCGCGGGCTGGGAAGGCTAAGAGAGTACCTCTGTCCGGGGGGCGCGGCGGTTCACTTGATGGTGTTGTCATTCTGTTGGGAATAAAAAAAGGGGCCCGTGCAGCTGCACGGGCCCCTTCACGGTTCTATCGGCGCTACTTGAGTTCCGCCGACGTCTTGCCCAGGATCCGGCGCGCCACGATCAGCTGCTGGATCTGTTGCGTGCCCTCGAAGATGTCCAGGATCTTCGCGTCCCGGCTCCACTTCTCCAGGAGCGATTCCTCGGTGTAGCCCAAGGTTCCGGCCAGCTCGACGCACTTCAGCGTGATCTCGACGACCGACCGGCCCGCCTTCGCCTTGGCCATCGAAGCCTGGAGCGAATTCGGCTTGCGGTTGTCGGCCATCCACGCCGATTCCATGGTCAGCAGGTACGCCGATTCGTAGTCGGCTTCCAGCTGCAGGAACGTGGCGGCCGCCGCGTGCTGGCTGTGGACCGGCTTGTCGTAGTCGATGGTCACCCCGGCGTCGGTGAGGATCTTCCGGGTCTCCTCCAGCGCCGCGCGGGCGACACCGATGGCCATGGCGGCGACCAGCGGACGGGTGTTGTCGAAGGTCTGCATGACCCCGGCGAAACCCTTGGCGGTGTCGATCTCCGGCGTACCGAGCAGGTTCTCCTTCGGCACGCGGACGTTCTCGAAGCGCAGCACGGCGGTGTCGGAGGCGCGGATGCCGAGTTTGTGCTCGACGCGCACCACCTCGAAGCCGGGCGTGCCCTTCTCGACGACGAACGACTTGATCGCCGCGCGGCCCTTCGTCTTGTCCAGGGTGGCCCACACGACGACGGCGTCGGCGCGCTCGCCCGCGGTCACGAAGATCTTCTCGCCGTTGATCACGTACTCGTCGCCGTCCAGACGCGCGGTGGCGGTGATCGCCGCCGAGTCCGAACCGCAGTCCGGTTCGGTGATCGCCATCGCGGCCCACAGCCCGGAGAACTTCTTGAGCTGTTCGTCGGTGGCGACCGAGCCGATGGCGGCGTTGCCGAGCCCCTGACGCGGCATGGACAGCAGCAGGCCGACGTCGCCCCAGCACATCTCGATCGTGCCGAGCACGATGTTGAGGTTGGACCCGTTGCGGTTGCCCGGTTTCTCGTTCTTCTCGGAGCGGCGGACGCCCGCCGCGCCCGCGCCGCCCTCACCGGAGGAGTTCAGCCCGTCCAGCAGCGCGGCGAACATGTCCAGCTCGGCCGGATAGGTGTGCTCGGCGCGGTCGTACTTGCGCGAGATCGGCCGGAACACCTCGGCCGCGGCCTGGTACGCCTGGTTGATCAGCGTGCCGGCCTTCTTCGGAACTTCAAGGTTGATCATGATTGCCTTTCGAAAGTCCTAGAGAAGGACGGCGCCTTCCATGACGCCGATCGCACGGAGGTCGCGGTACCAGCGCTCGACCGGGTGCTCCTTGACGAACCCGTGCCCGCCGAGCAGCTGCACCCCGGCGCTGCCGATCTGCATCCCCTTGTCGGTGGCCAGTTTCCGGGCCAGCGCGACCTCGCGGGCGTACGGCTTGCCCTGTTCGGCGCGGGCGGCGGCGCGCAGCGCGACCAGCCGCAGTCCTTCCAGCTCGATGGCGATGTCGGCCACCGAGAACGCGACGGCCTGCCGGTGGCTCACCGGTTCGCCGAACGCCTTGCGCTCGTTGACGTAAGGCACCACGTAGTCGAGGACGGCCTTCGCGGTGCCGGCGGCCAGCGCGGCCCAGCCGAGCCGCGAGAGCCGGACGACCTCGGTGAAGACCTCGGCCTTGCCGCCGCCGAGCAGCGCTCCGGCGGGCAGGGCGACCTTCTCCAGGTGCAGCTTCCCGGTCGCCGCACCACGCAGGCCCATCGCCGGTTCGGTCTCGATGGTGACGCCGGCGTTCGACGACTCCACGAGGAACAGCGCCGGACCGCGACCTTCGAGGTCGGCCGACACGATGAACAGTTCGGCGTCCGCGGCACGCGGGACCAGCGACTTCACGCCGTCGAGCTGGTAGCCCTTCGGCGTGCGGCGGGCCTTGGTGGCGGGCTTGAACGGGTCGAACAACGCCGTGCGCTCCTGCAGCGCGAGCGCCGCCGCCGGGACGTTCTCGCCGACGAACGCGGGCAGGTAGTCCGCCTGCTGCTGCTCGTCGCCGTAGGCCACCAGCGCGGTGCTGACCGCGGACGGCGCGAGCACCGCGACGGCCAGCCCGAGGTCGCCGTGCGCGAGGGCCTCGGCGACCAGCGCGTTCGTGACGACCGAGCGTTCGGTGCCGACGCCGCCCAGCTCCTCGGGGATGCCGACGAGCGTGATGCCGAGTTCGGCGGCGCGGCTCAACAGGCCTTCGGGGGCCTGGAGCTTGGCGTCGGCGTCGGCCGCGGCGGGCCGCAGCTGCTCGGCCGCGAACTCCGTCACGGTCTCGACGATGAGCTGCTGGTCCTCACTCGGGGTGAGGTCGAACAGCCCCGTGTCCTCGGCCGGCGCGAGCCGCGCGGGCTTGCCCAGCTTCTGGGCGGATTTGAACGTCCGTCCCGCCGCGCCCGCGACCCGGAAGCCGTTGCGCGTCCCGGCACTGACCAGGTTCTGCACGGGCTTCCGAAGTCCGGCCCGTTCAATGACCTTGCTCCCGGCCAGCCGGGTGAGCGCGGACAGGCCAAGGCCCATCGCGTCTCGTTTCCTAGGCGCACCCACGGTGAGTCTCCCTGCCTCGCTTACCTACTCGTGAGTAGGTTAACTCTCCTCGGGCGGATGCGCCACCATGGGGGAGGCGAACGTCACGCCGGTGAGTGATTCGGGCGGCCGGGCAGGACCGGATTACTCACGATCTTGCGCCTCTCGACGAGGTCTTGCCCGCGCTGGAAGGTGAGGCGAGAGCCCGACGTCGCGACCAGGCCGCCTGAGCCGAAGGTGTCGCGAAAGCCACTTTCGGGACCGGGGGAGGCACGAAAGATGGGGTAGCGGCACCCG
>NZ_JBFBGL010000012.1:48565-132462 GCF_040684635.1 Amycolatopsis sp. NPDC089917 | reverse complement strand
GATGAAACACTCTTTCCTTCACGTCGCTCTTCCGATCGGGACGCTGGACGTCTCGAAAGTGGCTTTCGCGACACCGGTGAGACCTCGCGGCGGCGCAGAAAGTCGCGGACGCCCAGGTCACGACGGCTCGGTCACCGGCGACTGCTTCGCCAGTCGCGTCCTCTCGAACACCACCAGTCCCACCGCCGCCGTCGCCACGACACCGACCAGCGCGATCGCCGGCACCAGCTCCAGCAACGGCGTCGCGGCCAGCAGGAGCGCCGCGAGCACGAGCCGCTGCACGTTCCAGGCGCCCAGGTTCCGCCGCCGCAGCCCGCTCAACGCGATCAGGTAGAGCGCGAGCCCGCCGGTCAGCGCCCAGATCGGCGTCCCGTGCAAGCCGTCGGAGAGGCTGTGGTGCTCGGTGTCGGACACGTACAGCAGTGACTTCTTCAGGCCCAGCGCCACGAGAACGATCCCGGCGATGATCGGGAGATGCAGGAACGTGTAGGTGTCCGTCCCGATCTGTACCCGCTCCACGCCCTCCGCGCGCTTCAGGTTGTGCTCGGAAACGTGCGCGACGACGGCGAAGTACATCCACCACATCGCCGAGGCCAGCACGAGCCCGAAGACGGCGGCCACCGTGATCGGCCACGACATCGGGTACGAGCTGATCCCGATGCCGATCGCCACGATCGACTCGCCGAGCGCGATGATCACGATCAGCCCGAACCGCTCGGCGAAATGGCCGGGCTGGTGCAGCCGCCAGTCCGAGGACCGGGTGCGGAAGACGTTGACGTAGTCGGCCAGCATCGCGATCGCCCAGACGCCGAGCTGGATCCAGCCGGAGAAGAAGGCCGCGGCGGTCAGCAGTGCGACGCTCGGCAGCAGCCCGATGAACATCTTCAGGACGACCTTGCGCAGCTCCGGATCGGTCCGGGCGGCGCCGATGTACGCGGTCAGGTGCAGCAGCCGCACGACGAAGTAGCAGCCGACGAACATCAGCGGCGCGTACAGGCCGCCGGGCAGGTCGGTGAACGCCTCCGGGATCGTCAGCGAGACCAGGAACATCGTCCCCATCGCGGCGAACATCGCCAGCTGGGCGATGCCGCGGTCGACGTGCAGGGTGTTGGCCAGCCAGGCGTAGGCGCACCAGCACCACCACAGCACGGCGATCATGGCCACCCCCTGCCCGATGCCGAGCGGGGTGAGATGGTCGGCCATCAGCTGCGTGGTCTGGGTGATGGCGTAGACGAAGACCAGGTCGAAGAAGAGCTCCAGCGTGGTGACCTTGTGGTCTTCTTCCCGGGTCACCAGATGCAGGCCGCGTTTCGTGGGCACGTGCGACATCGTGCACCGCTCGCCTTTGCGGGACACGCGAGTTTGCTAAAAGCTGACTTTCAGGACGGCGTGCATCAGTGCCGTGAGCTCGGCCTCGATGTTCGGCCTGCCGTTGACCCGCCGGGTGCGCGCGAGATCGTTCGCGATGGTCAGCGCGGCGTGCACGGTGATCTTCACTTCGCGCAGGCTCAATTCCGGGCGGACCTCCGAAGTCAGCGCGATCCAGCGCGCGACGTAGTCCCGCTGGACCCGGATCAGGTCCGCCTTGTCGCGCTCCGGCAACTCCATGGGGCTGCCGGAGAAGGACACCAGCAGCTCAGGCGTGTGGAGCAGGGTGTGCACGTACGACGCCGCCAGCCTGCGCAGCGCGTCGCGTTCGTCGTCGGCGCGCAGCGCGCGTTCCGCGGCGAGCGCCAGCCTGTCCGCCGCGCGGTGCCCGATCGCCACCATCAGCGCGGCCTTGCTGGGGAAGTGCCGGTACACGCTGGGCCCGGCGATCCCCGCCGCAGCGCCGATCTCCTCCATGCTCACCGCGCGGAAGCCACGCTGCCCGAAGAGCTCCGTCGCGGCCGCGAGGATCTGCTCGCGGCGGGACGGTTCACCGAGCGCGAGCGACGGCGTCTCGTCCGCGGGCTCCGGAGGCTCAGGCAGTGTGACATGCAGCACCGACTCCGCCAGCTGCACGAGGATCTGCGCGAAGCGTTTCTTCGCCACTGACGTGTGATGGACGGACACGCTGCCGAAGATGCTCAACCCCGCCCAGCACAGCAGCTCGGCGTCGTCGGGGGTCAGTTCGGGACGCAGCGAGAGCAGCGCCTTGGACCACGCTTCGAGCACGGCGCCCGATCGGCGGCGGATCTCCCGGCGTCCCTCCCGGGGCAGATGCCTGCCCTCCCAGCGCCACAGCGCGGCGACCTCGCGTCGCTCCACCGCCTGGGCGGCGAGGGTGCCCAACAGGGCCTTGACCTGGGCGGGAACCGGGGTGTCGAGATCCGAAAGCGTTTCGAGGGTGGCCGTCTCCATGTCGTCGATGCCGGACAGCACGACGTAGGACAGCACCGCCTGCTTGTCCGCGAAATGCCGGTACAGCGCGGGCCCGGTGATCCCGGCCGCGGCGGCGATGTCGTTGATGCCGACGCCGTGGAACCCGCGGGCGCGAAACAGCTCCGCGGCGAGGCCGGCCAGCTGGGCCTTGCGGTCGCGCGGTCGCGGGGAACGCTCGGTCGGGTGATCCATAGGTGAACACACGATAGCGCCGGTTGCGTGCATCGCAACCCATTGACACCATGGGGATATCGCGGTTTATGTTAATCGGCATTAGCATGGCTACTGGCCGGTACGATCCGTCCTGTTACAGCGCCGTACTGCGGAGGAGTTTTCTGTGAGTAGCGAGGCCTACATCTACGAGGCGATCCGTACGCCTCGCGGCAAGAACAAGGGCGGTGCCCTCCACGGCACCAAGCCGGTCGATCTCGTGGTCGGCCTCATCGAGGAACTGAAGGTCCGGTACCCGAACCTCGACCCCGCCGTGATCGACGACATCGTCCTCGGCGTGGTGTCCCCGGTCGGCGAACAGGGCGCCGTGATCGCGCGCACCGCGGCCTTGAACGCGGGGCTTCCCGAATCCGTGGCCGGCGTCCAGCTGAACCGCTTCTGCGCCTCCGGCCTCGAAGCCACCAACACCGCCGCGCAGAAGGTGCGCTCCGGCTGGGACCAGCTGATCATCGCCGGCGGCGTCGAGTCGATGTCGCGGGTGCCGATGGGCTCCGACGGCGGCGCGCTGTTCATGGACCCCGCCACCGCGTACGACAACTACATCGTCCCGCAGGGCACCGGCGCCGACCTGATCGCGACCATCGAGGGCTTCTCCCGCGAGGACGTCGACGCGTGGGCCGTGCGCTCGCAGGAGAAGGCCGAAGCGGCCTGGTCCGGCGGCTACTTCGCGAAGTCCGTCGTCCCGGTGAAGGACATCAACGGCGTCACGATCCTCGACCACGACGAGCACCGTCGCCCGGGCAGCACCGTCGAGGGCCTCGGCAAGCTCAAGCCCGCCTTCGCCGGCATCGGTGAGCTGGGCGGCTTCGACGCCGTCGCGCTCCAGAAGTACCACTCGGTCGAGAAGATCAACCACGTCCACACCGGCGGCAACTCGTCCGGCATCGTCGACGGCGCCGCCGTCGTCCTGGTCGGCAACGAGCAGGTCGGCAAGGACTTCGGCCTGACCCCGCGCGCCCGCATCGTGGCCACCGCGACCGTCGGCTCCGAGCCCACGATCATGCTCACCGGCCCGACCCCGGCCACCGAGAAGGTCCTCAAGATCGCCGGTCTCACCCCCGACGACATCGACCTGTGGGAGCTGAACGAGGCCTTCGCCTCGGTCGTCCTCAAGTGGATCAAGGACCTGCGCCTCGACGAGGAGAAGGTCAACGTCAACGGCGGCGCCATCGCGATGGGGCACCCGCTGGGCGCCACCGGCGCGATGCTGGTCGGCACCGTCGTCGACGAGCTGGAGCGTCGTCAGGCGCGCCGCGCCCTGGTCACCCTGTGCATCGGCGGCGGCATGGGCGTCGCGACCATCATCGAGCGGGTCTGAGGAAGAGACAATGACTGAAGCGAAGACCATCCGCTGGGAGCAGGACGCCGACGGCATCGTCGTGCTCACCCTGGACGACCCGAAGCAGTCCGCCAACACGATGAACGCCGACTTCCGCGAGTCGCTCGGCGTCGTCGTCGACCGCCTGGAGGCGGAGAAGGACAGCATCACCGGTGTCGTCCTCACCTCGGCCAAGAAGACCTTCTTCGCCGGTGGCGACCTCAACGACCTGATCCAGGCCAAGCCGGAGAACGCGGCCGAGATCACCGAGAGCAGCGCCCTGATGAAGGGCCAGATGCGCCGGCTCGAACAGCTGGGCAAGCCGGTAGTGGCCGCCATCAACGGCGCCGCGCTCGGCGGCGGCCTCGAGATCGCGCTCGCGACGCACCACCGCATCGCGGCCGACGTCAAGGGCAGCCAGATCGGTCTCCCCGAGGTCACCCTCGGCCTGCTCCCCGGCGGCGGTGGCGTGGTCCGCACCGTGCGCCTGCTGGGCATCCAGAGCGCGCTGCTGAACGTGCTCCTGCAGGGCCAGCGGCACCGCCCGGCCAAGGCCAAGGAACTCGGCCTCGTGCACGAGCTCGTCGGCACCGTCGAGGAACTGGTCCCGGCCGCGAAGGCGTGGATCAAGGCCAACCCCGAGGGCGGCGTGCAGCCGTGGGACGTCAAGGGCTACAAGATCCCGGGCGGCACCCCGTCGAACCCGAGCTTCGCGGCGAACCTGCCCGCGTTCCCGGCGAACCTGCGCAAGCAGATCAAGGGCGCGAACATGCCCGCCCCGCGGGCGATCCTGGCCGCGGCCATCGAGGGGTCGACGGTCGACTTCGACACCGCGATCACCGTCGAGACCCGCTACTTCATCAGCCTCGCCACCGGCCAGGTCTCGAAGAACATGACGAAGGCGTTCTTCTTCGACCTGCAGAGCATCAACTCCGGCGGTTCGCGGCCGGACGGCTTCGAGAAGTACACGGCCAAGAAGGTCGGTGTCGTCGGCGCGGGCATGATGGGCGCCGCGATCGCGTACGTCTCGGCGAAGGCCGGCATCGACGTCGTGCTGAAGGACGTCACCCTCGAAGGCGCCGAAAAGGGCAAGGGCTACGCGGTCAAGCTGGAGGAGAAGGCGCTCTCCCGCGGCAAGACCACGCAGGAGAAGTCCGACGCGCTGCTCGCCAAGATCAAGCCGACCGACAAGGCGGAGGACTTCGCCGGCGTCGACTTCGTGATCGAGGCCGTCTTCGAGAGCGTCGAGCTGAAGCACAAGGTGTTCCAGGAGATCGAGGGCTTCGTCAACCCCGACGCCGTGCTCGGTTCCAACACCTCCACGCTGCCGATCACCTCGCTCGCCGAGGGCGTGCAGCGGACCGAGGACTTCATCGGGATCCACTTCTTCTCGCCGGTGGACAAGATGCCGCTGGTCGAGATCATCTGCGGTGAGAAGACCTCGCCCGCCACGCTGGCGAAGGTCTTCGACTACACGCTCCAGATCAAGAAGACCCCGATCGTCGTCAACGACAGCCGCGGCTTCTTCACCTCGCGAGTCATCGGCACGTTCATCAACGAGGCCGTCGCCGCGCTGGGCGAGGGTGTCGAGCCCGCGTCGATCGAGCAGGCCGGTTCGCAGGCCGGGTACCCGGCCCCGCCGCTGCAGCTGATGGACGAGCTGACCCTGACGCTGCCGCGCAAGATCCGCAAGGAGACCCGCGAAGCGATCGAGGCGGCCGGTGGCACCTGGACGCCGCACGCGTCCGAGGCCGTCATCGACAAGATGCTCGACGAGCACGACCGCAAGGGCCGCTCCACCGGCTCGGGCTTCTACGACTACGACGAGGCGGGCAAGCGGACCGGTCTGTGGCCGGGCCTGCGCGACGCGTTCAAGTCGGGCAGCGCCGAGGTCCCGTTCGAGGACCTCAAGGAGCGCATGCTGTTCGCCGAGGCGCTCGAAACCGTGAAGTGCTTCGACGAGGGCGTGCTCACCACCGTCGCCGACGCCAACATCGGCTCGATCTTCGGCATCGGTTTCCCGGCGTGGACCGGTGGCGTCATCCAGTACATCAACCAGTACGAGGGTGGCCTGCAGGGCTTCGTCGACCGCTCGCGTCAGCTGGCCGAGCGCTACGGTGACCACTTCACCCCGCCCGCTTCGCTGATCGAGAAGGCCGCGAAGGGCGAGATCTACGAGTAAGCCGCTTCGGCTCGCTCAAGTGTCATGAAAGGGTCGTTCCTGACGTTTTTCGTCAGGAACGACCCTTTCATGACATCCGGGGTCAGTGGGACGACGGTTCCAGCGCCACGTGCGGTAGCCGGCGGTCCAGCCAGCGCGGCAGCCACCAAGCGTGTTCCCCGAGCAACCGCATCACCGCGGGCACGACGAGGCAGCGGATCACGAACGCGTCCACCAGCACCGCGACCGCCAGCCCGAGACCGAACTGCGCCAGCATCCGGTCGGGGTTGAGCAGGAACGCCCCGAACACCAGGATCATGATCGCCGCCGCGGCCGTGATCACCCCGCCGGTGGAGGCGAGCCCTTCGCGGACGGCGTGGCGCGCGTCGCCGGTGCGCCGCCATTCCTCGTGCATCCGGGACACCAGGAACACCTCGTAGTCCATGGAAAGCCCGAACACGATCGCGAAGATCAGCACCGGTACGAAGGCCTCGATCGGTCCCGGCTGCGCCCCGAACAGGCCGTCGCCGAACACCGCGGTCATCACGCCGAGCGCGGCGCCGATGCTCAGCAGGTTCAGCACAGCCGCCTTGAGCGGGATCAGGATCGAGCGGAACACGACCATCAGCAGCAACGCCGACAACCCGACGACCACCAGCACGAACAGCGGCAGCCGGTCACCGACGGCGTCCGCGAAGTCCACCGAGGCCGCGACACTCCCGCCGACCAGGTACTTGCCGGGGAGCGCCGGCAGTACCTCGGTCCTGAGGCGTTCCACCAGAGCGGCGGTCGCTTCGTCCTGCGGGGAAGACGCGGGGAAGGCGAGGACCGTCGTGACGCCTTGCCCCATCGGCGGCGTCACGCCGGCGATTCCCGGTGTGGCTTCGAGTTCCCTGCGCAGTGCGGCGCCGTCGCCGTTCTCGGTGACCACGATCAGCGGCTCGCTGAACCCGGGGCCGAAGCCCTCGGACATCAGGTCGTACGCCTGCCGGGTGGTCGACGCTTCCGGATCCGTGCCCGCGTCGGCGAACCCGAGACGCATGCCGAGCGCGGGCAGCGAGAGCCCGACGAGGACGAGCAATCCGAGCGCGAGCGGCACCATCGGCCGTCGCTGGACCGCGTCCCCGAGCTTGCCCTAGGTCCTGCCGTGGTCCCGGCTGGCGGCGTGCTTGCGGATGCCCTTTTCCAGGCGGCGGCCGAAAAGGGAGAGCAACGCGGGCAGCAGGGTGACCGACGCGAGCATCGTCACGAGCACGGTCAGCGCCACCGCGAGAGCGACCCCGCGCAGCGAGCCGAGGCCGAGGGCGAGCAGGCCGAGCAGCGCGATGATCACCGTGCCGCCGGCGAACAGCACCGACCGGCCCGCCGTGTCGAGCGCCCGCCGCGCCGCCTGTTCACGGTTGAGACCACCCAGGATTTCGGCGCGGTAGCGCGAAAAGATGAGCAGCGCGTAGTCCACGCCGACCCCGAACCCGACCAGCATCATCAGCGGCGCCGTGTAACTCGCGATGTCGACGAACCGGCTGACGAGCACGATCACGCCGAGCGTGCTGCCGACGGCGAAGATCGCCGTGATCACCGGCAGCCCGGCGGCGAGGATCGAACGGAAGAGGAAGACGAGGATCACCAGCGCGGCCAGCAACCCGACGCCCTCCGACGGGCCGCCGCTCTCGCTGGTCCGCTTGATCGGCTCTCCGCCGAGTTCGACTTGGAGCCCGGCCGACTCGGCCTTCTTCGCGGTGTCGACGACACGCACGATGTCGTCGTACGGCAGATCCTTCGACTCGAGGTCGAAAGCGATGGCGGCGTAACCGATCGTGCCTTCGCTGGAGATCGCGGACGGGGTGTCGAACGGGCTCGTCACCGACTTGACGTGTGACTGGCCGCGGACTTCGGCGAGCATCCCCTCGATCGGTCCGCGTGCGGTCGCGAGCCCGCTGCCGGTCTTGAAGACGATCTCGGCGGTCGCGCCGGTCCGCGCGGGAGCCTGCGCCTTGAACAGGTCCATGATCTGCTGGGAGTCGGTGCCCGGCAGGGAATGGTCGTCGTGGTAGGCGCTGCCCGCCAGCTGCGAACCCAGCGTGACACCGATGAGGGTGAGCAGCCAGAGCGAAACGGCGAGCCAGCGGTGACGCTGTGACCAGCCCGCCAGCTTCGAGAGACCGCCCCCAGGCCGTCTCTCCGAGAGTGTGATGGTGTCCATGGCGGAAAGCATCGGCTCTTCCGCGCCGCGGATCGTCAGGCTCCGGCGGGCACTTCGGCCGCAACTTCCGGATACCCCTAAGGCGCTTCCCGTACTACCGGGGTTGTGGTCACGGGGTCAACCAGCGAGGGGTGACCATGCCCGATTCGTAGGCCAGCACGACGAGCTGCGCGCGATCACGGACGTCCACTTTGGTCATGATGCGGCTGACGTGCGTCTTCGCCGTCGCCGGGCTGAGCACGAGTTCTTTCGCGATATCGTCGTTGGACAGACCGGCCGCTACGAGGCTCATCACCTCGCGTTCCCGTTCGGTGAGCCGGTTCAGCACCGGCGAAGGAGCGGGACGGGCCACCCGGCCGGCGAATTCGGAGATCAGGCGGCGGGTGATCGACGGCGCGAGCAGCGCGTCGCCCCTCGCGACCACCCGGACGCCGTGGATCAGTTCCTCCGGTTCGGTGTCCTTCACCAGGAATCCGCTGGCGCCCGCGCGCAACGCGCCGTAGACGTCCTCGTCGAGGTCGAAGGTGGTGAGGATGACGACCTTGATCCCGGTCAGGGCCGGGTCTTCGAGCAGATGCCGGGTCGCGGCGAGCCCGTCCATCACCGGCATCCGGATGTCCATCAGGACCACGTCGGGTTTGTGCTCGTGCGCGGCTTCGAGGGACTCGCGTCCATCGGCCGCTTCCGCGACCACGGTGATGTCGTGCTCACCGTCCAAGATGGACTTGAACCCGGCGCGGACCAGTCGCTGGTCGTCGACGAGCAGGACCCGGATCATTTCTTCACCCGCACCGGAAGCCGGGCGCGTACACGGAAGCCGCCGCCTTCGCGCGCTGTCGCGGTGAGCTCGCCACCGAGTGCCTCGGCCCGTTCGGTCATCCCGCGGATCCCGTTGCCGGGCTTCGCGGTGCCGCCCCGGCCGTCGTCGTCGATCTGCACGGACACATCATGCTGCGTGTAGCCGATCCGCACCACGACGGTGTTCGCGGCGGCGTGGCGCGCGACGTTGGTCAGCGCCTCCTGGACCACGCGGAAGGCGGCGTGCTCGACGTCGGGCGGCAGATCCCTTGCCGTGCCGTCGATCTCGGTCCGGACGGTCAGCCCGTGCGCGCCCGCCGACTCGGCCAGTCCGGCGACCCCGGCCAGGCCCGGCGTATCCGCCTGGCGCAGCATTCCCAGTGTGGCGCGGAGTTCGCGCAACGCGTCCTTGCTGGTCTGTTTGATCGTGGCCAGTGCCTCCTCGGATTTCGCCGGGTCCTTGCCGTGCAGCGCCGCACCGGCCTGGACGTTGATGAGTGCCAGGTTGTGGCCGAGGACGTCGTGCAGTTCGCGTGCGATCCGGAGTCGTTCGTCCGAAGCCCTTCGCTGTGCCTCGGCTTCCTTGGTGCGCTCGGCTTCGCGGCGGTAGTGCGTCACGGCACCGACCGCGACCAGTGCGATGAACCAGCCCGCCATCAGCAGGAAGGCGAAGTTGTCCACCTGCCGCCCGGTCCGCGACTGCACCTCGCCGATCGCCACGCCGCCCATCGCGGCCGTCGCGACTATCGCCGCGCCACGGATCCGCCCGGTCGAAGCCGTGTTGTACAGCGCGAAAGCGAACGCGAGCAGCACGAACCCGTCGGGATCGGTGCTCGGGTAGTAGATCGCGCAGCACGCCAGGGTGAAGACGGCGACGGAGAGCGGATACCGCCGGCGCAGGAACAGCGCGACGCAGGCGAGCACCGTGCAGACCCAGCCGACGGCGGCGTTGCGCGGCGCTTCCGCGTCGTCCCCGAGCGAGACCGCGACGGAGCTCGCGATCACCGCCACGGTGACCGCGATTTCCGCCGCGTACCGCCGCAGGATCGCCACACGACGAGAGTAGCGCGATCCGGCCCGATTGACAAAATGGATTTTTACGTTCAAACTTATTTTTGTGATCGAGAGTGTGATGCCGTGAAGGACGTCGAGTATCTGGAGCGGCTGGAGCAGGCCGAGGCATTGCTGAAGCCGCAGCGGGTGGATGTCCTGCGGCAGCTGGCGGAGCCGCGGTCCTGCACCGAGGTGGCGGCGGTGCTGGACCAGACGCCGCAGCGGGTCTATTACCACGTGAAACGCCTGGTGGAAGCCGGGCTCGTGAAGCAGGTGTCGGAGCGGAAGGTGCGCGCCGTCAGCGAAGGCGTGTACCAGGCGACAGCGCGTTCGTATTGGCTGTCGCCCGGACTGGTCGGCCGGATCGGCCCGCGGGCGGCGCGGGACGAGCTGAGTCTCGGCTACCTGGTGGACCTCATGGAGGAGGTCCAGGCGGACGTCGCGGCGCTCGACAGGGCCGCGCCCGACCTGCCGTCGATCGGTGTCTCCGGCGAGATCCGGGTCGAGCCGGAACGGCGCCAGGAGTTCCTCGACGAGCTGAAGACGACTTTGCAGGATCTGTTCACTCGCTACGGCGGAGCGGAAGGCGACGCCTTCAAGCTCGCCGTGGCCTGTTACCCGAAGGGGGATACCCATGACTGAACCGACGAGATTCCAGGTGCGCGTGCGCGCGCCGATCGACGAGGTCTGGCAGGCGCTGCTCGATCCCGGCGCACTCCGCGCGTGGCTTTCCGAGTACGCGGAAGTCGACCTGCCGTCCCGGTACGAGTTCTGGGGCCGCTACACGCCGGACGGCGACGTTCCACGTCAACGCCTGCTGGTAGCCGAGGATCACGTCCTGCGGTTCGCGTGGACCGTCACCGGGACGGAGACCGTCGTCGAGTTCAAGCTGGAAGAGGACGGGGACGCGACGTCCTTGTCGTTCAGCCAGAGTGGTCTGCCGGACTACGACGCGATGCTCGCCGACCCGGACTCGCCGCTCGGCATGCTGTACACGTTCTGGGCGCTGTCCGTGGCGAACCTCGTCGATCACGTCGAGGGCCGCCCGCTCACCGCCCGGTGTGATCTCACTTCTCCGCTGATGAGCGAGGAAGTGCGGATCGACGCGCCGCGCGGCGAGGTCTACGGCTCGATCGCCGATCCTGCCGTGTTCACCCGCTGGTTCGGCGCCCGGATCGACGCGGAGCCCCACGTCGGCGGCCGCTGGGCGATGGGCTCGCTGGAGAAGGACCCGGATCCGGCGAAGATCCTCGACCTGGTGCCCGACTCCAAGATGTCGCTCGCGTACCAGGACGGCGTCGTCGCCACCTGGGAGCTCGAAGACTCCGATGGCGGAACGAAGCTGACCTTCGTCCAAAGTGGATTCTCCGAGGAGAAGCCGCCTTACGGCTCGTGGATGGGCTGGCTCAGTGGCCTGGCCGAGCTTCGCCGATTCCACGAGATCGACACCTGGCTCCCGCTGTGGGCCGACGTCCACTTGGAAGGAATGCCCGAAGGACTCATCACGCTGGACGGAAAATAGGAGGATCCGATGTTGCTCGAAGGCAGGAACGCGATCATCTACGGGGCGGCGGGCGGAATCGGGAGCGCGGTGGCTCGCGGATTCGCCAGGGAGGGTGCGAGAGTCCATCTCACCGGCCGCACGCTCAAGAAGCTCGACGCGCTGGCCGACGAAATCCGAGCGGCCGGCGGGAAAGCGGAAACTGCGGAGTTCGACGCGCTCGACGAGGCGGCCATCGACGAGCATGCCGCTTCGGTGGCTTCCTCGGCAGGCAGCGTCGACATCTCGATGAACGTCATCACGCACAACGACGTCCAGGGCACCCCGCTGGTCGAAATGTCGTTGGCGGACTTCGAAAGCCCGGTGCGCACGGCGGTTCAGACCAATTTCCTGACCGCGCGGGCGGCCGCCCGGTACATGATCGGGCAGGGATCCGGGGTTATCCTGATGTTCGGTGGCGACGGCGATCCGTTGCCGGGATACCACCTCGGCGGTTTGCAGGTCGCGTTCAGCGCGATGGAGGCGTTGCGCCGAGGGCTGGCGTGCGAGCTCGGACCGAACGGTATCCGTGTCGTGACCCTGCGTACCGGCGGCATTCCGGAGACGGTCCCGGAGGGCGCCGGGCTCGACGACGCGATCCGCGACATGAACGAGGCGACCATGCTCAAGCGAACGGCCTCGCTCGAAGACGTCGCCCGGGTGGCCGCCTTCGCCGCGTCGGACCATGCGCGCAGCATGACGGCGACGGCGCTGAATATCAGTTGCGGCACGATGGTCGACTGACCTCCCCGCCGGAAGTAACACCGGCGAACGATCTCCCGACTACGCGGCACTACCACGTGCCGGGGAGGCCGTTATGCCGAAGAGAACGACGAAGCTGGGTATGGCCCTGGCGATCGGACTGCTGGTCGCCGGAGGCTGCGGTGTGGAGACCGTGCCCACCGGGCGGGTCACGACGCAGAGCAGTCCGGCGTCGACGACAACGACGGTGTCGACGTCTTCGACACCGTCCAGTAGCTGGGCGGCGCCGACGACCACGGACACGGCCGTCTCCACGCCGGCACCTCAGCAGTTCGTGGCGCCGACCACGACCGCGGTGGCGGTGCCGAAGCAGGTCGATCCGACACCGACGAAGACCCGCCCGAAGACGACGCCCACGGCGAAGGCGCCGAACCTGGCGGAGTGTGGAAGCGACTACTACCGCAACACCGACGGTGTCTGCGTCCACCGGCCGGCGACCGGACCCGGCGCGGCCGACGGCGCGACCGCCGTCTGCAAGGACGGTTCCTATAGCTACAGCCAGAATCGCCGCGGTACCTGTTCCGGACATGGTGGGGTCCGCACCTGGTTGTGATCCCGTCGGTCAATCATTCACTCGGGAGGGTGGTGCTGTGTAAGGTCGGATCATGGGACGCGCATGGTGAAACCGGTCGGACGGGCACCTTCGCCCCGGATCTTCGTCGTCGTGCTCGCCACCTGTGGTCTGGTGGCCTCGTTCATGCAGACGCTCGTCGTCCCGCTCATTCCGGCGTTTCCCCGGCTGCTCAACGCGACCCCGTCCGACGCGTCGTGGGTGGTGACGGTGACCCTGGTCGCCGGAGCCGTGGTGATGCCGGTGAGCGGCAGGCTCGGCGACCTCTACGGCAAACGCCGGTTGTTGCTGATCAGCCTGGGCTTCCTGGTCGTCGGCTCGGTGGTGTCCGCGCTGACCAGCTCGCTCGCGCTGATGGTCGTCGGCCGGGGCCTGCAAGGCTGCGCGATGGGCGCGATCCCGCTGGGGATCAGCATCATGCGCGACGAACTCGCGCCGGACCGGGTCGGCGCCGCGATCTCGGTGATGAGTTCGACGCTCGGCGTCGGCGGCGCCATCGGGCTCCCGGTGTCGGCGCTGGTCGCGCAGAACGCCGACTGGCACGTCCTCTTCTGGGCGTCGGCGGGGCTCGGTCTCGTCTGTGGCCTGCTGATCCTGTTCGTGGTGCCCGAGTCGCCGGTGAAGACACCCGCGCCGTTCGACTACCTCGGCGCGCTGGGGCTGACGGCGGGGCTCGTCTGCCTGCTGCTGCCGATCGTCAAGGGCAGCGGATGGGGCTGGGGCAGCGGCCGCACCCTCGGCTTCGCCGCGACAGCGGTGGTGATCCTGCTGGTCTGGGGCGTCTACCAGCTGCGGCGCCGTGATCCACTCGTGGATCTGCGGGTGTCCGCCCGGCGGCCGGTGCTGTTCACCAACCTCGCGTCGATCATGATCGGCTTCGCGCTGTACTCGATGGCTTTGTCGTTCCCGCAGTTGCTGCAGGCGCCCGGTTCGACCGGTTACGGCCTCGGGCTGACGATGGTGGAGGCCGGGCTCTGCCTGGCACCGAACGGGGTGGTCATGTTCCTGCTGTCGCCGGTTTCGGCGCGGCTCATCGAGCGCTTCGGCCCGCGCATGACGCTGATGGTGGGTGCCGGCACCATCGCGACCGGCTACGTCTTCGCGACCGTGCTGATGGACAACGCCTTCGAGCTGATCACGGCGTCGATCATCATCGGCGGCGGGGTCGGCATCGCCTACGCTGCCATGCCCGCGCTGATCATGGGCTCTGTCCCGGTCACCGAAACCGCGTCCGCGAACGGGTTGAACTCGCTGATGCGTTCTGTCGGCACGTCGACGTCCAGCGCGGTGATGGCGACCATGCTCGCGTCGCTGGCGATCACCGTCGGCGGGGTTTCCGTTCCGTCCGCGACAGGGTTCCGGCTGAGCTTCGTGGTCGCCGCGGCCGCGGCCCTGCTGGGGCTCGCCTTGACCGCCTTCGTCCCGAAGCAACGCCAGCCCGAACCCCTGGTCGCGTCGGTCCACTAGCGCCCCTACGTGCGACGAAGAGGCTTCGCCGCACGTAGGGTGCACCGCTCAGAACAGCGTCGGAACGATCGCGTCGATCAGGTGCGGTCCCGGCTCGGTGAGCGCGCGCTGGAACTGTTCGGCCAGCTCCTCCGCGGTCGTCGCCCGGGTCGCCGGGACGCCCATGCCTTCGGCGATCTTGACGAAGTCCATGTCCGGCCGGGAAAGGTCGAGCAGTTCGTTCGCCTTGGGGCCGCTGGCGTCCGCGCCGACGCGCTGCAGCTCCAGCCGCAGGATGGCGTACGCGCGGTTGTTCAGCAGGACCGTGGTGACGTCGAGGTTCTCCCGAGCCTGCGTCCAGAGCGCGGAAATCGTGTACAGCGCGCTGCCGTCGGACTGCAGGTTGATCACCGGCCGGTCCGGTGCGGCGACGGCCGCCCCGGTCGCGACGGGCATGCCGTAACCGATCGCGCCGCCGGTCAGGGTCAGCACGTCGTGCCGCGGCGCACCCGCGGTCGCGGCGGGCAGCAGCAGACCGGACGTGTTCGCCTCGTCGGCGATGATCGCGCGCTCCGGAAGCAGCGCGCCGATCACCTCGACCCAGTTCTGCGGTGTCAGCGGCCCGGACGGCAGCGCGGGGCGCGAGGCCTCTTGCAACACGGGTTCCGTCTCGGCGGCGACCAGGTCCGCGACGTCGTTCAGCGCGCGCGGGACGTCCTGCTCGACATCGGCCAGCACATGGACCTGCGCGCCTTCGGGAACGAGATCGCTCGCCTTGCCGGGGTAGGCGAAGAACGACACGGGAGCCTTCGTCCCGGCGACGATCACGTGCTTGATCCCGTCGAGCTGGTACGCGACCTGCTCGGCGAGGTAGCCCAGCCGCTCGATCGTCGGCAGGCCTTCGCCGCGCTCGAGCCGGGCGGGGAAGGTCTCGACGAACGCCTTCACCCCGGTCGCGGCGGCGATCCGGCTGGTCGCGCGCAGGCCGGCCTCACGGCAGCCGCTGCCGCCGACGAGCAGGGCGACCGGTTCGCCACCGGCCAGCACCTCGGCGATGTTCTTCACCTTCGTCGCGTCGACGACCTGCGGGATCCGCGGCGGGATGGGCGCACAGGCTTCGCCGCCCTCGCCCCACGACGCGTCGGCGGGGAGGATCAGCGTCGCGATCTGCCCGGGGGCGTCCTGGGAGGCCGCTACCGCGGCGGCGGCGTCGGCGCCGACGTCCTTCGTGTGCTCGGAGCGGCGGACCCAGCCCTGGAGCGAACCGGCGACGGCTTCGATGTCCGATTCCAGCGGGGCGTCGTACTGCTTGTGGTAGGTCGCGTGATCGCCGATCACGTTGACGATCGGGGTGTGCGCGCGGCGCGCGTTGTGCAGGTTCGCCAGCCCGTTCCCGAGACCCGGGCCGAGGTGCAGCAGGGTGGCCGCCGGTTTGTCGGCGATCCGCGCGTACCCGTCCGCGGCGCCGGTCACGACGCCTTCGAACAGGCCGAGCACACCGCGCATCTCGGGCACGGTGTCGAGCGCGGCCACGAAGTGCATCTCCGAGGTGCCGGGATTCGAGAAACACACATCGACGCCACTGTCGACGAGCGTGCGGATCAGGGACTGGGCGCCGTTCATGTCACTCACTTTTCAAGCCCTCTCAGCGAAAAGAACGCCGGGGTTGAGGATCCCGGCCGGGTCGAAGGTCTCCTTGATCCGGCGCATCAGCGCGATCTTCGCCGGGTCCTCCAGTTCGAGGAAATAGCCGGACTTGGCCTTCCCGAGGCCGTGCTCGCCGGAGATCGCGCCGCCGAGTTCCATGCCGAGCGCGAAGATGTCGGTCAGCAGCTGCTTCCGGTTCGCCGGGTCCTTGCAGAAGATGGCGAGGTGGACGTTGCCGTCGCCGGCGTGTCCGCAGCCGAGTGCGCCTGCCTCTCGCGAGAGTGCCATCTCCCGGCTCCGGCGCAGGAACTCCGGCATCGCGGACCTCGGGACCACCACGTCGATGACGTCGTCAGCGCCCGCGGCCTTGGCCGTCCAGAACGCCTTCTCGCGGGCCTCGATGAGCTTGCGAGCCGAACCGCCTTCGAGCACGTACACGTCCATCGCGCCGAGCTCGCCCAGCATGCCGCCGAGTTCCTCGATGTCGGCGTGCAGCCGGTCGTTGTCCCGGTTTTCCAGCGCCACCACCAGATACGCCTGCGCGGTGTCGCGGATGGCGTCCGGGACGCCGAGGCTGAGCTTCTCGTTGTAGCTGATCGCGGCGAGCGTCAGGTTGTCGATGTACTCGAGGATGTGCGGCGAGAGCCCGCTGGAGACGATCTTCGGGACGACGGTCATCACCTCGTCGAAGGTCTCGAACGGGGCGAACACCGTGGCGCCGTGCGGCAGGCGCGGGTACAGCTTCACGATGACCTCGGTCGCGATCGCGAGGGTGCCCTCCGACCCGATGATCAGCTGGGTCAGGTCGTATCCGGTCGACACCTTCGAGGTCTTTCCGCCGGTCCGGATGATCTCGCCGGTCGGCAGCACCGCCTGCAGGCCCACGACGTTGTGCCGCGTGACGCCGTACTTGACCGCGCGCATCCCGCCCGCGTTCGTTCCGACGTTGCCGCCGACGCTCGCGCTCAACTCGCCGGGGTGGACGGTGTAGCCGAGCCCCGCCGCCGTGGTCTTTTCGTCCAATTCGGACAGTGTGACGCCCGGCTGGACGACGGCGACGTGGTTTTCGGTGTCGATCTCCAGCACCGCGTTCATGCGCTCGAAAGAGATCACCAGGCCGTCTTCGCGGGGTTGCGCACCGCCCGAAAGCCCGGTTCCCGACCCTCTCGCGGTCACCGGCACGCCGTGTTCGCTCGCCGCTTTGAGCAGCTCGGCGACCTCCTCCGCGCTTCCGGGTTTCGCCACGTAGGCGGGCTGCTGTGGGCTGATGGTCAAAGCCTCGTCGTGTGCGTAGTCCTCGGGGATCGCTTCGCCTGAAAGCAGATTCGTTTCCCCGACGATCTCGGCGAACCGTGCCGCAACATCGCCCATCGACTGCCCTTCCTCACGCTTCTTTGCCTGGTTACCGAAGCGTAGTACGTCACGGGCGACGATGGCCATGAATCATTTTCATGTTTGCTTCGAGCGGTCACAACCTCACGACAACCTCACTCGGTTACCCATGTCGCAGCGGGCCGCGGCGGCCCGCCGGAAGGGGTGGGACGCTCGATGGGATCAAGGATGAGACGGATCGCGACGCTGGGGGCGGCGCTCGCGGTCACGTTCGGGCTCGCGGTACCGGTGGCCGAAGGCGGGGAAGCGGGCTGCACGGCGCCCGTGGTGAACGTCAGCGGCGTCAGCCAGGCCGAGGGCACGAGCGCCGGGTACACCACTCTTGTCTTCACCGTTTCCCTCGACGACGGCGGCTGCGCGCCGCAGGGTTCGGTCGAGTACCGGACGATCGAGGGCAACGGGTCGCCGGTCGATCCGGCGTTCATCGCGAAGGAAGGGATCGACTACCTGCCGAGCGCGGGCACGCTGACCTGGTCGGGCGGGACGGCCCCGCAGACCGTGGCGGTCAAGGTCCGCGCCGACTCCCTCGTGGAGAACGACGAGATGTTCTCCCTGCGCTTGTACGGCGAGAAGGGCCTGCGGATCGGGCACGGCATCGGTGTCGCCTGGGTGGCGGATGACGACGCGACGAAGACCGCCCCGCTCGCGACTACACAGGACGGCGAGATCTGCTGGTCGCTTCCGCCCAACTTCGCGCAGGGTGTGAGCTGCAAGGTGCCCGTCGTGCTCTCCCGGCCGTGGCCGGGACCGCTCACGATCCGCTACCGCACCGAAGGCTCCGCCCACGTGCCGGTGAAGGACGGCGTCGTCACCTTCCAGCGTGGTGAGACCAGGGCGTATGCCGAGTTCACCCCCGTGCCGGGGCAAGCGGGGAAGGCGCGAGTCGAGTTCTTCGAGCCTTCACAGGGCAAGCTCGTTTACGCGACGTCGACCGTGGTGATCAGCCCCGTCCGGTGACGAGATCGGCGTCGGCCGTCGCGTTCGCCCGCCGGTAGAGCTCGATCGCTCGAGCCCAGTGGGCGGCCGCGGCGGCCGTGTCGCCGCATCGTGTTTCGAGATCACCCAGGTCGCGGTGCAGGTGAGCCTCCTCGTACGGGTCCGGGACGCTTTCCCGGACCGCGAGGCCGTGCTCCAGGTTCTCCCGCGCCGCGGCCAGGTCGCCGAGTCCGAGGTGGGCGCGGCCGAGCCGGTCGAGTGCGGCCGCCTCGCTGTGCCGGTTCCCGACGTCGCGGCTGATCAGTAGCGCCTGGTCGAAGTCGTCCCGCGCGGCTCCGAAGTCGCGGCGGGCGAGATGGACCTGGCCGGCGTGCAGCAGTGACTCCCACTCCTGCCACCGGTCGCCGATCGCGCGGGACGCGGCCAGCGCCTTGCCGAGATGGTCCAGCGCGACGTCGTGATCACCGAGTTCCTCGTAGGCCTCGCCGAGAGTGTCCAGAGTGGCGGCTTCCAGCCGGGCGTTGCCGAGTTCGCGGAACGTCTCCAGCGCGGCCGTCAGCGGGCTGAGGCCGTCCATCGGCTGACCACGGCGGATATAGGCGTGACCTAGGTTTCGCTGGGACAGCGCGCGCCCGAGCCGGTTGCCTGCCGACGTGCACCGCTCCACCGCGAGCCGGTACGCGGTGATCGCCTCGTCGAATCGGCGCAACGCCGCGTAGGCGTTCGCGGTGTTGTTGTAGATGTGCCCTTCGCCTTCGAGATCACCCGCCGCGCGGGCGGCCTTCAGCGCGCGGGCGTTGGTTTCGAGCGCGTCCGTCAGCCTGCGGGTCATGAAGTAGGCCGCTCCCAGCGCACGCAGCATCTCCGCCTCGGCCAAGGGATCGTCGAGCTCGGCGGCCGCCGCGGCCCCTTCGCGGCAGAGCCCGATCCGCTCGTTCCAGCCGCCCGTGGTGTCGTAGAAACTGGTCAGCAGGTAGGTGAGCTGCCAGGCGGCGGTGTTGCGGCCGTGCTCGCGCGCGAATCGGACCACCGGCAGCAGGTTCGCGCGTTCGGCGCCCAGGAACGCCAGCGCCGCTCGCCGTTCCGCCGGGAACGGACGTTCGGGCGGAGGGTGACGCAGCGCCGGGGTGACCAGATCGCGGTTCGGGTCGATGATCCGGTTCGCCTCGGCGGCGACGTGCAGGTACCAGTCGATCAGCCGGTCCGCCGCCTCGGCCCGGCTCGACGTCGTTTCGTCGGCGCGGGCGCACGCCACGGCGAACTCACGGATCAGATCGTGAAGGCGATGGCGATCCCGCCCCGCCGGGGTGATCAGGTGCGCGGCGGACAACGCGGCGATCGCGGTCCGGCCCGCTTCGGCGGACACCCCGCACAACGCGCTGCCGAGCGCCGGGCTGAACGTCGTCCCCGGGATCAACCCGGACAGCCGGAAAAGCTGGGCCGGCGCGTGGTCCAACGGCAGGTAGGCGCTCGCGAGGACGGTTTTGACGGTCCGGGAATCGCCTTGCACCGCAAGGGTTTCGAGCCGGCCGGCGCCGGTCAGCTCACGCGTGAGCTCCGCGATCGGACGGCCGGGCTCACCGCTCAGGCGCGCGGCGGCGATCCGCAGCGCCAGCGGCATCCCGTCACACAGCCTCGCCAGCCGCGCGGCCTGCGCGGGTTCACGGGCGACCCGGTCCGCGCCCAGCACCCGGGTGAGCAGGGTCATCGATTCCGTGTCGGCCAGCGCGTCGAGAGCGAACACGCGGACGGCGTGCCTGCTGCCGAGCGCCGCCAGGGTCTGCCTGCTGGTCACGATCAGCAGCGCCTTCGCCGTCCCGGGGATCAGCGGGAGGATCTGGTCCACACCGCCCGCGTTGTCAGCGACGATCACGCACCGCTTCCCGTGCAGCAGCGAGCGGTAGAGCGCCGCGCGTTCGGCCGTCGCGTCGGGCAGCCGATCGTCGGGGAGACCGAGCCCGCGCGACAGATGCGCGAGCGCGTCACCCGGCGAGACCGCTTCGTGCGGGTCGTGCCCGGCGAGGTCGAGGAAGAGCTGACCGTCGGGGAAACGGTCCGCGATGCGATGGGCCCACTGGACGGCCAGCGCGGATTTGCCCATCCCCGCCGCGCCGGAGATCACCACGACCGGCGGTTCGGGTTCGTCGAGAAGTCCGTCGAGCGACGCGAGTTCCTGGTGCCGGCCGGTGAAATGCCCGACCCTGGCGGGGAGTTGCGCGGGCGCGGTGCCCCGCACCGGCGCGTCGAGTTCGGGTGCGCGGCGCAGGATCGCCGTATGCAATTCGACCAGTTCCGGTCCGGGGTCGACGCCGAACTCGTCGGCCAGTCCCCGGCGGACCGCCTGGAACGTCTCCAGCGCCTCGGCGTGTCTTCCGCAGCGGTGCAGGGCGAGCATGTGCAGTGAGGCGAGCCGTTCGCGATACGGCTGCTCGGCGCGAAGCCGCGGAAGTTCCCGGAGGACCTCCTCGTGGTCGCCGAGCCTGAGTTCGGCGTCCCACAGTTCTTCCCAGGCGGACAGCCGCAGTTCCTGAAGCCTTTCGACTTCGCGTAGCCCCCAGCCGTCGAGTTCGGCGTCCGCGAAGGCTTCGCCGCGCCAGAGCCGCAACGCCTCGCGCAACGCTGTCACCGCTTGGCCGGGATTGCTCCGCTTGGCGGCACGAAGTTCTTCCTCGAAACGGAGAGCGTCGACTGAGGACGGTGCGACCGTCAGGACGTACCCGGGTTTGCGCGTCAGCAGGACCGGCGGGAATCCGCAATCCTCCAGCGCCTGCCGGATCCTGGCGACGTGGCTGTGCAGGGTCTTCACCGCGGTCCGGGGTGGATCCTCACCCCAGAGCACATCGACCAGCCGGGGGATCGGGACGACGGAACCCGCGTGCAGGGCGAGAACGCCCAGCACGGCTCGCTGGCGGGCGCCGTGCAGCTCGGCCCGCCCGGTGGGGCCGATCGCTTCGACCGGGCCCAGCACGCGTAATTCCCCTGGCCCGGGCACTCTGCTCCCTCCGGGATGTGTCCTCGGTGAGCGTATCCGGGCGAAGACTCACCGAAATCGGCCAATTAGGGCACACGATCTCCACAACCCCGCCACAACCCGGCTGAACGACGGTCGTGGAGTCGAATGTTTCGCCCCAAGGAGGGGAACATGATCAGCAGGAATCCGCGGCGCCGCCGGACACTGCTCGCCTCGGCCGTCTTGGCCGTCGCGACGCTGTTCGCGGGTGTCGCACCGGCGGTGCAGGCCGCACCGGAGGCTCGTAGCGACGTCTTCATCCGTGACAACGGATCCGATTACGGTTACGAGGCCTCGTCCGGTTCGCTCTACTCCAGCCCCGACATCCGGGTGTGTTTCTCGGCGACGGTGCTGTGCGCCACCGACGACCCGATCGTCCAGGGGACCACCGCCTACATCCATGTCACGCTCAATCGCCCCGGCCCGTACGGGGACGGATACGAGAAGGGGAACCTGCAGGTCTGGTACACCAAACAGGGCACCGTGGCCCAGTGGCCGAACCAGTGGAACTACATCGGCTCGAAGCTCGACGTGGACGTGCCCTACGGCACCAAGACGGTCGTGATCCCGTGGAAGGTCCCGATCGGCTCGCACTTCTGCCTGCTGGCCCGGTGGCTCTCGCCCACCGACCTGCCGACGGAGGGTGTCAGTACGTCCCTCAACACGCGGAACAACAACAACATCGCCTGGCACAACGTGAACGCGGTCCCGTTCAAGATCAAGGTCCCGGTGATCCGGCCGATCGTGTTCGGCTGGCACGGTCCTGAACCCACGACGGTCGGCGACATCGTCTTCACCCAGCCGGGCAAGCCGTTCACCGGCCCGGGGCGGATCACCATCGACCTCGGCCCCGACCTCGCCGCACGCTGGCGGGCAGGTGGCGCGAAGGGTGAGGGGATCGAACGGGTCGGCGAGACCGAACTGGCCATCGTGAATCCGCAGCGGGCTCGGATCAGCGGTCTGGCGTTCAAGGCGGGCGAACAGATCGACGCCAAGCTGAGCTTCACGGCCGGAGCCGAAGCGGCCGGTGGGCAGTACACCGTCCACGTGACCCAGGTCGACCAGCGCGGCGAAGAGGTCGGTGGCGTCGAATACCGGCTGGCGGGCGAAAAGCAGTAAGCCAGGGAGGGGTGCCGGCCCGTGGGCGGCGAGGGTGGGGAACCCTCGTCGCCCACGGGCTTTTCACGCGCGTGCGAACGAAAGCGTCTCGCCCTCGACACCTCGCAGCCAGAGGTCCTGCGCGGCTTCCGCCATCTCGGCCAGTCCCTCCTCGATCGTCGCGAACACGTTGCCGGGCACCCAGCCCGCGTCGCCGTTGATCAGCAGGTTGTTGCGGCCGTAGAAGATCGCGAGATCCGTCGCGCCCTGATCGCTGTGCGCCTCACTGCTCTCGTCGTAGCCGTATGCCGGATTGCCGATCTCCCAGGCCTCGAACCCGAAGTACACGACGTCACCCGGGATCGGCGTCACAGTGGGGTTCTCACGGCCCGGCTTCGGCTCGGCGAAGGGCGGCACGAGGGTGTAGACCTCGTTCCGCGCGTACTTCGCGTGATAGGCCGAACCGCTTTGCGGCAACGCGTCCCAGACCGCTCGGCAGGTTCGCGGTGCTTCGGCGTCGAGCAGCCGTGCCCGGCAGGAGACCCCGCGCTTGTCGAGCGTGATCGTGATGTAGCGGGCCATCACTCGACCCTCGCCACGACGTCACCCCAGATCCGCAGCGCCTCGTCGACCTGCGCGGAGTCGACGATCAGCGGCGGCACCATCCGGACGACGTTCATGTACGCCCCGCACGTCAGCAGCAGCAACCCGTTGGAGGACGCGGCTTTCTGCGCCGCCTGGGCCTTCGCGGTGTCCGGCTCGCCGTCCGGCGTGGTGAACTCGGAACCGACCAGCAGCCCCAGCCCGCGGACGTCGCCGATCGAGGGGGATTTGTCCGCGATCACCCGGACACCTTCCAGGAGCTGGCGTCCGCGTTCGGCGGCGTTCTCGACGAGGCCCTCCTGCTGGATCACCTCGAGCGTGGCGATCGCCGCCGCGCAGGCCACCGCGTTACCGCCGTAGGTCCCGCCCTGGGATCCGGGGAGTGCCTTCGCCATCAGCTCCTCCGACGCGGCGATGCCCGAGATCGGGAACCCGCTCGCGAGTCCCTTCGCGATGAGCACGATGTCCGGGCGCACTCCGAAGTGCTCGTGCCCCCAGAACCTGCCCGTCCGGCCGAAGCCGGTCTGGATCTCGTCCATCACCAGCAGGATGCCGTGCTTGTCGGCACGCTCCCGCAACCCGGCCAGGAACGCGGGGTTCGCCGGGACGTACCCGCCCTCCCCGAGCACCGGCTCGATGAAGAACGCGGCGGTCTCGTTCGGCGCGCAGACCGTCGCGAACAGGTAGTCGAGCTCGCGCAGGGCGAACTTCGTCGCGGTCTCCTCGTCCCAGCCGTAGTGGAAGGCGTAGGGGAAGGGCGCGACGTGCACACCGGACATGAGCGGCGAGATCCCGGCGCTGAACCGGGTGCCCGACGTCGTCATCGTCGCCGCCGCGACGGTCCGGCCGTGGAACCCGCCCTGGAAGACGATGACGTTGGGCCGCTTGGTCGCCTGCCGCGACAGCCGGAGCGCCGCCTCGACCGCCTCGCTGCCGGAGTTCGAGTAGAAGAGGGAGTTCAGGCCTTCCGGCAGGACACCGCCCAGCTTCTCGGTCAGCTCCAGCATCGGCTTGTGCATGACCGTCGTGTACTGCCCGTGGATGAGCTTGCCGACCTGTTCCCGCGCGGCGCTCACCACGTGCGGGTGACAGTGGCCGGTGCTGGTCACGCCGATACCGGCGGTGAAATCCAGGTGACGTTTGCCATCGGTGTCGTAGAGGTACACCCCTTCACCGTGGTCGACCACGACCGGCGTTGCCTGCTTGAGCAGCGGTGATAGCTGGGCCATGGGCTGCGCTCCTAGGTCGGCTGAGCTGTTGTCGATTGTTGACAATATCCATAGCATGGCGTTCGGGACAACATGGAGGAGCGTTGGGATGAGCTCGATCAGTGAGGCCGGCGTAGTCGCAGCGGTCGACAAGGAACTGTTCATCGGCGGCAAGTGGGTGCCCGCCGCGGGTGGGAAGACCTTCCCCGTTCTCGACCCCTCGACAGGCGAAGCCCTGTGCGAGGTGGCCGACGCGTCACCGGCGGACGGTGTCGGCGCACTCGACGCCGCCGTCGCCGCACAGGCCGACTGGGCGAACGTCGCCCCGCGCGAACGCGGCGAGATCCTGCGCCGCGCCTACGAACTGCTCATCAAGCGCGCCGACGAACTCGCGCTGCTGATGACCCTCGAAATGGGAAAGCCGCTCGCGGAGTCGAAGGGTGAGATCACCTACGCGGCCGAGTTCTTCCGCTGGTTCGCGGAGGAAGCCGTCCGGATCGACGGTGGCTACGCCGTCGCGCCCAACGGGACGGGCCGGTTCCTGGTCACGAAGCAGCCCGTCGGGCCGTGCCTGCTGATCACGCCGTGGAACTTCCCCATGGCGATGGGCACCCGCAAGATCGGACCCGCGGTCGCGGCCGGTTGCACGATGATCATCAAGCCCGCTGCCCAGACCCCCCTTTCGATGTTGGCCCTCGCGGCGATCCTCGCCGAAGCGGGATTGCCGGAAGGTGTGCTGAACGTGCTCACGACGTCGGATTCCGGCGGCGTGATGGAACCGTTGATCCGGGACGGCCGTGCCCGGAAGCTGTCCTTCACCGGCTCGACCGGCGTCGGGCGGAAACTGCTCGAACAGTGCGCGGACAAGGTGCTCCGCACCTCCATGGAACTCGGTGGCAACGCTCCCTTCCTCGTCTTCGAGGACGCCGACCTCGACGCGGCGATCGAAGGCGCGATGACCGCGAAGATGCGCAACATCGGTGAGGCCTGCACGGCCGCGAACCGCTTCTATGTCCAGCGAGGCATCGTCGACGAGTTCTCCCGGCGCCTCACCGAGCGCATGGAGGCCTTGCCGATGGGCCGAGGCACCGAGGAAGGTGTCGTCGTCGGCCCCCTCATCGACGAAGCCGCCGTCGAGAAGGTCAGCGGCCTGGTCGCGGACGCCGCCGGGCGAGGAGCGCGCGTCCTCACCGGCGGATCCACAGTGGATGGTCCGGGCAACTTCTATCAGGCCACGGTGCTCACCGACGTGCCCAAGGACGCCAGGCTCGCTTCGGAGGAGATCTTCGGGCCGGTCGCCCCGATCACCCCGTTCGACAGCGAGGACGAAGCCATCGCGGCGGCGAACGACACCGAATTCGGTCTCGTGTCCTATGTGTACACCTCCGATCTCAAGCGGGCGTTGCGGGTTTCGGAACGGCTGGAAGCCGGCATGATCGGCCTCAACCAAGGACTGGTGTCGAACCCGGCGGCACCGTTCGGCGGGATCAAGCAGTCCGGGCTCGGCCGTGAAGGCGGCACCGTCGGCATCGACGAGTTCCTCGAGACCAAGTACATCGCGGTGGCTCTGTGAATTCTCAAGCAGGGACTTCTCAAACCGGGACCTCTCAAGCAGGCGCGTCCTCCTATCGGATCGCCGGCATTCCCGGCGACGGGATCGGTGTCGATGTGACGGTCGAGGCCCGCAAGGTCCTCGACCGCGCGGCGGAGTCGCACGGTTTCTCCTTGTCCTGGCAGGAGTTCGACTGGAGCTGTGAGCGGTACACCAAGACCGGCTCGATGATGCCGGAGGACGGTATCGAGCAGCTTTCCCGGTTCGACGGGATCTTCCTCGGCGCCGTCGGCTTTCCCGGTGTACCGGACCACGTTTCGTTGTGGGGTCTCCTCATTCCAGTGCGGCGTGCGTTCACGCAATACGTCAACCTCCGGCCGGTCCGGTTGCTGCCGGGCACGACTTCGGCGCTGGCTGGCCGCGGTGCCGAAGAGCTGGAGATGGTGATCGTCCGCGAGAACTCCGAGGGCGAGTACTCGGAGATCGGCGGCAGGCACAACCGTGGTCAGGTGAACGAGGTCGTCTTACAGGAATCCGTGTTCACGCGGGTCGGGGTTGAGCGGATCATCCGCTACGCCTTCGAGCTGGCGAAGACGCGGACGGGCAGGGTCTGCTCGGCGACCAAGTCCAACGGGCTCATTCACTCGATGCCGTTCTGGGACGAGATCTTCGCGGAAATCTCGTCGGAATATCCGGACGTGCACGCCGAACAGTGTCATGTCGACGCGCTCGCCGCGCGAATGGTCCAGGCGCCGGACCGGCTCGACGTCGTGGTCGCTTCCAATCTTTTCGGCGACATCCTGAGCGATCTGGCGGCGGCCGTGACGGGCGGGCTCGGAATGGCGCCTTCGGGCAATATCAATCCGTCCGGCGAGTTCCCTTCCATGTTCGAGGCCGTGCACGGCAGCGCACCCGATATCGCCGGACAGGGCATCGCGAATCCGGTGGCGCAGATCCTGGCGGGTGCGATGATGCTCGACCATCTCGGTGAAACCGTTGCGGCACAAGATGTTCACGCGGCGGTGGAGAAGGTTCTCGAGGAGGGGGCCGTGCGGACCCCTGACCTCGGCGGGAAGTCCACCACCGCCGAACTCGGGTCCGCGGTGGTCGCCGCTCTATCTTGACCCATCCGCACGGTGGCTTGTCAAGTCCCGGGATGTCGCGAGTTTTCCGGATCATGGGAACGGCCCGGAAAACTCACGACATCCTTTGTGGCGACAACGGTCCTTTCATCGCGAATCGCGCGTTGAAAGGACCGTTCATCACATCCGCGTCATCCCGGGCCGTGAGTTTTTGTCGGTGCTCCGGTGCACAGTGTCGATCATCGGATTCGACGACTGGAGGAGTGCCGATGTGCTGGCATTGCGACAACCCCGGGAAGACCCGCGACGACTACCTCAAGGAGGAGGTCCGTCCGCTGATCCGGGCGTACGGCTGGATGGTGCAGACGGTCGAGGGCGGTACCGGCCAAACCGGCCTCGGGTACACGGTCGGCCTCACCGACGCCGGGCTGCCGGAACTCGTCGTCACCGGCTTGAGAGAGCGAAGATCCGGTCAGCTGCTGAACTATTTCGCCCAGCAGGTGGTCCAGTCGGGGCCTCCGGAGCCGGGCGAGGTGCTGCCCGCCGCGGTGGGATGGCCCGCGTTCGAAGTCGTACCGCTCAGCCTGCCGTCGGCGCATCTGCTCACCGCCGTCCTGATGTACGGCGAAGAATTCCGTGCCCTGCAACTGGTCTACGAGGACGAGCACGGTACTTGGCCGTGGGACAGGGAGTTCCGCGGCGGAACGGGCGGGCAACCGGTGCTGGGGGCGCGGTGCCGTGGCTGAGTCCCTAAGGCACCGCGGGAGCTTCGCCCTCCCGCAGGCTGGTCCCCGGGGCCAGCCGCTGGACGGCGTCCTCCATGTGGGCCTCCAGCAACGACAGCGCGGTTTCTTCGTCGCCCGCCCGCAGGGCCTCGATGATCCTGGTGTGCTCGGTGACCCGCTCTTCGACCTGCTGGTAGGTCCCCTGCAACGCGGTGAGGCACATCCGGGTCTCGATGAGCAGGGTCCGGGCCATCCGCACGAGCCGTTTGCTGCCGGAGGCGGCGATCAGCGCCTCGTGGAAACGGAGGTCCGCCCAGGAGAGCGCGGTCGGATCGTCGTCGTCCGCGGCGGCGGCCATGGCGACCACGGCCTGTTCGAGTTCGGTGGCGACCCGTTCCCGGTCGCCGCGCAGAGCCCGCAGCATCGCGGCGCGCTCGATGGCGGAGCGCGCCGAGTAGATGTCGTAGACGTCGCCGGGTTCGAGGTCGATCACGAACAGCCCGCGATGGCGCTCGCTGCGCAGGAGCCCTTCGGAGACGAGATGCTGCATCGCCTCCCGCAGCGGTCCCCGCGAAACCTGGAACCGGGAGGCCAGGTCCGTCTCACCGAGCTGGGTGCCGGGGGGCAGGGCGCCGGTCATGATCGCGTCCCGCAACTGGCGCGCGATGATCCCGGCGGTCGACTCCCGGCTGACCGGCTCGATTTCCGGCAAGGACATGGGTCAGTTGCCCCTCTGCCCGAACAGCGCGCCCAGGGTGCGGACGAGCGGGGCCTTCCCGGTGAGCCGCAGGCCCTCCCAGACGGTGACCTGATTGGCGGTCAGCACCGGCTTGCGGAGCCGGGTCTCGAGCGTGTTGATCTCGCCGAGGGTCCGCATGGCGGTGTCGGGGACGAGCAGCGCGTCGGCGGCCGGGTGGTCGCCGCTCGCCGCGAGTTCGACGACGGCCTCCGGGCTGAGTCCGCCGACCTCGGCGGCGGTGTCGATGTCCGCGCTGCCCATCGAGACCACTTCGATCCCGCCGGCGCCGAGGAACTCGACGAACAGCCGGGCGACGTCGTCCGGGTAGCTGGCGGCGACCGCGACCCGCCGGACGCGGAGGGCGTGAGCGGCGTGGACGAAGGCGAAGGAGGTGCTCGACGCCGGGACGCCGGCGACGGCGGCCAGCCGGTCGGCCTGATCGCGGGCGCCTTCCCAGCCGTAGACGAAGCTGCCGCTGGTGCACGCCCAGACCACCGCATCCGGTTCGTGCTTGGCCAGCAGCGCGGCGCCGTCGGCGAGACGGCTTTCGCTGCCGAGGTCCAGTAGTTCGGGCACGGCGTGCAGATCGGTCCCGTAGATGTGCTCGACAGGCAGCTTGATCCCGGCCATGTCGCCGCCGAGGAGCTGCTCCGCGAGCGGGTAGTCGTCTTCGGCCGCGTGATCGGGGTAGATGAACCCGATCGTGGTCGTCTCGGACGGCGGCTCGGGTGGGCTGAACGGCGTGATGGGCACGGGACCTCCGGAGGACAGATTGTCGACAATCGTAGGCGAAGAGGTCAGTCGACCTCCCGGAGCCACTTGCCGGGCCCGACGATCGGCAGGTTCATCCGCCGCAGGCAGGCCCACATCGTGAGCTGGTTCGCGGTGAGGACGGGCTTGCCGACCGCGCTTTCGAGCGGCTCGATCAGATCGTAGGTGGGGAGGTTGGTGCAACTGACGAAGATGGCTTCGGCGTCGGCGTGGTCGGCGGCGAGGATGCGTTCGGCGATGGTCCGGTAACTGACTTTCCAGATGCCGCCGCCCAGGCCGAGGTGATCACTCGACACGGTGCGAACGCCGAGTTCGCCCAGGAAGTCGTGCAGCTTCCCGGTCAGGTCGCCGTCGTAGGGGGTCAGCACCGAGACCCGGTGGAGGTCGAGCTGGTGCAGGACCTCGGCCAGGGCGCCGGAGGTGGTGACGGCGTCCGGCGCGCCCGCGTCGCAGATCGCCTTGGTCAGCGAACGTTCGTAGTCCACACCGTTGACGAAACTGCCGGAGGTGCAGAGATAGGCGACGACTTCGGGCTCCACGTGGAGCACATCTCTCGTGGCGGCGGCGAGATGCCTGCTGTCGCTGACGAGCTGGGCCATCTCCATGCTGACGGGCACAGGCTCGTACGGCGTCCGCGCCAGATGGAGGGAGACCTCCATGGGCACCCAACGCCACAGTTCGCGTTCCAGGGCAAGGTCGAAGGGAGCGATCACGCCGATACCGCGCTGCGCCAACGGGCCTTCGAACTCCAGTAAGTCGAAATCCAAGTCTCAGCCTCCGGAAAGCTTCTGCTGTCACAGGTCCGGTGCTCCGGGGTCGTTCCTCGGATTGTTGACAATCATACGAGCCACTTTTACGGTGTCAATGTGATCGCCTCGGAGACCCCTGTGCTGGCGGTGCTCTGCGGAGACGCACGCCCACCGGACATGCGCGCTATCGAAGCCGAAGCGATGGTTCGTTACACCGACGCGGCGGGCTTGGCCGACGCGTTATCCGGAGCCGACGCGTTCTTCGTCTACGACTTCCTGTCGACCGCCGTTCCTGGTGCCTGGCACGCGGCCGACAGGCTGCGCTGGCTGCACATCGCCAGCGCGGGGGTCGACCCTGTGCTCTTCCCGGGGCTGCAGGAGAGCGACGTCGTGCTCACCAACTCGCGTGGCGTGTTCGACGGGGCGATAGCCGAGTACGTCCTCGGGGTCGTCCTGACGTTCGCCAAGGATTTCGTGCGTTCGTGGGACCTGCAGCGGCAGGGGCGATGGAAGCACCGCGAGAGTGAGCGGATCTCCGGCCGCCGGGTCCTCGTGGTCGGCACCGGGCCGATCGGCCGGTCGATCGCGCGGATGCTGCGGGCGGCCGGGATGGCGGTGGCGGGTGTCGGCCGCCGTGCCCGTGAAGGCGATCCCGACTTCGGCGACGTCTATTCCTCTTCGGGCCTGACGCGTCATCTTCCCGAGGCTGACTACGTCGTCGCGGTCGCGCCGCTGACCGAGCAGACGAAGGGCATGTTCGACGCCGAGGCCTTCGCCGCGATGAAGCCCGGCTCGCGGTTCGTCAACGTCGGCCGCGGTGAACTGGTCGTCACTTCGGATCTGGTCGGCGCCCTGCGGGACGGGCCGCTCGGAGGTGCCGCGCTCGACGTCTTCGACACCGAGCCGCTGCCCTCCGAAAGTCCTTTGTGGACCATGGAGAACGTGCTGATCTCGCCGCATATGTCGGGCGACTTCGTCGGCTGGCGTAATACTCTGGTAGAGGTGTTCTCGGACAACTTCCGTCGCTGGCGCGCGGGGGAGCCACTGCGCAACGTCGTGGACAAGCAGCTCGGGTACGTGCCGTCGGAGACGCTTCGCCAAGGTTAGGGGCCGGATGAACGACACCAAGTTGACCGCGAGCGAGCTGGTCGCCGCGTATGCCACCGGAGAGCTGTCGCCGGTCGAGGCCACCCAGAACGCGTTGCGGGTCATCGAAGAACGCGACGGCGAGACCAACGCTTATTGCCTCGTCGACGCCGACGGCGCGCTCGAACAGGCGAAGGCGTCGGAGGCCCGCTGGCGGGACGGCAATCCGATCGGCTGGCTCGACGGCGTCCCGGCCTCGATCAAGGACATGTTCCTGACACAGGGCTGGCCGACGCTGCGCGGTTCGCGGTGCATCGACCCGGACCAGCCGTGGGACGTCGACAGCCCGGTCACCGCGCGACTGCGTGAGAACGGCTTGGTGCTGCTGGGAAAGACCACGACGCCGGAACTCGCGTGGAAGGGCGTCACCGACAACACGCTGACCGGGATCACCCGCAACCCGCACGACCTGTCGACGACGGCGGGCGGGTCCAGCGGGGGAAGCGCCGCGGCTGTCGCGGCGGGAATGGGCGAACTCTCCGTCGGCACCGACGGTGGCGGCTCGATCCGGATTCCGGCTTCTTTCTGTGGAATCGTCGGTCTCAAACCGACACACGGCCGGATCCCGCTGTTCCCGGCGAGCCCGTTCGGACCGCTCTCGCACGCCGGCCCGATGGCGCGTTCGGTGGACGACACGGCGCTGCTCCTCGACGTTCTCGCGATGCCCGACTACCGCGACCCGGCCGCACTCGCCCCGCCCGTCTCGACCTTCCGTGAAGCCGTCCGCCGGGACGTGCGCGGGTTGAACGCCGCCTTCTCGCCGACCCTCGGCTATGTCGACGTCGATCCGGAGATCGCGGCGATCGTCAAGTCCGCGGTGCAGGCGCTGGGCGACGCGGGCCTGCACATCGAAGAGACCGATCCCGGTTTCGCCGACCCCAAGCCCGCCTTCGACATCCTGTGGTCGACGGGCGCGGCCAAGTGGCTGGACACCTTCCCCGCCGGTTCGGAGACCAAGGTCGATCCCGGGCTGCGGAAGGTGTGGGAGTTCGGCAAGACCTTCTCGGCGAGCGACTACCTCAGTGCCAACGCCGAGCGGGCCGCGCTGGGCATCCTGATGGGCGAGTTCCACACGCGTCACGACGTGCTGATCACGCCGACCCTCCCGATCGCCGCCTTCGAAGCCGGGCACGAGGTGCCGCCGGGCAGCGGGCTGAGCGGCTGGCCGGACTGGACGCCGTTCACCTACCCGTTCAACATGACCCAGCAGCCCGCCATCAGCGTCCCGGCGGGCCGCACCTCCGGCGGGCTCCCGGTCGGTCTCCAGATCGTCGGCCCGCGGCATTCCGACGACCTGGTGCTCGCGGTCGCGAAGCTCCTCGAAGAGGTCCGTCCCTGGCCGTGACCAGCGGAAAGGGAGCAAGGGACCTTTGCTATCGCTCCCGGAGCTCCCGGAGGGGCGGGGTCAGGGCTGGGTGGCGTGCGTCTTGCGGGTCAGACCGCGCACCTGGCCGCTGCACAGCGCGAGACAGGTGGCGATCACGACCAGCGCGGCGCACGCGAGCAGCGTCGCGCTGACCCCGAAGTGCTGTGCCGCCGGGCCGGCCGCCATCTGGCCGAGCGGCAGGGCGATGAAGGAACCGAGCATGTCGTAGGAGTAGACGCGCGCGAGTTTGTCCTCGGGCACGTTCTCCTGCAGCGAGACGTCCCACGCCACCACGAACTGCTCGATCACCAGGCCGGACACGAACATGGCCGCCAGCATCAGCGGCAGCAACGGCGCCTGACCGAGGAGGATCAACGGTGGCGCTTCGAAGAAGATCACCGCGACCCCGACGAACAGCGCGCGCCGTGGCTGCCAGCGGGCCACGAGGATCCCGCCGACGAGCGAGCCGATCGTCTGCGCGGCGAGCGCGAAGCCCCAGCCGGTGCGGCCGAAACTGCCGTCGGCGACCAGCGGGCCGAGCACTCCGAGCCCGCCGGCGATGACCGCGTTCACCACCATGAACTGCACGACCACGACCCATACCCAGGTCCGAGACCGGAACTCGCGCCAGCCTTCGGCGAGTTCCGCCAGCGGACGGCTGCCGGGGACCCGTTCCCGGCGGTTGAGGCGGATACGCCGGTAGGACAGGGCGGAGCCGAGGAACAACAGCGCGTTCCCGGCGAGCGCCCAGCCGGGGCCGACCGCGGTGACCAGGATGCCGCCGAGTCCGGCGCCGGCGATCCGGCCGGAGTTCGAGAGCAGCCTGGCCAGCGCGTTGGCCTGCGCCAGCAGGGCGGCGGGCACTGTCAACGGCGTGAGTGACGCCGAGGCGGGCGCGGAGATCGCGGCCACCGCGCCGTTGAGCACGCTCAGGCCGACCAGCAGCGGGATCGACGCGAATCCACAAAGGACGCTCGCCGCGATGAGCGCCTGGGTCAGCGTGGCGGCGACTTCGGTGCCTTGGAGGATCACCGATCGCGGCAGCCGGTCCGCCAGTACCCCGCCGAACAGCAGCAGGATCACGCTCGCCACCGACCGCGCGCCGACGACGATGCCGATGTCGACGGCCGAACCGGTCAGGTCGATCACCGCGAACGCGAGCGCGAGCGGTGCGACGGCGTTGCCGAACTCGCCGAACGTACGGCCGCCGATCAGCCAGCGGAAGTTGTGGTGGCGCAAGGGCTCGCGCAAGGACGTCACGGTCGCCTCATCTCGAACATCGAGACCGTCGCGCTGACCGGGATCGTGCCCCGGGTGCGGGGCGGTTTCGCGGCCGTGTGCAGGAGCTCGCTCAGTTCGTGAGCGTGCGCGAGCGCCTTCTTCCAGGTCTCGCGGTCGACCCACATCTCCGCGTCGGCCATCAGCCCGCGTTCACCGCGGACGTGGAACTCGCTGCGGCGCTTGAGCTCTTCGGCCATCGCCAGGATGAGAAGCCGCTGCTCCTCGGGGTTCGCCGGCCCGAATCCCGTTCCCGACTCCGGATCGTGCCGATAGCGTTTCGCCAGCCCGCCCCGGATCCGGACCTCCTCGACGACGTCGAGCAGCCCGGCCTCGTGCAGCCGCCGCAGGTGATAGCTGACATTCGCTTGTGTCTCACCGAGTTCGCGGGCTGCCTCGGCCGCGCTCATCGCGACACCGGTCAAAAGCGACAGAATGCGCAGCCGGACGGGATGGGCGAGGACGCGCAACCCGTCGAGGCCGGGAGAGTGGGACATGAGGCCGAGTATCGACTGCCGGGACACGGACCGTCAAACAGTTATTTGGGGGTTTCGTTGGCCGGGAGATCCGGTGCAATGATCCGATGTCTGTGCTCTGCTGGAAGGTATGCGCACGACGACATTGGGCAGGAGCGGTCTCGAGGTGTCGAGGATCGCCTTCGGCACCTGGCAGCTCGGCGGCGGCTGGGGTTCGTTCGACGAAGACGCGGCGATCGCCGCGATCCACCACGCCCGCGAGCTCGGAGTCACCTTCTTCGACACCGCCCAGGCCTACGGTTTCGGGAAATCCGAGGCGCTGCTCGGGAAGGCCCTGCGCGAGGAACTCAAACGCGACCGCGACAACCTCGTCATAGCGACGAAAGGCGGCATCAAGCCACGTTCCGAACGGCCGCGTGACTCCCGGCGCGAGTGGCTGACACAGGGGATCGAGGACAGCCTCCGCTTCCTGGACGTCGATCACATCGACCTCTACCAGATCCACTGGCCCGATCCCGACGCGCCCGCCGAGGAGACCGCGGGCGTCCTGCAGGAGTTCGTCGACGCCGGGAAGATCCGGCACATCGGCGTCTCGAACTACGATGCCGCGGGGCTGGCCGACTTCGACAAGACCCGTCCGGTGGAGACGCTGCAGCCGCCGTATCACCTGTTCCGCCGTGGCATCGAAACCGACCCGCTGCCGTACGCGCGGGAGAACGACATCGGCGTGCTCGTGTACAGCCCGCTGGGCAGCGGCCTGCTGACCGGATCCTTCACACCGGAGACGACGTTCGAGAAGGCCGACTGGCGTTCGCAGTCGTCGGCCTTCATCGGTGAGACCTTCCGGCGCAATCTCGCCATAGTCGACAGGCTCAAGGAATTCGCCGCGGACAAGGGGATCTCGATCGGTCAGCTCGCGATCGCCTGGACGCTCGCGCGCCCGGGGGTGCACGTCGCGATCGTGGGCGCGCGCAAGGCGGCCAACATCGAAGCCAGCCTCGCCGCGGCCGACGTCGACCTGTCCGCGGACGAACTCACCGAGATCGACCGCCTCACCGCCGACGCCGTCCCCGTTTCGGGCGCGAGCCCCGAAGGCATCGCCTAAAGCTTGAATTCGGTTCCGTCCAAAGGAAGCGAGGCGTCGCCGTCCAGGACGGCGGCGTGCTCCGGCGAAGCGGGGTCGACCACCGGATTCGTGTTGTTCAGATGCGTGTACGCCCAACGCTGTCCGGGCCGGAGTTTCGCGAGACTGCCGGTGATCGGCAGATGTCCCATCGCCAGCTGGGCGCTGTCGCCGACCTCGGCCGCGGTGGCGCCGGACATCTCGTCCGGCGCGTAAAAGGTCCCGTCCAGCAGCACCAGGCCCGCGTCGTCGGTGAACTCGTCGAACCCGTCCGGCCAGCTCTTCAGGCAAGGCGCGTACACGAAGACGCCGCCGGTCCGAACGTCCTCGATCCGGTACGCCACCACCCAAGGTCCGTCCTCAGTGGACGAACGTGCGTACTTCGGCCGCTTGTCGCTCACCGGAAGCGTGCTCACCCGGAATCCGTCGAGGGAGACCTCCGACGACGGCAGCCACTCCCAGCCGCCGTAACCGTCGATGATCGACCGCGCGGGGAACTGCTCGGACAGCGCGCCCAGAACCGCGTCGGGAGCCCAGACCGGCAGCCCGCCGGCCTCCCGCAACAACAGCAGGCCGAGCGAATGATCGAGCTCGGCGTCGGTGAGCAGCACCCCGCGCAACGGGATCTCCCTCGGCCCCGGCCCGGCCCGCAACGGCGGCGTGGCGAGGATCTGCGCGCGGATGTCCGGCGACGCGTTCAGCAGGTACCAGCCCTCGCCGTCCGCGCTCACCGCGACACAGTCCTGCGTTCGCGGCGGCGCGTCCGAAACGCACAGCGCGCAGGCGCAGTTCCATTGCGGGAAGCCGCCGCCCGCGGCGGTGCCGAGCAGGATCACCCTCATCGAGGCCCCCGCATCACGAGCTCGTCCGTCTTCGGTGGTGTGGCGAGGATGAGATCGACGACGCCGCGATGCGGCGAACGCGAGCACACCGGGTCCGTCGCCGAGGCGTCACCGGTGAGCTGGAACGCTTGGCACCGGCAGCCGCCGAAGTCGATCGACCGCCGCTCGCAGGTGCCGCAGGTGTCCGGCATCCAGTCCTCGCCGCGGTAGGCGTTGAAGGAATCGGATTCGTACCAGATCCACGCCAGCGGCTTGTCCCGGACGTTGTCGAACTCCAGCGTCTCGATCGCCGTCGACGCGGGACACGGCAGCACGTTCCCATCGGGGGCCACGGTCAATTGCCGCGCGCCCCAGCCGTACATGCACGGTTTCGGGAACTGTTCGTAGTAGTCGGCGACCACGTAGATGATCTCCATGCTGCCGCGCAGCCGTTCGGTGGCCGCGCGCACGATCGGCTCGGCCTCGTCGAGCTGCCGCCGGGTCGGCATCAGGGCGTCGCGGTTCCGCAGGGCCCAGCCGTAGTACTGCGTGTTGGCCAGTTCCAGCCGGTCCGCGCCCATCCGCTCGGCCAGGTCGATGATCCCGGCGAGCTGATCGTGGTTCTGCCGGTGGAGCACGACGTTCACCGAAAGCGGCAGTCCGGCCTTCTTGATCAGCTCGGCGACGATCAGCTTCCGGTCGTGGGCCCGGGCACCGGCGAGCCGGTCCGCGCGTTCGGCGGTCGCGCCCTGGACGGACAGCTGGATGTGCGCGATGCCGCGGTCCAGGAGATCGTCCAATCGGGACTCGGTCAGCCCGAGCCCTGACGTCACGAGGTTGACGTAGCAGCCCAGTTGCGTGGCGTGTTCGACCAGGATGGGCAGGTCCGGCCGGGCGAGCGGTTCACCGCCGGACATGTGCACCTGGAGCACGCCGAGTTCCCGTGCCTGGGTGAGCACGGACAACCAATCCTTTGTGGACAATTCGCCGTCGCGGGCGACCATTTCGACAGGGTTCGAGCAGTACGGGCAGTGCAGCGGACAGCGGTGGGTCAGCTCGGCCAGCATGCCCAGCGGCGGCGCCGCGGTGGAGGTGTTCAGGTCCATTCGACGATCCGCCGATCTCCCAGCCGGGACAGGACTTCCAGGATCTCTTCCTCGCGGACACCGGCGTAGCGCTTGCGCAGGGCCGAAGCGATCGCCGCGACGTCTTCGACGCCGTCGCAGAGCGAAAGCACGGCCGCGGCGGTCGGATTCGGGACGAGCACGCCTTCGGGGAACAGGAGGACGTGCGTTTCCCTGGTCTGGTCATAGCTCAGCCGGACCCCGCGCCGCAGCCGCGGCACCGAGCCCATTTCGAGGGTGGTCATCGCTACTCCTCGGCCGCGGCGCGCTCGATGGCGTCGAGCATGGACCAGAGCACGTCGGTCTTGAACGACAGCGCGGCGATCGCCTTCTCCTGCTGTTCGCGGGTGACGGCGTGCCGCACGACGATGTCGAGTGTCCCCTTGCCCTCGCCGGAGACCTTGTCGATGCGGTTGGTGAAATAGGCGAGGTCTTCCGGCGCTATCCACGAGTAGTTCGCCAGCATGTCGGCGACACGCCGTTGCATCAGATGGCCGGCGAACATTTCGGTCAGTCCCGAAGCGATCGCTTCGAGCCAAGGCTTGGTGCGGGCGAAAGTCACATAGGCGTCGACGGCGAACCGGACACCGGGAGCGACGTGCCGCTGATCGAGAACCTCTTCACGGTCGAGACCGACAGCGGCGCACAAACGGAGCCAGCGCTCGATTCCGCCGTCGCCCGCTTCCGTCCCGTCGTGATAGACGATGCGGTCCAGCCATTCCCGGCGTATCTCCGGGACCGGGCAGTTGCTGATGATCGCCGCGTCCTTCTGCGGCAGCGCACATTGGTAGTACCAGCGGTTCGCGGCCCAGATCTTCAGTTCGTGCTCGGACAGTTCGCCGCCGTGCATCCGCCGATGGAACGGATGAGTACCCCAATAGCGGTGAGAAAGTCCACGCAGGGCCGCGACGAATTCCGGCGGCGACATCGGCGCGGCGGAAAGGGAAAGAGACACGTGCTGCCTCCAACGGCTCACTGATCGGGACGGCGGCACGGTGGTGGGGGACGTCCCCCACCACCGAGTGGGAAATCAGTCCTCCATACGGGCCGCGTAAGCGGTGACCTCCATGGGAGTTTCGTACTCGACGAAGTCCGGCGTGGTCCATACCTCGATGGTTTCGATCATTTCCTGCTCCTAACGTCCACATGGGATCGAACGGGTCCGAGCCCCGTCACCCTAGAAGCGGGTCGCCGATTCTGGCCAGACGTAAGGTCCAAGTTCCCGTTGCGTTTTGTAAGGTTTCCTACCTATGGCCGATCGAGCTGGCCCGATCGTCACGCTCGGCGCATACGACGAAGGTAGGTAAGCGCTTTCGTTACCCCGTCCAGTGGTGTCCGTTTCGTCCTGCGGTGTGTTTGTATCCAACTCGACGGGTGCACCCCGACCACCCGTCTTCCGCCGCCATCCGAGCTCCAGGGGTGTAGCTGAAGGAGGCGTCCCATGTCCTTACGTCGTACTCTCACCGCCACGTTCGCCGCCGCGACGGCCGCGTCGATCGTGGCCGTTCCGGCCGCGGCCACCGAAGCGCCGTCCGTCCAGGCGATCAAACAGATCGCGAGCGGCCTCAACCAGGCCTGGTCGATCGATTTCCTGCCCGACGGCACCGGCCTCTTCACACAGAAGGACGCCAAGACGATCAGCAAGATCGACAAGGCGGGCAAGGTGACCACGGTCCAGACCATTCCCGGGGTGAGCGTCACCCCGGAGGCGGGCCTGCTCGGCATCGCCGTCTCGCCGAAATACGCCACCGACCAGACGGTCTTCATCTACTACACGACCAGCTCCGACAACCGGATCGCCAAGCTGAAGCTGGGCCAGACGCCGAAGCCGATCGTCACCGGCATCCCGCGTGGCGCGAATTTCCACCACGGCGGGCGGATCAAGTTCGGCCCCGACGGCTACCTCTACGCGGGGACCGGCGACGGCCAGAACGGCGCCAACGCGCAGAACAAGAACTCCCTCGGCGGCAAGGTCCTGCGGGTCACCACCGATGGCGCGGCCGCGCCCGGCAACCCGTTCAACAGCCGCGTCTACTCCTACGGTCACCGGAACGTCCAAGGGCTGACCTGGGCGAACGGGCAGCTGTACGTCTCCGACATCGGCGCGAACAAGCTCGACGAGCTGAACAAGGTCGAGCCGGGCAAGAACTACGGCTGGCCGACCTGCGAAGGTCCGTGCGACACGGCGGGGATGACCAACCCGGTCAAGGCGTGGCCGACGTCCACGGCGACGCCGAGCGGGCTGGCGGCGTACAAGGGCTCGCTGTACATGGCCTCGCTCAAGGGCGGCACGTTCAAGCTCGACCTGAACGGCAACGGCGGCAAGCTCTGGACCGACCTCGGCCGCACGCGTGACGCGACCGCCGGCCCGGACGGCAGGCTGTACACGATCACCCCGGGCGCCATCTACGTCTCCGACGGCAGCTAGCCCCGCGCGTTTAGTCCACTGGTTGCGGTGAATAGCCGCAACCAGTGGACTAAACGCAGGCGTCAGGAGCGCCCGACGGACACGGCGTGTTCGAGTTCGGCGAGCGCGGTGTCCAGGTGGGTCAGGATGCGCTGCAGGTGCGGGACGCTCCGGCGGCAGCCGGTGACGCCGAAGTCCAGGTTGTCCCCGTTGCTGGTCAGCGTGATGTTCAGCGCCTGCCCGTCGAGCAGCACGGACGCCGGGTAGATGCCGTCGAGCGACGCGCCGTTCCAGTACATCTGCTTGCGCGGCCCCGGCACATTGGAGATCACCAGGTTGAACGGCGGTTTCGTGTTGTTCACGAAACCGGGGATCGGTGACACGCCGAGCTGGGCGACGTTGATCCCCGACAGCAGCAGCGTCTGCAGCGGGGTCAGCTCCGAGAACAGCTTCTTGCCGTTGCGCATGGACGCGTTGATCGTCGCGAGCCGGGCGGCCGGATCGGTCAGGTGGGTGGCGAGGTTGCACAGCAGCGCGCCGATGTTGTTCCCCGCCGCGTCCCCGCTGTCCTTGCGCCGCAAGGAAACCGGGACCATCGCGGTCAGCGGCGCGTCAGGGAGCGAGTTCTGCTCGATCAGGTAGTCCCGCAGCGCGCCCGAGCACATCGCGAGGACGACGTCGTTGCGCGACACGCCGGCGGCGGTCGCCACCTTGCGCACCCGGTCCAGCGACCAGGACTGCGCGGCGAACCGGCGCGCCCCGCCGATCGGCACGTTCAGCATCGTCTTCGGCGCCTGCGCCGGCAGGGTGAGCGTGTGCTCCTGGAACGCCTCCCGTGCCACCTTCATCGCGGCGGGCGCGATGCCGGCGAGCTGGTTGACGGTCTTGCCGAAGGTGCTGAGCACCGAGGGTGACGCCTTGCCGTTGCGGCCGCCGTCCGGCTTGGGCCGACGGCCCCACGGCGGCGGGCAGTCGAGGTCGGCGGGGTCGTCCGACAGCGTGCCCTGCAGATGCCGCAGGGCCGAGACGCCGTCCATCAGCGCGTGATGGATCTTGCTGTAGATCGCGAACCGGCCGTCCTGCAGACCCTCGACCAGGTGGATCTCCCACAGCGGACGATGCCGGTCGAGCAGGGTGCTGTGCCAGCGCCCGGTCAGTTCCAGCAGCTCGCGGATCCGGCCAGGCTGGGGCAGCGCCGAATGGCGGAAGTGGTAGTCGAGTTCGAGATCGCTGTCCGTCGCCCAGGCCACGTGTCCCGCGGTGTTGACCGGCCGGGCGGGACGACGGCGGAACACGTCGCGCATGTTGTCGGAATCGAGCAACTTCCGCCGGAGGTCCCGCAGGTAGTCCGGTCCGGCGTCCTCGGGTTTCTTGAACAGCTGGAGTCCGCCGACGTGCATCGGATGTTCGCGCGTTTCCACGAGAAGGAACATCGAGTCGGTCACGGGCATGAACGGCATCGTCGGGACCACCTTCCGCGCGGCGGCGTGCGAGCACGCCGGGTGCCAGAGTCTACGCACACCGAAACCACCCTCTCACGCTTTAGGGTGGCTCACATGACGATCCCGACCGATCCGCAGACCGGCGAGTTCCGTCGGTCCGCCAACCATTTCGACGCGCGCATCACCGCCGACGGCCGCGACGGCTGGCCGGTGGAGGCGGGAAGGTACCGGTTGGTGGTCAGCCGGGCCTGTCCCTGGGCGAGCCGCGGCCTGATCGTCCGGCGGCTGCTCGGTCTCGAACCGGCGCTGAGCGTCGCCGTGGCCGACCCGATCCAGGACGACAAGAGCTGGCGCTTCACCCTCGATCCCGATGACCGGGACCCGGTGCTGGGCATCAAGTACCTGGCCGAGGCCTATCACGCGGCCGATCCGCACTACATGGGCGGGATCAGCGTTCCGGCCATTGTGGACATTCCGAGCAAGCGCCTGGTGAGCAACGACTATCCGCGGATCACGCTCGATTTTTCCACCGAATGGACCAGTTTCCACCGGCCCGGCGCGCCCGACCTCTACCCAGAGCGACTGCGGGGCGAGATCGACGACGTCAACGCGGGTGTCCACGCCGACGTCAACGCCGCTGTGTACCAGGCCGGGTTCGCGACCAAGCAGGCCGCGTACGACGACGCCTACACCCGTCTCTTCACCATGCTGGACGTGCTTTCGGAACGGCTCGAAAGGCAGCGCTACCTCGTCGGCGACACGATCACCGAAGCGGACATCAGGTTGTTCACCACGCTCGTCCGCTTCGACTCCGTGTACCACGGGCATTTCAAGTGCAACCGGAACAAACTGACCGAACTGCCGGTGCTGTGGGCCTACACCCGAGACCTCTTCCAAACGCCGGGATTCGGTGACACCGTCGACTTCGACCACATCAAGCGGCACTACCACGAGGTGCACGAGCAGGTGAACCCGACGCGGATCGTCCCTTCGGGACCGGACCTGTCCGGCTGGACGACGCCGCATCACCGGGAGCAGCTGGGCGGGCGCCCGTTCGGCGACGGCACGCCGCCGGGACCGCCGCCCGGGGACGAACGGATCGGGGACACGGATGGAGCCACTTCCTGAACGCACCGACGTCGTCGTGATCGGCGGCGGCATCATCGGGGTCGGCTGCGCGTACCGGCTCGCCGCCGCCGGGGTCTCGGTGCTGCTGCTCGAACGCGACACCCTGGGCGCGGGCTCGACGGCGAAGGCGGCCGGCGGTATCCGGTCGTCGTTCACCACGCACGTCAACATCGAGATCGGGCTGCGCGGGCTGGCCGAGTACGCCTCCTTCGCCGAGACGTACGGGACCGAGATCGACTTCCGCCGCGACGGCTACCTGTACCTGGTCACGGACCCCGCGGACCTGCCCGAATTCGAGCGTTGCGCCGAACTGCAGAACTCCTACGGCGTCCGCAGCAGGCTCGTCGAGCCCGCCGAGGCGCGGCGGTTCTCCCCGCTGATCGACACCGAAGGCGTGGTCGCGGCGCTGTGGTCGCCGGACGACGCCAAGGCCACCCCGGACTCGGCGGTCCAGGGCTACGCGCGGGCCGCCCGCGGGCACGGCGCGGTGCTGAAGACCGGCGTCGAGGTCGTCGGGATCGAACGCGACGGCGACGAGATCACCGGCGTCCGCACCAGTGACGGCTTCGTGCGGACGAACGCGGTGGTCTGCGCCGCGGGCGCGTGGTCGGGCCGGGTGGGCGAGCTCGCCGGCGTCGATCTCCCGGTGCGGCCGTTCCGGCGGCAGGTCGTGTTCACCGGCCCGGTCGCGGACCTGCCCGGATCGGTGCCGCTGACCATCGAGATGCCGTCGGCCTTCTACTTCCACCGCGAGGGCCCTGGCCTGGCGATGTCCTTCTGCGACGGTGACGGCGACCCGGGTTTCGACACCCGGTACCAGCCGGGCGACTGGCTGCCGAAACTCGCCGAGATCGCCGCGCGGCGGGTGCCCGCGGTGCTCGACGCGGGGATCCGGAGCGGGTGGGCCGGACTGTACGAAGTCACGCCCGATCGCAACCAGATCGTGGGGGAAAGCGTCCACCTGTCGCGGTTCTTCTACGCGACCGGCTTTTCGGGACACGGGTTCCAGATGGGGCCCGCCGTGGGGGAGCTCGTGCGGGACCTCTACCTGGGGCGGGTCCCGGCCATCGACATCAGCGGGCTCGACGTCCGCCGGTTCGCCGGCGACCGGGCCGTGACGAGGGAGCACAACATTGTCTGACGAGTTCGTCGAGGTCACCACGGCCGCCGAGCTGCGCGAGATCCTGCCGCCACCGCTGGAGCGCACCGCGAACAAGGCGCGCCCGAAGCTGCAGGAGCTGGACCGTCAGTGGCTGGCGGAGTCACCGTTCGTGCTGATCGCGACGTCGGCGGCGGACGGCACCTGCGACGTCTCGCCGAAGGGCGACCCGGCCGGGTTCACGCTGGTGCTGGACGACACGCGGATCGCGATCCCGGAGCGTCCCGGCAACCGGCGCGCCGACGGCTTCCACAACGTCCTGTCGAACCCGCACGTCGGGCTGATCTACCTGATCCCGGGCCGCGGGGACACGCTGCGCGTCAACGGCCGCGCGCGGCTCGTGCGGGAGGCGCCGTTCTTCGACGACATGATCGTGAAGGGCAGCAGGCCGAAGCTCGCGCTGGTGGTCGACATCGACGAGGTCTTCCACCACTGCCAGAAGGCGTTCATGCGGTCGAAGCTGTGGTCGCCCGAGAGCTGGGCGCCCGAGGCGATGCCGTCCCGCGCGGCGATCGCGAAGACCTTCGAGCGGCCGGAGGAGAGCATGGCCGACCTCGAGGCGTACTACGACCCAGCCGCCTACTCGGCCGGCTTGTACTGACGTCGGCAAATGCGACGTGGTGCTTTCGCGGCACCTTCACACCTCCGGCACCGGTCCGTGAAGGCCTCCTTGAGGGACCCAGAGTCCCTCAAGGAGGCCTTCACGGACTTGGCACCCGACAGGGCACCCTCCTGCCCCTCAACGGAACCGCCCTTGCCACTCACGAGGTACTGGGCCGGATGGTTGCTGGATCGTTGAACGATCTGGCACTATCGGCGGGGTGCCTTCACCCACCGGAGCCCAGCATCTGGCCGACGCGCTGACCGCTCTGGGGACCGAAGTCGTCTTCGGTCTCCCCGGGGTGCACAACCTGCCGTTATGGGAGGCGCTGGCCGAGACGGACATCCGGCTCGTCGGGGTCCGGCACGAGCAGACGGCGGGCTACGCGGCCGACGGGTACGCCCGCGCGACGGGGAAGCTCGGCGTCGCGCTCGTGACCACGGGACCCGGCGCGGCGAACACGCTGGCGGCGGTCGGCGAGGCGATGGCCTCGGCCGCGCCCGTCCTGATCATCGCGACCGACATCCCCTCGACGCTGCGGCGGCCCGGCGTGGTCCGCGGCGTGCTGCACGAGACGTCGGACCAGCAGGCGATGTTCGCGCCGGTCACCAAGGCCGGGTTCACCGTCCCGAGCGCCGACCAGGTCGCCGCCACGCTGCACCGCGCGGCCCGGCTCGCGCTCCAGCCGCAGAGCGGACCCGTCTACCTCGGCATCCCGGCCGACTTCCTGTCGGAGCGGACGCCCGCCCGCCGTCCGCCGAGGTCGCACGCCCGGCCGTCCGAGATCCCGGATCTCACCGAGGCCGAGGCGATGCTGGCGACCGCCGACAAGCCGCTGATCTGGGCGGGAGGCGGCGCGCTGCGGGCCGGCGCCGGTGAGGCGATCGGGAAACTCGCCGAACGGCTGGCCGCCCCGGTGCTCACCACGTTCGGCGCCCGCGGGCTCCTGTCGGTCGACCATCCCTGTCTCGCCCCGAACCCGGTGCACGCGCCCGAGGTCGGCGCGCTGTGGGACGAGGCCGACGTCGTCCTCGCCATCGGCACCGACTTCGACGGGCTGATGACGCAGAACTGGCTGATGCCGCAGCCGAAGAAACTCATCGCGATCAACGTCGACCCGGACGACGCGGCCAAGAACTACCAGCCGGACATCACGCTGGTCGGGGACGCCCGTGTGCTCACCGAGGCGCTGAAAGTCGAGGAACGGGCGGGGATAGCGGCACTCGTCGGCAGGCTCGCCAAGGTCTCCGCCCGGGTCCGGCGGCGGATCAAGGAAGAGGAGCCGCAGGCAGCCGACCTGCTGTCCACTTTGGACGAAGTGCTCCCGCCCGACGCCGTCGTGGTCGCGGACATGTGCGTGGCCGGATACTGGATCGGCGGGTTCCACCGCGTCCGCGCACCGCGCAAACTCGCGTACCCGATGGGCTGGGGCACGCTCGGCTACGGTTTCCCGGCGGCGCTCGGCGCGGCCGCCGCGGGCGCCGGGCGGGCGATCTGCGTCAGCGGTGACGGCGGTTTCCTGTTCGGCTGCGGCGATCTCGCCACGCTGGCGCAGGAACAGCTGCCGGTCACGACGATCATCGTCGACGACGGCGGGTACGGGATGCTGCGCTACGACCAGGATCGGGCGGGCTTGCCGCGCCGGGGCGTCGACTGGGACAGCCCCGATTTCGTCGGCCTGGCGAGGTCTTTCGGCGTGCACGCGGACCGCGTCTCCGGATTCGGACGCGCGTTCCGCCGCCTGCTCGGCGAGTTCGTCGAGTCCGACGAGCCGAACGTGCTGGTCGTCCGCGCGAAGATGGCGCCGCCGCTCAACACCTCGCCGCGCTGGTATCGCAAGGGTTCTTCGTGACCGGGCTCCGCGTCGGCGTGGACATCGGCGGCACGTTCACCGATCTCTGCGTGCTCGACGGGACCGGCGTCGTCGCCGTCGGCAAAGTCCTGACGACGCATGACGAACCGGCTCGCGCCGTCGAGGAAGGTCTGAAAAGGACACTCGCCGACGCCGGGCTGGACGCGGGCGACGTGGAGCAGTTCGTGCACGGCACCACGCTGGTCACGAACGCGCTCATCGAACGCAAGGGAGCGCGCACCGCGCTGCTGGCGACCGCCGGTTTCCGCGACGTGCTGGAGATGCGGCGCGAACATCGCTACGAACTGTACGACCTGCTGATCGAGCTCCCGACGCCGCTGGTCCCGCGTCACCTGCGGTTCGACGTCCCCGAGCGGATCCTCGCCGACGGAACCGTCCACACAGGACTGGACGAGGAGTATGTCGCGCGGCTCGGTCGCGAGCTCGACGCCCGCGGGATCGACGCCGTGGCGATCTGCTTCCTCCACGCCTTCACCAATCCCGCGCACGAACGGCGGGCGGCCGAGGTGCTCCACGAGGTCGCGCCGAGGCTGCGGATCGCGCTGTCGAGCGAGGTCGTCCCCGAGATCCGCGAATTCGAACGCGCGTCCACCACGGTCGCGAACGTCTACGTCCAGGACCTCACCGAACGCTATCTGCGTGACCTGGAACGGCGCCTGCACGAGGCCGGGGTGCGGCCGTCGCCGCACATCATGTTGTCCAACGGCGGGATCGCGACCGTCGACACGGCCGCGCGGTACCCGATCCGCATCCTCGAATCCGGTCCGGCTGGCGGGGCGCTGGCCGCGTCCGCGATCGGATCCGCCGCCGGTGTCGACGATCTGCTGGCGTTCGACATGGGCGGCACGACGGCGAAACTGTGCATGATCTCCGGCGGTACCCCGTTGGTGACACACGAGTTCGAGGTGGACCGGAAGTACCGGCTGCTACCGGGATCCGGGCTGCCGGTCAAGGTCCCGGTCACCGACATGATCGAGATCGGCGTCGGCGGCGGATCCATCGCCCGCATCGACGCGCTCGGCCTGCTCACCGTCGGCCCCGATTCGGCGGGGTCCGAGCCCGGCCCGGTCTGCTACGGACGAGGCGGCACCGAGCCCACCGTGACCGACGCCGACCTCGTTCTCGGCTATCTGGACCCGAGGTATTTCCTCGGCGGCGGAATGACTTTGGACGCCGAGGGCGCGCGCGACGCGATCCGCTCGAAGATCGCCGGACCGCTCGGCGTCAGCGTCGAAGAGGCCGCTTGGGGCATCCACACCAGCGTCAACGAGGACATGGCCAACGCCGCTCGCGTCCACGCCGTCGAGCGCGGCAAGGATCCGGCGAAGCTGCCGATGTTCACCTTCGGCGGCGCCGGACCGGTGCACGGTGTCGGCGTGGCACGCGCGCTCGGCGCGCCCGAGGTGGTCGCCCCGCCGGCGGCCGGGGTGCTGAGCGCGGCCGGATTCCTCACCGCGCCGCTGGCCTTCGACTTCGTGCGTTCCGCGCGGGCGGCGGTCGTCGATCTCTCGTGGGAGCGGGTCGACGCGTTGTTCGCCGAGATGGAGGCCGAGGGCGGGGAACTGCTGGAGAAGTCCGGTGTGGACGGCGCCCGGGTGACGCATCGCCGGATCGCCGAGATGCGGTATTCGGGACAGGGCTACGAGATCCGCGTTCCGGTCGAACCGGGGCAGTGGCCGGAGTCGCTGGTCGACGCCTTCACCGAGACGTACCGGACGTTGTACCGGCGGACCGGGCCGGACGTCGGGATCGAGGTGCTCAACTGGCGGGTCGTTTCCAGCGGCCCGTCACCCGAAGTCACGCTGAAACTCGCGGGCGCCGAGGCCGAAGGCGACGCGCGCAAGGGGACACGGCCGGCGTACTTTCCCGCCGAAGGTGGGTTTGTCGACACGGCGGTGTTCGACCGGTATCTGCTCAAGGCGGGTGATCGCGTCGAAGGCCCGGCCATCGTGGAGGAACGTGAGTCCACCGTGGTCGTTCCTCCGGGCGCCCACTGCGTGGTCGGCGAAGACGCCAGTCTGGTGGTGACGGTGTGAGCGTCGACCCGATCCTGGTGGGGGTGCTGGGCAACCGGCTGCACTCGATCCTGGCCGAACAGCAGAACGCGCTCGTCAACACGGCGTTCTCGTCCGTGGTCCGGGAATCGCTCGACCTCGCCTGCGCGGTGTTCGACTCGCGCGGCGAGATGATCGGCCAGTCCGTCGGCGGGACCCCCGGCCACATCAACGCGATGGCGACCGGGATGCACCACTTCGTCGCCGCGTACCCGCCGGAGCGCCTGGAACCCGGCGACGTCCTGCTCACCAACGACCCGTGGCAGACCGCCGGGCAGATCAACGACATCACCGTCGCCACCCCGGTCTTCCTGCGCGGACGGCTGGTCGCGTGGTTCGCTTCCTGTTGCCACGCCCCGGACATCGGCGGGCGGCTGGTCTCGGCCGAGGCCACCGAGGTCTTCGAAGAGGGCTTGCGCCTGCCGATCATGAAGTTCCTCCGCGCGGGCGAGGTGAACGCGGATCTCGAACTGGTGATCCGCGCGAACGTCCGCACCCCGGAAGAGACCATCGGCGATCTGTACGCCCAGGTCACCGGAAACGAGGTCGGCGCCGCCAGCCTGGTGCGGCTGCTGGAGGAATTCGAGCTCGATTCGCTGGACGACGTCGCAGCGGAGATCATGAACCGGTCCGAGCGGGCGCTGCGGGACGCGGTGGCGAAACTGCCGGACGGCACGTACACCAGCGAATTGGTGACCGACGGGTTCGACGACGAGGAGGTCGTCCTCAAGGTCACCGCGACGATCGACGGCGAGGAGATCCATCTCGACTTCGCCGGATCGTCGCCGCAGAGCCGTCGCGGGATCAACGTAGTCTTGAACTACACCAGGGCGTACGCCTCGTTCGCGGTCAAGGCGGCCATCTCGTCCGAGGTTCCGCACAACGCGGGTTCGTTCCGGCCGGTGCGCGTCACCGCGCCGGAGGGATCGGTGCTGAACTGCACGCCGCCCGCGCCGGTCGCGTCGCGGCACCTGATCGGGCATTTCCTGCCGTCCCTGCTGATCACCGCACTGCACGAGGCGTTGCCCGGCAACGCTTTGGCGCACAGCGCGGACGCGTTGTGGATGACGATCTGGCGCGGCGCGGACGCCGGGGGCCGCGAGTTCATGCTCAACGTCTTCCAGACCGGCGGGATCGGCGCTCGATCCACAAAGGACGGTCTTGGTGCCACCGGATTCCCGAGCGGGCTGCGGTCCACGCCGACCGAGGTCATCGAGACGATGGCGCCGCTCGTCCAGCGCGAACGCGTTCTGCGCACCGACTCGGGCGGTGCGGGACGACGGCGTGGCGGCCTCGGCCAGCGTACATCGATGGCGGCGCGCGGCGAGATTTCGTGGAGCGTCAACGGGAACGTCGATCGCGTGCTCCGCCCTGCGTCCGGTGTGGACTCGGGGCATGATGGCGCGGTCGGCCGGTTCGGGCTCTCCGAGGGCGCGGACCTGCCGTCGAAGAGCCGGGTGAACCTGCGGCCGGACGACGTCGTCGACGTGGTCCTGCCCGGTGGTGGCGGCTACGGCGACCCGTTCGACCGGGAACCGGAAGCCGTGCTCGCCGACGTCGTCGACGGCTACGTCTCGGTGGAGGCGGCGCGCGAACTGTACGGCGTCGAAGTCACCTATCACGGAGAACCCGGGGCGCTGGTACGGCTCCCGGAGGACTACACAGCGATCACGTCGAGAGGGAAGAGATGAGCATGGGCCGGCTGGCAGGCAAGGTCGCGGTGGTCTTCGGTGGTGCGAGGGGAATCGGTCTCGCCACCGTGAAGGAGTTCGTCGCCGAGGGCGCGACCGTGTTCTCCAGTGACATCCGCGAACCCGCGGAAACCGTCGAGGGCGCCGCACACTCCCTTGTGGACGCGACCGACGAAGGCCAGGTCGACGAGTTCGTGCGCGGCGTGCTCGCCGAGACCGGCCGGATCGACGTGCTGTTCAACAACGTCGGCATCCACCTCGGGAAACCCCTGTCCGACACCACGCTGGCGGAATTCGACAACATCTTCGCGCTGAACGTGCGGGCCGCCTTCCTCGGCACGCGCTCGGTGCTGCCGCACATGATCGCGAACAAGGCGGGCAGCATCATCACGACGTCGTCCAACGGCGGTGTGATGGGCCGTCCCGCCGACCCGGTGTACAACGCCACCAAGCACGCGCTGGTCGGCCTGATGAAGTCGATCGCCGTCGCGCACGCGCACCAGGGGATCCGCGCGAACACGGTCAACCCGGGCGCCGTCGACACCGACATGCTGCGCGGCACGCTCGCGTCGCCCGAGGACTTCGAGGCGAAACAACACCAGCTGACCGCGAGCACGCCCGCCGGCCGGGTCGGCGAGGCCTGGGAGGTCGCGAAGGCCGTCGTCTTCCTGGCCAGCGACGAATCGCGCTTCATCAACGGCGTCGCGCTCCCGATCGACGGCGCGAAGGCGGCCGGCGCCATGCCGGGCAACCGGTACAGTCTCGACTTCGAACTCGGCGTCAGGTAACGCCATGTCCACTCCTGCCGCCGAGGAGACGCTGGCCCGCGACAGGCCCCTGCTCGAACGGAGCGGGACAGCGGAACGGGTCGCCGAGATCCTGCGACAGCGCATCACGGAAGGCGTCTTCCCGCCGGGGTCGCGGCTTTCCGAACCATCGATCAGCGCCGCGCTGGGCGTTTCGCGCAACACCCTGCGTGAGTCCTTCCAGCTGCTGGCGCACGAACGGCTCGCGGTGCACGAACTCAACCGCGGCGTGTTCGTGCGCGAGCTGACCGCGCAGGACATCTCGGACCTCTACGTCATGCGGCGGGTCACCGAATGCGGTGCGCTGCGGCGTGCGTCCGAACTGTCCACCGTGGATCTTTCCGGCATCGGGGCCGCGGTGCGGGCGGGCCGCGCGGCGGCCGACGAAGGCGACTGGCAAGCCGTCGGGACCGCGAGTATCGCGTTCCACCAAGCGATGGGCGACCTGGCGGACAGCGAGCGGGTCAGCTCGACGATGCGTCAGGTGCTGGCGGAGACGCGGCTGTTCTTCGTGCTGGCGGAGAACACTCGCGCGTTCTTCGAGCCGTTCCTGGTGCGGCACGAGCGGATCCTGCGGGACCTCGAACGCGGGCGGTTCGGGCCTGCGGAAACGGCGCTGGAGAAGTACCTGCGGGATGCGGAGAAGCAGCTTCTGGGCGCTTACGAGCGCCGGGGTGCTTGAGGGGCGCCGGGCCGCTTCCGGACCGAAGACGTAACTCGCGTGATTGGGCGCGGAACTCGCGTGATTGGACGGCGAACTCGCGTGTGCGGCGCCTGATCACGCGAGAGCGCTCGGCCCGCCCGCATCCGCCATCCCCGCCCGGGACGCTATGAACGGTCCGTTCCTCGCAAAATTTGCGAGGAACGGACCGTTCATAGCGTGCGGAAGGGGATCAGCAGGTGAAGGTGGCGCCCGCCCAGTCCGCGTGGTCGGAGTCGACCCCGTCACCGCCGTCCGTGACGACCAGGTCCAGCACCTGGACTCCGCTCAACGGCGCGGAAAGCTGCTGGGCGGCCTGGCCGCGCCTGAGCACACCGGTGTTCGCCAGGCGCTTGCCGTCGCCGACGACCTCGAAAGCCACGCTGCCTCCGGCCTTCTCGTCGTCGACCCCGACGGACGACGTGAACGACGAACATCCGCCGCCGAGGTAGATCCGGACCTTCGACGGCGCGTGGACGCCCAGACCGTCGTCGTAGGTCACGCCGCCGATGCTCATCTCACGGCCGTCACCCGCGCCCGATTCGCCGTTGCTGGTCCCGCGTTCCACCGGCCCGTAGCCGTTCTCCGCCGTCATGAACGCCGCCTTCGACAGCGCGCTCGTCCCGGCGGCCGGCGGCGTCACGAGGGGAGCGCTTCCGCTCGCGGTCAACGTCCGCGCGCCCCAGGTGGTCCGGTAGTCGATCCGCCCGGAGATCTCGACGCGCTCACCGGAGGGGGACGACGGGCGCACGGTCCAGCTCTGTTCCCACGACTTCCCCGGCGCGATGGCGGGGACCCGCACCTCGGTCCGGCCGTCCGGCTTCCAGCCCGCCCCGACCGTCAGCTTCACCGTGCCCGACCGCACCGGCGTGCGGCCGTCGTTGAACACCTTGAGCGTCGTGGTGAACGGCTTGTCGACGGCGGCGTATTCGGGTGACAGCAGGGAAAGCGTCGTATGCGGCGCGGCCTGCGGCCGGTTCGACGGCCAGACGCGGAACGTCGCCGAGCCGTGGCTCGGCAGCCCGGCCCGCAGGGTTCCGGCGGACTCGGTCTCGCCGCCGGTCCACAGGTCCCGGACCCGGTAGCCGGAGGCGGCCGGGGCACCGATCTCCTTCGCGGTGGCGGACACGGTCGCCGGGGCGCCGCCGCGGTTGAACAGCACGACGACGTTCGAGCCGTCGGACATCGGCTTGGCCCAGACCTCGGTGTCGCCGTCGTCGCGGACCTTGTGGCCCTGCTTGCCGCCCCAGTCCTGGTCGACCGCGAGAATGTCCTTGTTCAGCAGGATCTTCTTGGTCGCTTCGGACATCGAGCGCAGGTCGTTGCCCGCCAGCAGCGGGGCGTTGAGCAGCGACCAGAGCGCGAAGTGGGAGCGGTACTCCGTGTCGGTCATGCCGCCGTTGCCGACCTCCAGCATGTCCGGGTCGTTCCAGCCGCCCGGTCCGGAGTAGGCCTCCAGGCCGACCTGCTGGTCGAGAAGACTCGTCATGCTGGCCCAGGTGTCGGTGATGTCGCCGGTGGTGCGCCACAACTGCGCACCGGCGTTCTTGCCCCATTCCCAGGGCTTGTTCTGACCCCATTCGCACAGGGCGTAGACGATCGGGCGGCCGGTCTTCTTCAGCGCCTCGCCCATTTTCGTGTACCGCTCCAGCGCGGGCCGGCCCTGGTTGTTGCAGTTGTCGTACTTGAGGTAATCGACACCCCAGTCCGCGAACGTCCGCGCGTCGACGTCTTCGTGGTCGAGCGAACCGGGCATGGTCCGCGCGCAGGTTTCCGTGCCGGCACTGGTGTAGATGCCGAGCTTCAGGCCTTTGCCGTGGACGTAATCGGCCAGCGCCTTGATCCCGCTGGGGAATCGTGTGCGGTGTGGTTCGTACTTCCCGTCGGGCGTGCGATTCTTTTCCGCCCAGCAGTCGTCGATGTTGACGTACTGGTAGCCCGCGGCCTTCAGCCCGGACGACACCATGGCGTCGGCGGTTTCCCTGATCAGCTTTTCGTTGATGTCACAGCCGAACTTGTTCCAGCTGTTCCAGCCCATCGGCGGTGTCGCGACCGGTGGTGGTGCGCTTTCGTCGGCTGCCGCCGGAACGGCGCAGAGGGCGGTGAGCGTGCAGGCGGCGACGAGCGCGCCAGCGAGACGACGCATAAAGTTCCTCCCAGAATGCTCAACTTTGAACAAACTCACTCATCAAACAACAGGATCGACCGACGCTGGTCAAGGGCCGTTGGGATGGTGTTGGAAAATCACCGGAGGTTGCGCGACAGACCGGCGAGGTCCGCCGGGTGAAATGTGCACGATGGAGTGTTCGCGTCGCGGCCGGATCCGGGTGAGGATGGGGGCCACGAGCACGAGGAGGAAGATCATGGTTTCGTCGGCGTCCGCGCGCAATCCGCTGTGGCACCCCTTCGCGGACATGGGAGCGGTCGACGGTGACCGGCTCGTCATCACCCGCGGTGAGGGTTCCTACGTCTGGGACGACGAGGGGAAGCGGTATTTCGACGCGACCGCGTCGCTCTGGTACGCGAACTTCGGGCACGGACGCGAGGAGATCGCGCAGGCCGTCGCGGACCAGCTGCGGACGCTCGACTCGTACAACCTGTTCGGCTACAACGCCAACGAACCCGCGCTGAAGCTCGCGGAACGGGTCTCCGCGCTGACCCCGGAACCGGGCTCGAAGGTGTTCTTCGGATCGGGTGGCGGCGACGTCGTCGACACCGCCGTCAAGATCGCCCGCTCGTACTTCGCGCACACCGGGCGCCCGGAGAAGGTGCACGTCATCGGGCGGGTGCAGGGGTATCACGGCACGCACGGATTCGGCACGGCCGTCGGCGGCATCGCGGCCAACGCCGCCGGGTTCGGGCCGCTGCCGGGCGACATCTCGCACGTGCCCTACGACAGCGCCGAAGCGCTCGAAGCGGAGATCCTGCGGGTCGGGCCGGAGAAGGTCGCGGCGTTCTTCTGTGAACCGGTGATCGGCGCGGGCGGAGTCCTGCTGCCGCCGGACGGGTACATCGAGGCCGTCGCCGAGATCTGCCGCAAGCACGACGTGCTGTTCGTCGCGGACTGCGTGATCGCCGCTTTCGGGCGGCTCGGCACCTGGTTCGGGATCGACCGGTGGGCCGTGAAACCGGACATGATCACGACCGCGAAGGGCATCACCGGCGGGACGATCCCGCTGGGCGCGCTGATCGTCGCGCCGAGGGTGGCCGAGCCGTTCTTCACCGGTGAGCCGGGCGCGCCGGTGCTGCGGCACGGCGCGACCTACGCGGGGCATCCGGTCGCCTGCGCCGCGGGCAACGCGACGCTGGACATCTACGAACGCGACGGGCTCATCCCGCGCGGGCGGGAGCTGGAGAAGCCGCTGGCGGACGCGCTTTCCGGGCTGGTCTCGCATCCGCTGGTCGCCGAGGTCCGGGCCGGGCTGGGCTTCCTCGCCGCGGTCGAACTGAAAGCCGACGTCGTCGCGGCGAACCCCGGCGCGGCGAACCGGCTCCAGCGGCTGGCACGCGACGAAGGCGTCCTGGTGCGGAACCTGGCCAAGGGGATCGCGGTCTCGCCGCCGCTGATCGCCGGGGAGGCCGAACTGGACCAGCTCGCGACGGCCTTGCCGCGCGCTCTGGACAAGCTCGCCTAGCCTGCTTCGGCCGCGGAACCGCTCTCGTCCTCGCCGAGGAAACCGGCGACCTGTTCGAGGGCGTCCGCGGCCTCGGGCAGGAACGACCAGAACAGGTGGAAGACGTGCGTGCTGACCGGGTACAGGTCGAAGCGCACGTCGGCCCCCTGCTCGCGGGCCTTGTCGACGAAGCGGCGTGTCTCGGGCAGCGTCACGTCCTCGGTGCCTGACTGGACGAGCATCGGCGGCAGCCCGGACAGGTCGCCTTCGAAGACGTTCAGCAGGGGATCCGTCGGCGGGTGGTCACGGACGTAGAGCGAGAACCATCGCGCGACCGGGGTGCCGCCGTCCGGCGGGTCCACCACGTCCATCGCCGGGCACAGCAGGACCGCTTTGCCGGGCTGGGGCAAGCCTTCCTGTTCCAGCTTGAGCAGCAGGGAAACCGCCAGCCCTCCGCCCGACGAGTCGCCGCTGACGGTCAGCCGCTCCGGGGCCGTGCCCTGGCCGAGCAGCCAGCGGTAGGCGCGGAGAGCGTCTTCCAGTGCGGCGGGGAAGGGATGCTCCGGGGCGAGCCGGTAGTCCGGCACCAGCACGGCGGCGCCCGTCGCGGCCGCCAGCGCGCCGGTCAGCGGGCGGTATCCGAAGGCCGAGCCCGCGATGTAGCCGCCGCCGTGCAGGTGCAGCACGGTCGGTCGGTGCCCCGGCCCGGGGGCGACGACCAGCGAGGACACGCCGTCCGTCTGGACCGGCCGCACCACGGTGCCGTCCGGGACGGGGAGCTGCGCGTTGAGCGCTTCGAAGGCCTCCCGCATCGCGGCGAGCCCGCTCTCGCCGTCCTCGATGACCGAATTCCACAGCTGGGTGACGCGCGCGTTCACTTCGCCGCCGACCGATCGGGTGAGGGCGATCGCGTCGTCCATGTCGGACAACAGTGGGAGCGTGGCGCCGAGCAGGGCTTCGCCGGCGAGGGTCAGTTCGACACGGTGGGTCGAGCGGCGCAGCAGCTGGCAGCCGATCAGCTGTTCCAGCGCCTTGATCTGGCGGCTGAGGGCGGGCTGGGAGACGAACAGCCGGTTGGCGGCCCGGCCGAAGTTGAGTTCGTCGGCGACCGCGACGAACGCCCGCAGGTGCTTGAGCTCGATCGCGTCGGCGGCCGAAGGCATGCCCAGCAGCCGCGGCCCGGCGGGACGTTCGGACATGGCGTCGAGTATCCCCGCTCGCCCCGGCCGTGGTGATGCGTTCCGCGCAAGAAGGTGATGCGTGATCGGTCTTTCCCTTCCGCGCCCCGTCCGTGACAAGGTAGGTCATGGCCGAAACAGCAGGTCAGCGCGTTGCCGAGCTGCGAATGCGGGGCGGCGTCACGCGGGTGCACTGGCCGTCCGGGCATCGTGCCGCGGCCCCGTTGGTGCTCTGGTTCGCCCCGGACGGGGCGGGCGCCGAACGGGTCGCGGGCTGCGGGGCGGTGGTGATCGCCGCCGGACTGCCCGCGTTCCCGGCGGCGCGGGCGGTGCTGGAGTGGGCGGCGGCGCATCCCCGGAGCCTGGGGGCCGATCCGGAGCCGGTGCTGGTCGCGGGGGAAGGACCGGGGGCCGAACTGGCCGCACGCGTCGCGAAGTACGCGAAGGAACAGGGCTGGCCACCGGTCCGCGAGGTGGACGGCGGTCCTGGGGGTATCGCCGCCCACCTCGAACGAACGAAACGAATACTGGGAGGAATGCCATGAGCAAGGTCTTCACCGGCCTCGCCGTCTCCGTGGACGGCTTCATCAGCGGAAAGCTGCCCGAGGGCGCCGAAGAGTTCGGAAGCGGGCTCGGCGACGCGCCGACGCTGTTCGACTGGTACTTCGACGGCGACACCCCGAGCGAGGTGTTCGACGGCTTCAAACTGAGCGAACCGAGCGCGCGGTTCTTCGACACCATCGCGAGCCGCATCGGCGCGATCGTCGTCGGGCGCACCACCTACGAGCATTCCGGCCGCTTCGGCGGCGGGAGCCCGCACCCGGCGGTGCCGATGGTCCTCGTCAGCCACTGCCCCGTGCCCGAAGCGAGTGGCCGGCAGACCGTGATCACCACCGGCGTCGAGGACGCCGTCGCCGCCGCGCGCGAGATCGCCGGGACCAAGGACGTCGGCCTGATGGGCGGCGGGCTGGTCACCTCCGCGCTGGCCGCGGGACTGGTCGACGAGGTGATCCTCCACCAGGTGCCCATCCTGCTCGGCAAGGGCAGGAGGTTCTTCAACGAACTGCCGGAACACGTGGAACTCCGTCTGCTGCAAGCGATCCCTGCGCCCGGCGTGACCCACCTCCATTACGGCGTCGGCCGATGATCCTCGTCACCGGAGGGCTGGGCATGATCGGCGCCCACACCGCCCGCGCGCTCACCGACCTCGGCCACGACGTCGTGGTCACCGCCCATCACCGCACCGAGGTCCCGTCGTTCCTCGACGGCGAGGTGACCGTCGAACCTCTCGACGTCACCGACCGGGACGCCTTCCTGGCGCTCGCCGACCGCCACGACATCGGGGACATCGTCCATCTCGCCGGAACCATCCCCGGTGAGGACCCGGTCGGCTTCTTCCGCGCGGACACCACCGCCCTGCTCAACGCGCTGGACGCCGCGCGTACCTGGGGCGTCCGCCGGTTCGCCGTCGCCAGCAGCCTCGGTGTCTACATCGGACAGGCGGATTCCCCGTGGCACGAGGAACTCGCCCTGCCCTCGGTGGAACTACCACATCTGATCATCGCCTTCAAGAAGGCCGTGGAGGCCCTGACCACGCACGCCCTCGCGGGCAGCGGGGTCCAGCCGGTCGTGCTGCGGATCGGGAGCATCTGGGGTCCGCTGATGGATCCGGAGTCGCCGTTCAACCCCATTCCGCCGTACATCAGCGCGGTTCTCCGCGGCGAGCGGCCGTCGCCGCTGCTGGCCGACGACGGTGGCGACAGCTGCTACGCGCCTGATGCGGGGCGCGCGATCGCCATGCTCATGAGCGCGGAGAAGCTGCGGCACGACACCTACAACGTGTCCCGCGGGCGGCCGTCGCTCAACCGCGAACTCGCGGGCGCGCTGGAGGCGATCACTCCAGGGCTCCGGCTCGACCTCCGGCCGGGAGGACAGCCCGGACCGCATCTCGACATCACCCGGCTCGCCGAGGACACCGGCTTCGAACCGGCTTTCGACGTCGCGGCTGCGGTCGCGGACTACGTGGCTTGGCGGGGGAGCAACTCGCGGTGAGTGCCGGGTCTTGGTCCGTGAAGGACTCCTTGAGGGACTCTGGGTCCCTCAAGGAGGCCTTCACGGACCGGGGCCTTCGACCGGACGCCTTTGGCGTTCACCCCCGGATCGCCACTCACGACCCACCTGACCGGCTCGGCACCGGCGCCCTTGTCGCTTGCGGTACATGAAGGCCCCCTTCCTTACGCCAGGCGCAAGGAAGGGGGCCTTCATGTACTGGGGCTTCACGCGCGGCCGCGGTGACCGCTGGGGCGAGAGTGGCGATCGCCGAGGCCTTCACGGACCGGACACCTTGGCGTCCACCCCCGAAGCGGAGGCCGGACGTGATGAAGGGGCCTTTCGTGGCAGATCTCGCCATGAAAGGCCCCTTCAGGCCACGCTCCGCGACTCGAAGCGAATCGCGGAGCCTGACGCGCACGAGGGCCGCGCGCTCGGTCATGAAGGGCACAGCCGACGGGACCAGGTCCCTTCATGACACCCCCAGTGACGGGCCCTCGCGGGCCCGCCTCAGGAGAGACAGAGTTCGTTGCCCTCCGGGTCCGCGATCGTGATCCACTCGGCGGGCCCCTGCTTGCCGCGGTGCAGGAACGTCGCGCCGCGGGAGGTCAGCCGTTCGAGTTCGGCCTCGATCTTGTCCGCCCCCATCCGGATGTCGAGATGCAGGCGGTTCTTCACCGTCTTTCCTTCGGGTACCAGCTGGAAGAGGAACCGCTGCTTGGTCTCGGGGTGGACGATCGCCGCGCCGTCCTTCCACACCAGGGCACCCTTGTGCGTGGTGGTCGACTCCTCCTGGGCGTACCCCTTCGCGACCATCTCGCGGATGAACTCCTCGTTGCTCCCCTCGACCTGCCAGCCGAGCATCTCGGCCCACCAGTCGGCGAGGTCGTGCGGATGAGCGGAGTCCACGGTCACCTGGAAGTCATACGCCATACCGGCACATTAACGACCCGCCCCGACAATTCCGGGCGCTCATGCCCGCTGACCACGGTGAACCGCCACTTGTCGACCCCGCCGCCCATGATCTCGGCGTAGCGCCGGGCGCCGTCCGCGTTGGCGAAGCGCACCTGCTGGCCGTTGGTGAGATGGGTGATCTTGACCGCCATCCGTGCCTCCCTGAAGTCCGGTGCCGGCCCGCGGAGCTTCCCCCTCCGGGGCCGGCGCGGACAGTAGAACACACGTTCGACAGCGGCGGCCAATCCGACCCCCCGCGCGGGTCATCTTCGGCAGGGTGGGTCGTGCCGGTCCGGTCCGTGAAGGCCTCCTTGAGGGACTCTGGGTCCCTCAAGGAGGCCTTCACGGAATCGGCGATCGCCATCCGGTCACCGCGTCGCCCGCGAAATCTCCTCCGCCCTCACGCTTTCCGTGCCGGCCGGGAAATGCGCCGCATGGTCACCCGCGGCCACGCGTCCAGCCCGCGGGCGATCTCATCGGCGCGGACGGCACGCAGGCCCTCGGTGAGGCTCTCTTCGTCGAGAACCTCGAAGCCGAGACGCGCGTAGTACGGCGCGTTCCACGGCACTTCGGCGTACGTCGTCAGCGTCAGCCCCGCGAGCCCTTCGCGCGCTGCCCACTCCGCGGCGTGCTCGATCAGCCGCCGCCCGAGCCCGCGCCGCGCATGATCCGGATGGACGGACACCTGCTCGATGTGGCCGTGGCCGTCGACGACCTCGGCGAGCAGGTACGCCACCGGGCCGTCGCCGGTGTCGTACACCCAGGCGTGGCCCGCGTTCCGGAAGTTCGTGAGGTCCTCGATCGACGGCGGGTCGTCGTCGGCGATCGCGGCCATGCCGAGTGCGCGGAACGGTTCGCCCGCGGCGCGCTCGATGTCCTGGAGCGCGGGCAGGTCTTCGGGTTCGGCGAGTCGGATCACGGATCGAGTTCTACCCCGTCGCGGCGCGCGGGCGCGCGCGAATTAGAGGGAGAACGACGAAACGGCGCGGTGGATCCTGCTCGCGTACGACTGGAGCGTGACGATGGCGGCGCGTTTCGCGTCGTCGCTGATCCGGGTCGCGGGAGCGGCGAGGGTCAGCACCGCCGGGCGGTGACCGGTGCTCGGGATCGGCACCGAGCACGACCAGACGCCTTCGTCCAGTTCGCCCCAGCTGACCGAATACCGGTTCGCCCCGGCACGTTTGACCTCTTCCCGCACGCTCGGGCCGCGACGCTGGACGATCGACGAAAGCCGTCGTTCGCGTTCGCCCTCCGGCAGCATGGCGAGCAGCATCTTGCCCGACGCGCCGGAGCCGAGCGGGACGGAATGGCCCGGCTGGAAGGTGAACCGCATCGCGCGTTCGCATTCGACACGGTCCGCGCAGACCGCGGAATCGCCGAAATGCTGGAACAGCAACACGGTCTCGCCGAGGTCTCGGGCGGCCTCTTCCATCGCCGGGCGGGCCAGCCGGGCCAGGTCGTTCGCCAGTTGCGCGGCCCTCGCGAGCGGCATCACCTGGCTCGTCACATGATATCGGCCTGTTTTTCCCTCCTCGAGAAGTTGAAGCTCTTTCAGTAACGCGACATAGCGATACGTCGTCGCCACAGGAGTGCCGATCCTCGCGGCGAGTTCGGCGACGCTCGCGTCCCAGCGGCGTTCGGAAAAGGACAGCAGCAACTGGAGCACTTTGCGTGAACTGCTGGCACCGGGAGTGCGTTTCGGGGGAGCGGTGTCCAGGGATCGTGCGGCAGGTGTCATCTCGACCTCTCGCCGGGGCCAATCACAAAGAGTCAAGAACGTAGCACATTGTGTGAAAAGCGGACCAGGGACTTTGGTCCACGAACAAGCTGACTTCTTGCTAGGTTCGGGCGATGGAAAAGCCATTGGCGGGCAAGATCGCGTTGGTCGCCGGGGCGACCCGCGGGGCGGGCCGGGGAATAGCGGTCCAGCTGGGTGTCGCCGGTGCGACCGTTTACGTGACCGGCCGCAGCACCGGTTCGCGGAGATCGGAAATGAACCGCCCGGAGACGATCGAGGAGACCGCGGCGCTGGTCGACGGAGCGGGCGGGCACGGGATCGCGGTCGCCGTCGACCACCTGGTGGCCGACGAGGTCCGCGAACTGGTGGAACGGATCGACGCCGAGCAGGGCGCGCTGGACGTGCTGGTCAACGACATCTACGGCGCGCCCATCGAATGGGGCAGGACCGTCTGGGAGTCCACTTTGGACACCGGACTGCGGACACTGCGGCTTGCCGTCGACACACACGCCATCACCAGCCATTTCGCGATCCCGCTCATGATCAGGAGGCCGGGCGCGCTGGTCGTCGAGGTCAACGACGGGACGACCGGGTACAACGCGGAAAACTACCGCGTTTCCTTCTTCTACGACCTTGCCAAGACCGCGGTGAACCGGATGGCGTTCGCGCTCGCCCACGAATTGGCGGCACACGGCGGTACCGCGGTCGCGGTCACGCCGGGCTGGTTGCGTTCCGAGGCCATGCTCGACGCTTATCGGGTGACCGAAGAGAATTGGCGGGACGCCACCAAGGTACAGCCCCATTTCGCCATTTCTGAAAGCCCGGCGTACGTCGGGAGGGCGGTCGCCGCGCTGGCCGGTGATACCGATGTCGCCCGCTGGAACGGGAAATCGATGTCCAGTGGTGAATTGGCGAAGGAATACGGATTCACCGACCTCGACGGCAGCCGTCCCGACTCCTGGCGCTATCTCGTCGAGGTCCAGGATCCCGGCAAACCGGCGGACGTGACCGGCTACCGCTGAGCCTCCCGTCGCAGGAACGGAGTGAGCAGACCGGGCGCGGCCTGTTCCGCCATCGCCAGCCCGGCCGATTCGCCGACGTCGACCACCTGATAGCCGCCCCGGCCCGCCGCGATCGGCGCGGTCACGGTGATCAGACCGGCACGACGCTGGAAGAACGAGCGGCTGACGACGATCCCGGTGACCCCTTCACGCCGGATCGCCACCGTCGCGCGCGCCAGCGAGCCGGAGCGGCTGACCAGGTAACGCCCGACGATCGCGTGGCCGAGATTGCGGTAGCCGTCCCAGCCCACGAGCGCCGCGAACGGCAGCAGGCCGAGCGCGACCTGCCACATCCACGCCGGCAGGAAGTCGATCCAGTACAGGCCGTACAGCGCCGCCGCCAGGAACAGCACGCCGCCGATCGCCCGGGTGAGCCGCCGGGTCAGCGCCCGTCGCGGATGCCGGTCCAGCGGCACGGTGGCCGGGTCGAAGTTCTCGCGCAGCACTTCGGCCGCGACCTCGTGGACCCGGCCGACGGGCGCGGGCGGCAGCAGGAGCCCGCCGCCCTTGTCCCCGCCCTTGCCTTCGCGCAGCCCGCCGGCGATCGCGGTGAGCCGTGCTCCGCCCGCGATCCGCAGCGGCAACGGTTCCTTGACCTCGACGCCGCGGAGCCGCTCCTCTTCGATGGACACCGAACGCGTGGTGATCAGCCCGCGCCGGACGTGCAGGGTGCCCTCGGTCTCGCGGGTGAGCCTGAAGTTCCAGAACGAGAGCACGTAGCCGCCGACGGAAAGCAGCGAGACGACCACCAGCAGGGCGACCGCCGCGACGACCACGATCAGCCACAACGCCGTGTTCGCCAGATCGTCCATGAGGTCGCGCAGCGGCCCGACGTTCTCCGGGTCGATGTTCAGCTGGTGCGCGAAATGCCAGACGGCGGCGAACACCGCGCCCACCACGGCGAGCCCGGACAGCGTGAACGGCGCGTACCGCACCCACTTCCGGTCGACCTCCGCCACGACCTGCTCCGGCGGCGGCGTGGTCTCGGCCTCGGCGGGGACTTCCTTGCGGTGCAGAAGAACCGTGCGCAGGCGGTGTGCCTCGGTCTCACTGACGGCGTCGAGCACCAGCTGGTCGCCGCTGGAGCCCTGGCCCACCGAATGCCGCCCGGTGCCGATGCGCACGGCGCTGAGGGAGAACAGGCGGTGCTTCGGCTCCGAGGTGACGTCGACCGTGCGGATCCGGTCCAGCGGGATCGCGCGATGCTTGCGCAGCAACAGGCCCGTGGTCCATTCCACCTGGCCGTCGGCGATGCGGTAGCGCGAAGTGAGCACGTGCGAGACGCCGACGAACACGGTCACGGCGGTGACGCCAAGGCCGATCCACTCCCAGCCGTTGCCGCGGCCGAGGAGCACCGTCCCGATCAGCACCGGCAGCGATTTGACGATGTCGAGCACCGGGCGGATCAGCAGCATCCGGCGGTCGAGGCGGTGCCACTGGTCGACGTCGGCCTCCGGCAGGGCCTCGGTGCTCATGTCGCGTCACCCGGGGTGGCCTGTGTGGTCTTCGTGAGTGAAGCGGCCAGCGCCAGCGCGTCGGCGTGATCGAGACCGGAGATCTTGACCGGGCCCGCGGCGGACGCCGTCGTCACGGTGAGTTTGGCCAGCTTGAACAGCTGCTCGACCGGGTCGCGTTCGATGTCGACGGTCTGGATCCGCGAGATCGGCGCGATCCGCCAGTCCTGCTTGAGCCAGCCTTCCTGGGTGTACACGGCCTCGCCGGTGACCTCCCAGCGGTGGATCCGGTACCGCCACTGCGGCATGACCAGCAGATGCAGCGGGGCGAGCACGCACGAGATCGTCAGCGTCACCACGAGCCACGTCGGCGCGTCGTCGCTGGTGAACACGAACACCGCCTGGACGCCGACGACGATCACCCAGCCGACCGCGGCCCACACCGCCCAGTAGCCGATAGCGCGACGGCTGACCCGGTTGGCGGGCGGGCGCAGGGTGAGCCGTTCCGCCGTTGCTGTCTCTTCAGTCACTCACTCAGCCTGCACCACCTCGGCGCGGACCGCCCACGACACCTGTCACGGGCCGATAGGATTCCGGACACGGTCGGCGGAATGGATACCCCCTATCGGGGCGTTGCCACCCGTAGAAGGTTGTACGCACGAAACCTGGAGGATCTGGTGGCGCTGGACCCGGAAGACCTGTACGAGGTGGACTCGGACGTCCCTGACCTCGGCGGGGCCGTGCTCCTGCACTACTTCGACGGGTTCATGGACGCGGGGTCGGCGGGCAAGCTCGTCGCCGAGCACCTCCTGAACTCCTCCGAGCACCGCGTGGTCGCGCGCTTCGACGTCGACCGCCTCATCGACTACCGCTCGCGCCGCCCGACGATGACCTACTCCATCGACCGCTGGGAGGCCTACGACGCCCCCGAACTGGTCGTCCACCTGCTGCACGACGACGACGGCGTGCCGTTCCTGCTGCTCACCGGCCCGGAACCGGACCACGACTGGGAGCGGTTCTGCGCGGCCGTGCGCGGCCTGGTCGAACGCTGGGACGTCCGGCTCACCACCGGTTTCCACGGCATCCCGATGGGCGCGCCGCACACCCGCCCGCTCGGCGTGACCGCGCACGCGACGCGGGACGACCTGGTCGGCGACCACCGGCCGCTGCCCAACCGGATGCAGGTTCCGGGCAGTGTCGCCGGGCTGCTGGAGTTCCGCTTCGGCGAGTGGGGACACGACGCGTCCGGATTCGCCGCGCACGTTCCGCACTACCTCGCGGACTCGACGTACCCGAGCGCCGCGCTGCACCTGCTCGAAGCCGTCGCCGAGGCGACCGGGCTGAACCTGCCGGACGACGACCTGCGGGAGGCCTCGCAGGAGGCGGAAGCCGAGATCGCCCGACAGGTCGCCGGATCGGAGAAGGTCGCCGACGTCGTGCGCGCGCTGGAGCAGCAGTACGACACGTTCATGGAGGCGTCCAGCAAGGAAAGCCTGCTCGCGGAATCCGTCGAGCACATGCCGACCGCCGAGGAGCTGGGCAACCAGTTCGAGCGGTTCCTGGCGGAGCAGAACGGCGGGGACAGCCCCGAGCGCTGAGGTTTGTTCCGTGAAGGCCTCCGGTCAGTGGTCGATGGCGATCATCGCCTTCGAGTGCTTCGGCCGTTCGATCTCGTCGACCAGCGCGACCGCGAGATCCGCGTAGGAGAACGGCCCCGCGTCCTCCGCGCGTGGCAGCACCCGGTGGTCACCGCTGCGGTACTCGCCCGTGCGGGCGGCGTGTTCGTCGAGCGGCACGGGCGGCGGCGCGATGATCACCCAGCCGAGGCGCTCGCCGGACGCGCGGAAGACCTCCAGTTCCGCAGTGTGCCCGAGCGAGAACTCGCGGTGTTCCGGCGGCCAGCCGGGCTGGTCGTGGAACGCGACGCCCGGTGAGATCTCCAGCGCCGATCCGACGCCGACGACGACCAGCCGCGCGACGGCGGCCCGGCCGAGGCCGTCGATCAGCGCGTGCGCGGCGGCCGGGTAGTACTCCCGCGACGGGAGATCCGCGCGGTAGACGGAACTGATCGCGGCGTCGTGCCCGGCGGCCGCCTTCGCGACGTCGTCCGCGACGGTGACGTCGGCGGCGGTCAAGGTGACGTGGTCCCCGGCGAGATCCGCGTGCCGCCGGGGGTCCCGGACGGCGGCGGTGACCTGATGTCCGCGGTTCACGGCTTCGGCGACCGCGCGACGCCCTGCGCGTCCGCCCGCCCCGAAGATGACGATCCGGCTCATCGTGCTCCTTTTTCCTTGCCGGTGAACGATCACCGGCGGTGAACGCGATGCTAGGAGCGGACCCCTCGGTTACCGCAACGAAATCGGCTTCGGGCGTTCTGGATCCGTTCACCCGAACGGTGCTGGTGTATCGTCCCGGAATGCGTCACCTGGTACCCCATTCAGCCCTGAAAACCCTGGGCCGATCGGCCCGAGGCACCCTCGGCCGGGGCCTGCACCGGCTCGCGCGGCGATTCCATGATCCTTATACGGAGGAACTGGAACGGGTCGCCGCGGACCTGCGCGCGGAGATCGTCCGGCAAGGGGATCGCTGTTACGACCGCGTCATCGAGTTCGAAATCCGCAGCCGCCGCGACATGATCTACGCCGGCGATCAGGACGCGGCGCGGGACAGCAACCGTTTCGCCAGGGAGAACCTGACCGGGACCAAACACTTCGCGCGCCCGCAGGAGACGCTCGCGTACGCGCTTTCCCTTGCCCCGTCAGGCGGAATGGCGCTCGAATTCGGCGTCGCCAGCGGGAACACACTGCGGGTGATCGCGAAGGCACGCGGGGGTGTCGAGACCTACGGTTTCGACTGGTTCCAGGGCCTGCCGGAGAACTGGCTCAACGGGATGCCCGCCGGTTCTTTCGCGCGCGACGATCTGCCGGACGTCCCCGGTGCCGAACTCGTCGTCGGTCTTTTCGCCGACACCCTTCCCGGCTTTCTCGAGAAGCACGAAGGCGCCGTCGATTTCCTGCACGTGGACGGCGATCTGTACAGCTCGGCGAAAACCGTGCTCGATCTGGCGGGCCCGCGCCTGCGGCCGGGCAGCATCGTGCACTTCGACGAGTTCTTCAATTACCCCGGCTGGCAGGAACACGAGCACAAGGCCTGGCTGGAATACGTCGAACGCACCGGCGTCGAATTCGAATACGTGGCCTACACCTACGCCGACAACCAGGTCACCGTGCGCATCACCCAGGTCGATCCGTCTTCGTAAGCCCGGGCGACCGCGAGTCGTCCGGCGCTTCCGGCGCCCCTGGGCGGCGCGACGTCGTCATGATCAGCCGCTTTGTCACAGCTTGGGAACGAGCCGATGATCGAACTTCTGACCGAAGACCCGTGTTGTGCACTCGGAACGCGAAAGTGACTACTCCGAGCGGGTGAGGACGTCGGGCCACCTGGCGGGAGACACCGGTAACGAATGTCCGTTCCGGGGCGACTGATCGTTGTCCGCACCGATCGGCGAAAAGCCCCCGACCGGAATAGTGAGTACCGATGAAGCTTCGAAGAGCCTCGCTCCTGTCTTTGGTGGCCGCGGTGGCCACGATCACGCTCGTCGCGCCGGCCTCCGCCGTCGCGGCCCCGCCGACCAGCGCGGTGGAGGTATCTCCGACAACTGTCCAACGTGGACAGACGTTCACCGTCTCCCAGACCGTCTACAACGCCGACGCGACGTCCACCATCGAAGGTGGCAAGGCGACGCTCTACGGCAAGGAATCCTCGCTTCCCGCGATCGTGGACCTGGTGTCCTGTCCCGGCGCGTTCGCCTGCGACATGCTCGGCGGCAGTATCCGGGGCGGTGTCGGCTCGGTGACCCCCGGTCAGAGCAAGACCGTGCTGTTCACCTTCCGGGTCAAGGACGACGCCCCGCTGGGCAGCGTCACCCTGCAGCACCAGTTCGTCGGCGACAACTACAGCTTCGAGATCCTCGACGGTCCCGTGCTGACCGTCACCGGCACGTCGAGCAACGCCGACCTCGGCGTCACGCTGACCGCGTCCCCGCGTGGGGTCCTGACGTCGTCGATCGACTACACGGTGAAGGTCACGAACGCGGGCCCCGCCGCGGCTTCCGGGATCCGGGTGGTGTCGACCCTCGGCAACGGGCTGGGCTTCACCGGCTCGTCCGCTTGCTCGCACCCGAGCGGCACGAAGGTCGTCAACTGCGACTTCCCGTCGCTCGCGTCCGGGGCCAGTGCCACGGCCAAGTTCACGGTGGGCGCCGGGCTGCTGACCCTCGGGCCGGTCAAGACGACCGCGAAGATCACGCAGAGTTCGGTCGCCGACCCGAACGCGGGCAACAACACCGCTTCGTCGACCTGCACGGCGATCACCGGGCTGTTGCTCAGCTGCTGACCCGTACGAACTCGTGAGTGGTGAGGACGATCCGGACGCGAGCCTCGTGCAGGTCCGCGGTAGGTAGGCGAAGACCGGTCCGCCCTAACCGTCCTCACCACTCACGAGCGCAGGCGAGCGGCGCGTGACCGCAGATACCTTTGGTGCGGAAGGTTCGTCGCGCGCCGAGCGGCCTCCACATAGGACTCGACAGCGCCGGCGGTGTCCCCGGCCATTTCGAGCAGATGCGCGCGGGCGGCGGGGAACCGGTGATCGCCGGAGAGCCGGTCGCCGAGCTTTTCCAAGGCCGCCAGGCCTTCCCGCGGTCCTCTCGCCATCCCGACGGCCACCGCGTGGTTCAGCGCCACCACGGGATTGTCCGAAAGGCGCAGCAGAAGTTCGTACAGCGCCTCGATCTGCGGCCAATCGGTCTCTTCGGCGCTCGGAGCTTCGTCGTGCACCGCGGCGATCGCCGCCTGGATCTGGAACTGCCCGGTCGGCCCGTGCGGCAGCGCGGCCGACAACAGCGCGACGCCCTCGGCGACGTACTCGCCGTTCCAGTGATTCCGGTCCTGCTCGGACATCGGGATCGGCCCGCCGTCCGGCCCCGTCCTCGCCGGACGGCGGGCATCGGTGAGCAGCATCAGCGCGAGCAGCCCGGTGACCTCGCTGTCGTCCGGCAGCAGCCGATGGACGATCCTGGTCAGCCGGATGGCTTCGGCGGACAGCTCGGCCCGCAGCAGCTCGGGGCCGGACGTGCTGGCGTACCCCTCGTTGAAGATCAGATACAGCACGTGGAGCACCGCGTCGAGCCTCGCCAAGCGGTCGGCTTCCGGCGGCATGCCGAACGGGACACCGCTCGTCTTGATGCCGGTCTTCGCGCGGCTGATCCGCCGCGTCATCGTCGCCTCGGGCACCAGGAACGCGCGGGCGATCTCCGCCGTGGTGAGGCCGCCGACCGCCCGCAGCGTCAGCGCGATCTGCGACGCGGGTGACAGCGACGGGTGGCAGCACAGGAAGAGCAGGATGAGCGTGTCGTCGGAATCGGCGGCCCGCCGGTCCGCCGCGGGCGCGAGGTGTTCCTCCGGCAGCGTCCACTGGACGACGGTGTCCTCGCGACGGCGCCGTGCCTGCTCGGCGCGCAGCAGATCGGTCAGCCGCCGCGAGGCGACCGTGATCAGCCACGCGCGCGGATTGTCCGGGCGCCCCTCGGCGGGCCATTGCGTCGTGGCCGCGAGAAGCGCCTCCTGCGTCGCGTCCTCCGCCAGGTCGAAGTGACCGTACCGGCGGACGACGGCGCCGAGGACCTGCGGAGACAGCTCACGCAGCAGGTCCTCGACGCCGCTGTCCGGCATCTAGAGCTCCAGTTCTTCGAAGCTGTCGGCGCACGGCCGGATGTCGACGTACCAGTCGCGGTCGAGATCGTGGTCCGCCGGGAACGGGGTGTCCGCCAGCTTGGCCGCGATCTCGGTCGCGCGGTCGTAGCTCGCGCAGTCGACGATCGTGTAGCCGACCAGGACCTCCTGCGTCTCGGCGTACGGGCCGTCCGTCACCACGGGAGCGCCGTCACGCAGGGAGACGCGGCGCGCGTGCGCCGGCTGGGAGAGGCCCTGCGCGTCGACGAACTCGCCGGTCTCGACCAGGTCGTTGTTCCACTTGCCCATGAACTCGTGCAGGGCCGTGGCGTCCTCGGCGCTCCAGGTGCCGCCCATGGTCTCGAGATCCTTCTGCGACCCCATCATCATGATCATGTACTTCACGGTTGACTCCTCTCGGCGGGCACCGCCCCGGTGCCTTCTGCCGGAGACGTCGGAGCCGCCGGACAGGACCGGACATCGTTCGCCGGGAATTCTCTCCCGGGCACGGACGGCGGGCGAATCCGAGCCGCTCCCTGACGGTAATCAGTGATCACTCCACGAGAAAGGCTGCGACACCGGGAACCGAAGACGATCCTCCGACGACTTGTGGGGCTGAATCGTGCGGCCCGGCGAGCGGAGTGAGATGCACTGGTACGAGGACGACGACCTTTGGGTCGGCTTCGCGGACGTGATGTTCCCGCCCAGCCGGGCCGAAGAGGCCGAACGCCTGACGGCCACGTCACCGCTGCTGGAGGTCGCCGACGGCGCGAAGGTGCTGGATCTGGCCTGTGGTCCGGCGATCCACGTCGTGCCGCTGGCGAAGAAGGGCGCCGACGTGACCGGCGTCGACCTCAGCCCGGCCATGCTCGAACGCGCGCGCGAGGCCTGCGAAAGCGCGGGAGTCGCCGTGAAGCTGATCCAGGCCGACATGCTCGAATACGCCGAGCCCGGCGCGTACGACCTGATCATCAACATGTTCACGTCGTTCGGCTACTTCACCGAGCCCGGCGACAACCTCACCGTGCTGCGAAACGCCTACGCCAGTCTCGCGCCCGGAGGCAGGCTGCTGATCGACGTCCTCGGCAAGGAGGTGCTGGCCGGCTGGGTCGGCCGCCCCAAGGTGGCCGACGTCGACGGCGGGACGGTGTTCATGCGCGACACCATCCTCGACGACTGGACCCGGCTCAAGACCGACTGGACCCTGGTCCGCGACGGTGTCGCGAAGCAGGCCTCGATCCTGTCTTTCCTGTACAGCGCCGCGGAACTGAAGGCACTGTTCGAGTCCGCGGGCTTCACCGGCGTCGAGTGCTTCGGCGATTTCGACGGCTCGCCCTACGACAACCACGCACGCCGCCTGATCGTGCGTGGTGAACGTGCGGGCTGAACCGCTCCGCCTGTTCGCGGAGCCGGACGAAGGTACTGCCCGTCCGCTCCGGCTCACCGGTCCGGTGCTCCTGTTGTCGGCGGCGCTCGTGCTCTCGCTGATCGCGGGCATCTCGCTCGGCCCGTCGACCGTCGCCCTGCCGGATGTCCTGCGTTACCTGGGTAAGGCGGTCACCGGCGGCACCATCACCGGCGACGAGGTCACCGGGTACTCGATCGTCTGGCAGGTCCGCACGCCGCGGGTGCTGCTGGCGGCCGTGGTCGGCGCCGGGCTCGCGGTGGTCGGGGTCGCCGTACAGGCCTTGGTGCGCAACGCCCTCGCCGATCCGTTCGTGCTCGGGATCTCCTCGGGCGCCTCGGTCGGGGCGGCCGCCGTCGTGGTGTTCGGCCTCTTCGCCGGGCTCGGCGTGCTGGCGCTGTCGACGGCCGCCTTCCTCGGCGCGCTCGGCGCGACGGCGCTGGTCTATCTGGCCGCCCGCAGCAAGGTCGGCCTGACGCCGTTGCGTCTCGTGCTCACCGGGGTCGCGCTCACCTACGCCTTCCAGGCCGTGATGAGCGTGCTCGTCTACCTCTCGCCGAACGGCCAGGCCGCGCAGACCGTGCTCTTCTGGCTCCTCGGCAGCCTCGGGGCGGCGACCTGGGCGTCGTTGCCGCTGGCCGCGTTCGGGGTGATCGTCGCGATCGTGGTCCTGCTGCGTCACGGGACCGCGCTCGACGTCCTGTCCATGGGTGACGAGACCGCGATGAGCCTCGGTACCGACGCGGCCGCGCTGCGCCGCTGGCTGTTCCTGCTCACCGCGGTCGTCACCGGTCTGCTCGTGGCCGTCAGCGGTTCGATCGGGTTCGTCGGGCTGGTCCTGCCGCATGTGGTGCGGATGGTCGCCGGATCCGGGCATCGCCGCGTGCTCGCCCTCGCGCCGCTGGTGGGCGCGGTCTTCCTGGTGTGGGTCGACCTGCTCGCCCGCACCCTCGTCGCGCCCGAAGAACTGCCGCTCGGGGTGATCACCGCGCTGATCGGCGTCCCGGTGTTCCTCGTCGTGATGCGGCGTCGCGGCTACGCGTTCGGAGGTCGCTGATGCTGTCCCTGAACGCGCTTTCCGTCGAGGTCGCCGGATCGACGCTGATCCGCGAGCTGTGCCTGGACGTCGGCGCGGGCGAGGTCGTCGGTCTCCTCGGGCCCAACGGAAGCGGTAAGTCGACGGCGTTGCGCTGCGTCTACCGGGCGTTGAAGCCGTCCGGCGGCGCGGTGCTGCTCGACGGCACCGACCTCGCCGAACAGGGCCTGCGCGACACCGCCCGCCGGATCGCCGCGCTGTCCCAGGACAGCCGGGCGGATCTGGACTTCACCGTCGAGGAGGTCGTCGCGCTCGGCCGGTCGCCGCATCAGCGCGGCAACCTCCGGCTTTCGGCCCGCGAACGCGAGCTGTGCCGGGACGCGGTGCGGCGGATGGACATCACCCATCTCGCCCAGCGGAGTGTGCTGACGCTTTCGGGTGGCGAGCGGCAGCGGGTCCTGGTGGCGCGGGCACTCGTGCAGGAACCCGAGGTGCTGGTCCTCGACGAGCCGACCAACCACCTCGACGTCCGGCATCAGGTGGAACTGCTGAAGTTCCTGCGCGACTGCGGGCTCACCGTGCTCGTCGCCCTGCACGACCTCAACCTCGCGGCCGCCGTCTGCCATCGGATCGCGGTGCTGCGCGGCGGATCGCTCGCCGCCTGTGGCACGCCTGCCGAAGTGCTCACGCCGGAAACGGTCCGCGCCGTGTTCGGCGTCGACGTCACCCCGGTCACCCATCCCGTGACCGGTGCGCTCCAACTGCTTTACGACCTTCCCGCCGACGAAACCGAGGGGATCTCACGATGAAGCCGTCCAGGGTGACCGCGCTCTTCGCCGCGGCACTGCTCTTGAGCGCCTGCGGCGCCCAGGTCGAGGCCGGACCGGCCGCGCCGGCACAGGCCACGGTGACCAACTGCGGCGCGCGGGTCACGTTCCCGGCGCCGCAGCGTCCGGTGGCCTACGACGTCTCCGGGGCCGAGAAGATGTTCGCGCTGGGGCTCGCGAGCCGGATGCGCGGTTACGTGATGAACTCGCTCGGCGATCCGTCGATCGCGGGTTCGCCGTGGAAGGACGACTACGCCAAGGTCGAACGGCTCGGCACCTCGCGGGTCACCCGCGAGATCCTGGTCGACGCCAAGGCGGACTGGGTGATCGCGGGCTGGAACTCCGGGTTCAGCGAGGAACGCGGGATCACGCCGAAACTGCTGGACCAGGTCGGCATCCGCAGCTACCTGCACACCGAGACCTGCTGGGAGTACCCCACCGCGAAGTCGGAAGTGACGCCGCTGGAGGCGCTCTACACCGATCTGCGCAACCTCGGCGACATCTTCGGCGTCCGCCAGCGCGCCGACGAACTGGTCTCGGAACTCAAGGGACGCTTCGACAAGGTCCGCGCGGGAGCGCCGAAGACGCCGGCTGCCAAGGTGTTCGTCTACGACTCCGGAACCGACCAGCCCTTCACGTCCGGGAAACACGCCGCTCCCAACGACATCATCGACGCCGCGGGCGGGACGAACGTCTTCCGCGACCTCCAGGACGGCTGGGGCAGCGTCGGCTGGGAAGCGGTGGTGAAGGCCGAACCCGAGGTGATCGTCGTGGTGGACTACGCCGATCGGCCCGCGCAGGACAAGATCGCGTTCCTCAAATCCTCGCCGCAGCTGAAGAACACGCCCGCCGTACGCGACAACCGGTTCCACGTCGTCTCCTACGGGGACTTCGTGAGTGGCCCGCGCAACGCGGCGGGCGCCGAGTCACTGGCCGCGTACCTGCGCTCGATCGGCCGGTGACCGCGATGTCCGTGCCGGTCCACGACCACGTCACCGACGCGATCAAGACCCCGGCGTTGATCCGGTTGAAACCGAACATCGTGCTGATCCGCTTCGAGACCCTGAAGGTCTACGCGGCGCTCGGCGCGGTCCGGTCGCTGCTCGCGGACGGGACGGTCCGAAAAGGACAGACGCTGATCGACAGCTCCAGCGGGATCTACGCGCTGGCACTGGCGATGGCGTGTCACCGCTACGGTCTGCGCTGCCACATCGTCGCGTCCACCACCGTCGACCTCACCATGCGTTCGCAGCTGGAGATCCTGGGCGCGACGGTCGACCAGATGCCGCCGTCCGAGGACCTCCGCCTCGACCAGCGGCGCCGGGTCGCGCGGGTGCACGAGCTCCTGGAACGGAACCCGGGGATGCACTGGATGCGCCAGTACCACGATCCCGTGCACTACCTGGGATACGGCGAGGTCGCCGAGCTCGTCGCCCGCGCGCTGCCGTCCGGGCCGCTGACCGTCGTCGGCAGCGTGGGCACCGGCGCGTCGACCGGCGGGATCGCGCGGGCGCTGCGCGAACGCGACCCGGACGTCCGGCTGACCGGGGTCCAGCCGTTCGGGAGCGTCACCTTCGGCAGCGAGCGGTTCACCGATCCGGACGCGATCATCGCCGGGATCGGCTCCGCCATCCCGTTCGGCAACGTCGACCACGAGCTGTACGACCGGATCCACTGGCTGGACTTCGTGCACGCCATGGCCGCGACCGTCGGATTGATGCGCGAGCACGCCGTCTTCGCCGGGCTTTCCACCGGCGCCGCGTACCTCGTCGCGGGCTGGGAGGCGGCGCGGAATCCGGAGCGGACGCACGTCGTGATCGGCGCCGACACCGGACATCGTTACACGGCAAGGGTCTTCGCCCGGCATCGCGAGGCCGTCGACCCGGCGGGACTCGCGCCGCGCGAGATCGCTTCCCTGGACGACCTTGCCCTGCCGTGGGCGGCGATGGACTGGCGCCGCCGCCGATTCGGGATCCCCGTCCAGCCGTCGTACCGGAAGGAGCGCGTGTCATGACCGTCGTTCTGTTGGAAGCACTCACCTTCGGTCTCGGAAGGCTGGCCGAAGCCGCGGCGGAGGCCGGGCGGAAACTGGTGCTGTTCACCGGAAACCGTGACATCTACCGGTACGAGCTCGGCATCCTCGCGCCGGGCAGGGTCGAGGTCGTCGACATCGACACCACCGACATCGCGGCCTGCGAAGCCGCGTTGCGCGCGATCCCGGACCTCGCCGGGATCGTCAACTCGACCGACACCTGGGCGCTGCCGGGCGCGGAACTCACCGCCCGGCTCGGCCTGCCCGGTCCGGATGCCGCGGCCGTCCGCGTGCTGCGGGACAAGGGCGCGGTGCGCGAGCTGCTGTACGAACACGGGCTCACCCGCGGCAGGCCGGTGCCCGTCATGGTCGCCGAAGAACTCGGTTTCCCTTTGGTGGTCAAGGATTCCTCGGGGACGTCGTCGCGCGGCGTGTGGCTCGTCCGCGACGAGGCCGAGCTCGAACGTGCCCGGCAGGAGGCGAAGAACACGCCGCTCAAGGGGCATCTGATCGCCGAACCGTACTTCGCCGGACCGCTCTACAGCGCGGAAACCGTCACCTGGCAAGGAAGGACCCGGCTGCTCGGTATCCTCTCCCGCCAGCTGTCGCCCGAGCCTGTGCGACGCGAGGAGGCCGCCGCGTTCCCGGTGGCCTTCCCCGAGGCCGAGCTCGCCGGGCTGGAGGACTGGATCGGCCAGGTGCTCAAGGCCGCCGGCCACGAGCAGGGCTTCGCGCACACCGAGTTCGTGCTCACCACCGACGGGGCCGAGGTCGTCGAGATCAACATCCGGATCGGCGGGGCGATGCTCGGCGAGGCGCTGTGCCGGTCGCTGGGCACCAACGTCTATTCCGCGATGATCTCCTTGGCGCTGGGCGAGGAACCCGCCTTGCTCACCCAGGAGATCGGCGGGGGACCGGGCATCGGGTTCGTCCTCGCGTACCCGGCCGAGGAAGGCGTGCTGAAGGGCTGGTCCGGCCTCGGCAGACTGGCCGGTCTGCCCGGCGCGCCCGAGTGGTACCCGACGGCGAGCCCCGGTGACGAGATCCGGCACCTCACCGATCAGCGCTCCTGCACCGGGATCGTGCTGGCCGAGGGGCCGACGGCGGAGCTCGCACTGCATCGCGCGCTCGCCGCGGCGGGCGGGATCACGCCGGTGATCGGTTCTTGAGAGGTCCCGGCCACTCACGAGACCCGGCGTGAGTCAGGAACCCGGCGCGCACTTCTTCGCGGCCGCCATGGCGGCCAGCAGCTCCGGCGTGTCCATTTTCAGCGACGCGAACGGATCGGTGGTCTCCGTGAGCGGTTTCTGCGCCGCGTCCAAGGCCTTGAGGCCGGCGTCCAGCGCGGCCGGGCTCTTCGAGGCGTCCAGCTTCCGCTTCCCTTCCGTCGCCGCGTCCCGGGCCTTCGTGTAACTGTCCACAAGGGACTTCTTCGCCGCGTCGCCGCCTGGAACCGGTGACTCGGGCAGCGCGTTCAGCTCGTCGACCACCTTGCCCGTCAGGCCGGCCCGGACACCGAGGTCCTCGCTCAGCCAGGGGCGTGTCACCTCGACGCCGGAACCCTGCTTGCTCGCGTGCTCGTTGCTGGCCTTCACGTAGCCGAAGAGCGTGCCGCACATCCCGTCCAGCCAGGCGACCGTCTTGGCGTCCGGGGCGGGCGGCGGCGTGGGTGCCGGGGTGACGGTGACCGTCGCGGGTGGTGGCGGGGGAGCCGCCTCACCCGAACAGGCCGCCACCGCGAACAGGGCTCCCGCCAGGACCGTGGTCAAGGCTTTCGTTCTCATGGGGACTCCGGTCACTGGGGAGACGAGCATTTCTTGGCCGCGGCCGCGGCGGCCATCAGGTCCGGTGTCTTGAGCGTGAGAGAGGGCAGGAGATCGGGGGTCTCCGTGATCGGTTTCTGCGTGGCGTCCATCGCCTGGATCGCCGCGTCCATGGCGGCGCCGTTCCCGGACTTCTCCAGGCGCTGCTTCCCGGTGTTCGCCGCGTCCCTGGCCGTGGTGAACCGGTCCACAAGGGACTTCTTCACCGCGTCACCGCCCGGAACAGGTGACGCGGGCAGCGCGTTCAGGTCGTCGACGGCCTTCCCCGCGAATCCCGCGCGGACCCCGAGTTCCTCTTTCATCGCACCGCGGGTCACTTCGGTTCCCGATGGCTGCTTGGTCGAATAGTCGTTGGACGCCTTCATGTAGCCGTACACCGCGCCGCACACTCCGTCGAGCCACGCGACGGTCTTCGCGTCCGGTCCCGACGGCGGCGCCGGTGCCGTGGACGACGGCGTGGCCGTGACCGTCGTGGGCGGCGGCGGTGGTGTCTCAGCCGAACAGGCTGTCGTCGCGAACAGGGCCCCCAGCAGGGCAAAGAACAGAAGCTTCGTCTTCATAGGATCTTCCCTCCGGGGTGAACACGTCCCGGAGGGGTCCTGGGTTGCCTGCCGGTTTTCAGTCGCAGCCGCGCATGATCCCGGCGAGTTCGCCGGGCAGCAGCGGCGGTTCCGGCAACGGGTTCGCGGCGGTCGCGCGCATCCCGTCGAACAGGAGGGCGAGGTGGCGGCGCCACACCTCCGGCCGGACGGCCGAGGCCGCCTCCACGGTCCGCGCGATTCCCCAGGTCACGAAGGCCATGTCTTCCAGGGTGAAGTCCTCGCGCAGGGCACCGCTCTCCTTGGCGCGTTCGACGACCCGGGTCATGAGTTCGTAGCCGCGTTCGAGGTCCTCGGCCTGCGGCGGCCGCGTCGAGGCCAGTTCGTTGTAGCCGCGATCGGCGGCCTGGAGTTCGCAGACCCGTTCGACGAACGACGTCAGCCCGGCCCACGCGTCGTCGAGGGACAGCGCGTGTTCGGCCAGCTTCGCGACGGTCTCGGTCCGGTCGGCGAACACGGCGTTCACCAGATCCGCGCGCTGGGGGAAGTGGTTGTACAGGGTGCCGATGCTGACGCCGGCGGTCTTGGCGATCTCTTCGAGCGCGACGTCGAGGCCGCGCGCGGCGTAGAGCCCCCTGGCGGCCTCGACCAGCAGGTCGCGGTTGCGCTGGGCGTCCTTCCGCAGGGGTTTGGTCATGACCGTATCGTAGTCAAGTTGAAGGTGGCCTCGACTTGTGTGTACCTTCAAGGAAGTTGAGGACACCCTCAACTTAATCTTCCTGGAGGACCCATGACCAGAACGCTCGCGATCTTCGGCGCCGGACCGGTGCTGGGGCTGTCGCTCGCCCGCCGCTTCGGCCGCGAAGGCTTCCGGATCGCCCTCGTCGCGCGCACCACCGAGAACCTCGACGCGCTCGTCGCCGAACTGGGCGGAGACGGCATCGAAGCGCGCGGGTACGTCGCCGACGTCTACGAACCGGAGCAGATCGAGGCCGCCGTCGCCGCCATCGGCCGGATCGACGCCGTCGCGTTCAACCCCGGCGGCGGGACCATGGGCGAGGGGATCGTGCCAGTACTCGACGTCGATCAGGAGAATCTGCGGCTCGTCCTGGACCGGTTCCTGGTGTCCGCGGTGGCGCTGGTCCGGGCCGTCCTGCCGGCCATGGCCGAGCGCGGCGACGGCGCGATCCTGTTCACCGCCGGCCAGTCCGGCCTGCACCCGGCGCCGTTCCTCGGCAACGTCGGCATGGCGCAGGCCGCGCTGCGGAACTACTTCCACAACCTCAACGCCGTGCTCGCCGAGAAGGGCGTCTACGCCGGAGCCGTCAACGTCGGCGCGCTGATCGAGGGCAGCGTCCCGCATCGGGTGCTCACCTCGAGCCCGCTGGACTTCGAGCCCGAGGTGATCCACCCGGATGTCTTCGCCGACGCCTTCTGGAAGCTCTACGCGACGCGCGAGTCTCCCGAAGCGCTGGTCGGGTCGTTCGGGAAGTAGCTACTTCTCGATGGCGTAGGCCTCGATCTCGACCTTCATCTTCGGGTCGAGCAACGCCGTGACCTCGACCATGGTGGCCGCGGGCAGCACGTCGCCGAAGGCCTCGCGATGCGCCCGCGCCACCAGTCGGGCGTCCTTGATGTCGGTGACGTAGGTGACCGTGCGCACCACCGCGGCCAGGCTCGAACCGGCCTCCCGCAGCGCGGTTTCGATGATCGAAAGCACGGCGGCGGCCTGTTCGTACGCGTCCCCCGAACGGAACGGTTCACGCGCCGTCGTCCCGGACACGTGGATGTGGTCGCCGACGCGTACCGCCCGGCTGTAACCGAAGATCTGCTCGAAGTCCCCGCCGGAAGAGATGTTCACCCGCTCAGTCATGCCCGAACGAAAGCACAACGGCGGCCGGAGCGGAACCGGATTCGGCTCACCCATGATCGAACACGTTCAGGTGGCGCCCCGGCTTTCGAGTTGAGGCTCGCGGCACGGCTTGTAGCGTCAGGCTGAGTTGGCTCGCCACCGGGAGGCTCTTCGTGGTCGTCGCTCAATACCGGCGTCGTGCGCTGAAACCGTTGTCACGCCGGGTTTTGTCGTTCGGCACAGTGCTGGCGGTCCTGTTCGGAACCCTGGTCACGACGGGGACGGCGCAGGCGGCGACGTGGCCGGTGCAGGGCGAGAACGACCCGTCGACGTTCGACTGCGACCACCTGTACTACAGCAACTTCCGGTCCGGCATGCAGTTCCGCGCCGACGCCGCGGGGGACGCGGAGATCCAGAACACGGTGATCAGCAAGCGGGCGGGCACGGGCCTGCCGGACTACTGGTCGACGAACATGGCGATGGGCAAGGACCCGGACACCGGCCGGGTGGCCGCCTTCTACTCCAGCTACACCACCGGGAACCTCACGCTCTACAAGCACGTGTCGGGCACGAACACCGTCACCGACGAGATCGCCGGAGGCGAGACCCGCAAGCTCCCCGCCGGAGTCAACTGGGGCGGGCTCGGAGCCGATCCCGCGTCCGGAATGCTCTACGGCGCGCAGAACGGCGGGGCGCCGGTGTTGTTCGCGATGAACCTGGCCAGCGGCGCGACGAAGACCTTCTCCCGCGGGTCGACGCTGAAACCCGTTCCGGCGAACGACCCCGTGTTCGCCGGCGGATCGCTCGTCCCCGACCTGTTCGTCGATTCCTCCGGCGGCGTGTACTACGGGATCGTCTACGGCGGCCAGAGCTACATCTACCGCTTCGACCCGGACACCGGCGAGACCACCCAGGCGGTGAAGGTCACCGGTCCCGGATCGTCCAACGGCTTCAACAACTACGGCATGGCCTTCCTGAACGGGTCGATCTACCTCGGCTACTACGGTGGCGCGCTGTACAAGGTCGATCCGCGCACCGGCGTGTCCCAGCAGGTCCCCGGTGGTAACGCGCACACCAACCAGGTCGGCCGGATCACCTCCGAATCGGGCGGGACCTGGCCCATCACCGACCTGGCCAGCTGCTCGATCGCCCCGGACCTGACGAAACGGCTCGTGGTCGCCAAGAAGGCGGACAAGACCGACGCGAAGCCCGGCGACAAGGTCACCTACACCGTCACCGTCGCCAACGAGGGAACGGCGACCGCGCCCGGGACGGTCGTCACCGACGACCTGTCCGGCGTGGTGGACGACGCCGCGTACAACGACGACGCGAAAGCCGTATCCGGCGGCGGCGAGCTGGCGAAACCCCAGTACGACGCGACGGGGAAGCGGCTGACCTGGACCGGCGACATCGGCCCCGGCGCGACCGTGACGATCACCTATTCGGTGACGATCGGTTCGCCACCGGGCGGCGACAAGAAGCTCGACAACGTCGTGACCGTGCCGGACAGCAACTGCGCCGAGGGCGGGAGCGACCCAGAGTGCGCCGCGCGGGTCGCCGTGGCGACGTTGAAGATCGTCAAGACCAGCGCGCCGAAGAAGCCCATGCCCGGCCAGAAGGTCACCTACACGGTCACGCTCACCAACGACGGCACGGCCGACTGGGCGGACGCCACCGCCGTCGACGATCTGTCCGATGTGGTCGACGACGCGGCGTACGACGGCGATGCCACCGCGACCTCCGGCGTCGTGACCTATGTGGACGGTGACAAGACCCTGCGCTGGGCCGGTGCCGTCGGGAAGGGCGGCACGGTCACGATCACCTATTCGGTGACAGTCGCGAACCCGCCGGGCGGGAACAAACGGCTGACCAACGCGGTCATCGGGCCGGACGGTTCCACCTGCCCCGAAGGCTCCACAGACCCGGATTGCGGCACGGACGAGCCGATCAACGGCGTCGTGATCACGAAATCGGCCGCACCGGACTCGGCCAAACCCGGCGACGTCGTGACGTACACCCTGACCGCGCGCACTCTCGACGGTTCGGCCGCGGCCGGGGTGACGCTCACCGACGACCTGTCCGGCGTCGTCGACGACGCCACCTACAACGGTGACGCCGTCGCCAAGGCGGACGGGACGCCGACCCCGGCGCAACCCGCCTACGCCAGCCCGACGTTGACGTGGGCCGGAGACATCCCCGCCGGGAAGACGGTCACGATCACCTATTCGGTGAAGGTCGGCACGCCGCCGGCCGGGGACAAGGTGCTGCGCAACGCGGTCACCGGTCCGGACGGCTCGACGTGCCCGCCGGGGAGCACGGACCCGGCCTGCGGCACCGAGACCCCGATCGGCGCCCTGGAGATCAAGAAGACGGCGAGCCCGGCCTCGGCCATGCCCGGGGACAAGGTCACCTACACCGTGAAGGTGCGCAACGTCGGCTCGGCGGCCTACCCGGGCGCCTCGTTCACCGACGACCTGACCGGCGTCCTCGACGACGCCGCGTGGAACGGCGACGCCTCCGCCACCGCGGGCGTCACCGCCTTCGACGAGCCGGGCCGGAAACTCACCTGGACCGGTGACGTCGCCGCGGGAGCCACGGTGACGGTCACCTACTCGGTCACCGTCGGCAAACCGCCCGCCGGGGACCGGCGGCTGACCAACGTCGTCGTCGGACCGGACGGCTCCACCTGCCCGCCCGAGGGCGGGGACCCCGACTGCGCGACCGAAACCCCGCTCGGCGCGCTGGTGCTGGCCAAGACCGCGGCACCGGCGAGCGCGAAGCCGGGCGAGGCCGTCACCTACACCGTGACCGCGAGCAATCACGGAACCGGCGTCTACCGGGGCGCCCGGTTCACCGACGATCTCGGCGGTGCCCTCGACGACGCGACGTACAACCAGGACGCGCGGGCCACCGCGGGCACCGTCACGTACGCGGCGCCGAACCTGACCTGGACGGCGGATCTTCCGGCGGGCGCCACGGTGACCATCACCTATTCGGTCACCGTGAACAAGCCGCCCGCCGGTGATCGGACGCTGCGCAACGCCGTGACCGGCACCGACGACTCGACCTGCCCGCCCGGCTCGACGGATCCGGCTTGTTCCACCGTCACCCCGGTCGCGGCCCTGCGGATCGCCAAGACCGCCGAGCCGTCCGCGCCCCGGCCGGGCGAGCGGCTCACCTACACGGTGCGCGTCCAGAACACCGGAACCGCGGCGTACCCGGGAGCGCGGATCACCGACGACCTGACCGGCGTCCTCGACGACGCGACCTACAACGACGACGCCACGGCGACCGGTGGCACCACCGGCTACGAGGCCCCGGTGGTGACCTGGACCGGTGACGTCGCGGCCGGCGCCACCGTCACCATCACCTACTCCGTTACCGTGAACCGCCCGCCCGGCGGCGACAAGAAGCTCACCAACGCCGTCGTCGGCACCCCGGACGGCAACTGCCCGCCGGGCTCGGCGGATCCGGACTGCGGGACGGTCACGCCGGTGCCCGCGCTCAAGATCCGCAAGACGGCGACCCCCGACGAGGTCAAGACCGGTGACACGGTCACCTACACCGTCACCGTCGAAAACGTCGGCGCGGCAACGGATCCCGCCGCGTCGTTCACCGACGACCTCACCGGTGTGCTGGACGACGCGACCTACAACGGCGACGCGAAGGCGGACACCGGCACGGTGACCGTCACCGTCGTGAAACCGGCCTTGACCTGGACCGGCTCCCTCGCTCCCGGGGACAAGGCCACCGTCACCTATTCGGTCGTCGTGACCAACAAGGGCGACAAACGCCTGGTCAACGTGGTCACGGGCACGGGCTCGAACTGTGAAGAGGGCTCCGACGATCCGGACTGCCGCAACGAGCTGCCCACCCCGGCGCTGCGCATCACGAAGTCGGCCGCCCCGGCAGTGGCCGCGCCGGGCGGCAAGGTCACGTACACGGTCGTCGTGCGCAACACCGGCGAAGCCCCGTATCCCGGCGCTTCGTTCACCGACGATCTGACCAAGGTCCTCGACGACGCGACCTACAACGGGGACGCGAAGGCCACCGCGGGCGACGTCGCGTACGCGGAGCCGAAGCTGACCTGGACGGGCACGGTCGCTCCCGGTGCCACGGCGACCATCACCTACTCCGTCACCGTGGCGAAACCCTTGCGCGGGGACCACTTCCTGGACAACGCCGTCGCGGGCGACGAAGGAACCAACTGCCCGCCGTCAGGGCAGCGGGATCCTGCCTGTTCCACCCGCACCCCGGTACTCTCGATGATCATCGCCAAAGCGGCGTCGCCGTCGACCGGAGTCGCTCCCGGCGACAAGGTCACGTACACGCTGTCGATCACCAATACCGGCACCGGCGCCTACGACGACGCCGTCGTGACCGACGATCTGACCGATGTCCTCAGTGGAGCGACGTACAACGGCGACGCGAAGGCCACGAGCGGATCTGTCGAGCTGAAAGAGAAGCTGCTTCGCTGGCACGGAAAGCTCGCTGTCGGGCAAAAGGTCGCCGTGACGTATTCGGTCACCGCCGGTTCCGGGGAAGCGAAGCTGCGCAACGCGGTCACTTCCACCACTCCCGGCGCCAACTGTCTCACCTCGGACGAACCCGGTTGCTTCACCGAAACGTCGGTCACCCCAGGCGAGCCGCCGACGCCTCCGGTCGACCCGACGCCTCCCGTCGACCCGACGCCTCCGGTCCATCCGCCCGGTCCGTTGGCCTCGACCGGTTCGCACACCGGTGATCTGGTCGCGCTGGCCTTCGCCTTGATGCTGGCCGGAGCCTGGATGCTGCGGTACGCACGCCGCCGGGTTCGCCGCTGACGATCTGAAAAAGCCCGGTTCGGGTGTCCTGTGTGGACACCCGAACCGGGCTCGGTTCGTTCGAGCGTGGATCAGGGAGCGTTGTTCCCGCGCGAATCACGCGGGAAGTGGTCTCCGGCCGCCACGCCGGGGAGCACTGCCCCGCGGATCATGTCGATCGTGCCCTTCGTGATGAGCGCTGTACCGTTGTGGTTCGGGTCGGTGATGTGCTTGATGACATCGACGACCTTGGCGAACTCCTTGTTGTCGGTCCAGCCCGGGGGGCCGTCCATGATCTTCAGGATCTCGTTCATCTTCTTGTCGAAAGCGTCGAGCTGATACTGGTTGATCGAGCCTGGGTGCTCGTTCGCGTACTTCCTCGCGCCGTCCATGAAAAGGTCGTGCGTCTTTTCCTTGCTGTTGAACAACCAGTTCTTGTCGTCCTTGGCCGGAGCCCCGGTGCCTCCGTTGCCGTCGGCGTTGTTGGTTCCGCCGGTGCCTCCGTTGCCGTCGGCGCTGTTGCTGCCGGAGCCAGAGCCAGAGCCGGAGCCGTTGCCGTCGGCGCTGTTGCTGCCGGAACCTGAGCCGTTGCCGCTGCCCGATCCTGATCCGGAGCCGCTGTCAGTGCCAGAACCCGAGCCGCTGCCGGT
>NZ_JBFBGL010000012.1:0-48467 GCF_040684635.1 Amycolatopsis sp. NPDC089917 | reverse complement strand
GTGCCCGACCCCGATCCGGAGCCGCTGCCGGAACCGTCCGCGCTGCTACCGCTGGAGCCGGAGCCGCTGCCCGATCCTGAACCGCTGCCGCTGCCGCTGCCGGAACCGTCGGCGCTGTTGCTGCCGGAGCCGGAGCCGGAGCCGCTGCCGGTGCCCGACCCCGATCCGGAGCCGCTGCCGGAACCGTCCGCGCTGCTACCGCTGGAGCCGGAGCCGCTGCCCGATCCTGAACCGCTGCCGCTGCCGGAACCGCTGTCGGTGCCCGAACCCGAGCCGCTGCCCGAACCGGAGCCAGATCCGCTGTTTGAGCCTGCGCCGTTGTCGGCCTTGGGGTCTGTCCAGGGGTTGTAGGTGGGGTCGCCGTTGTCGCGGTACGGGCCGGAGCCACCACCGGTGCCGCCGCTGTCAGTCCCGCCGGTGCCACCTGTCCCGCCGTTGCCGTCGGCGCTGTTGGTGCCGCCGCTACCGGAGCCCGAACCGGAACCGCTGCCCGAACCGGAACCGGACCCGCTGTTTGAGCCTGCGCCGTTGTCGGCCTTGGGGTCTGTCCAGGGGTTGTAGGTGGGGTCGCCGTTGTCGCGGTACGGGCCGGAGCCACCGCCACTGCCCGAGCCGTCCGCGCTGTTGCTGCCTGAGCCGCTGCCAGATCCTGAGCCGCTGCCGGAACCGTCCGCGCTGTTGCTGCCGGAACCAGAGCCGCTGCCGGAACCACTGCCGTCGGCGCTGTTGCCACCGGAACCGCTGCCGCTGCCCGACCCAGAGCCGGAACCGTCCGCGCTGTTGCTGCCGGAACCAGAGCCGCTGCCGGAACCACTGCCGTCGGCGTTGTTACCACCGGAACCGGAGCCGCTGCCCGACCCAGAGCCCGAGCCGTCCGCGCTGTTGCTGCCGGAACCTGAGCCGCTACCGGAACCGCTGCCTGAACCCGAACCGGATCCCGAGCCACTGCCGCTCCCGGATCCCGAACCGGACCCGCTACCGCTACCAGAGCCAGAACCGGATCCGCTGCCGGAACCACTACCGCTTCCCGGACGTCCGCCGCTGGGCGTGGGCACGACGTCGTCCACCGCCCTGGCGGCGTCGTCGGCCAGGCCCCGGGTGCTCTTCGAAAGGTTCTTGATCGACTTGGCCGCCGACGTGATCGCCTTGGTCAGCTTCGTGATCTGGACACCGATCTTGGACAGCGCCACGGCGACCGTCGCGAAGACGGTGCCGAGGAAAATGCCGATCGAGGTACCGAACGTGAACGGCATGGCCGCGACCGCAGCGATCGCGCCCGCGAGGATGCCGCCGAGCACGCCGGAGACGAGGTCTCGGATGATCCCTCGGACGGCGCCGATGACGGCACCGCAGATCGAGACCGTCTTCTTCGCGGACTCGAGGGAAGTGCCCAGCGCGTCCACGCCCGCGGCGAGATCTTCGGTGGCCTTCTTGAAGGCGTCGGCGGCGTTGCCCTTCCAGGACTCCACGAGTTCGCCGACTTCGGCCTTCAAGACCTTGGCCATCTCCTCGATCTTGTCTTTTTCCTTGCCGAGGGCGGCGGCCGCGGTCGAGATGCCCTCGGGGTCGCCGAGGAGCATGTCGAGCGGAATGCGGAACGGGGTGACGTGTTCGATGAGCCAGCCGATTCCCGCGGCGAGGACACTGCCGAGCGGATCGATCACCAGGCCGAGGGTCTCGAGCACGAGACCCGCGCCCGCGATCCCCTGCATCACCTTGTCGTTGTCCTTGCAGGCGAACTGCAATTGGTCGATCGTGTTGATGATTCCCGCGCCGTTGGTGCGGGTGTCATCGGAAGTGATCAGGTCTTTCGGATTGTGCCAGAAATCGTTGGGCTTGTAGTCGACATTGTCTTCGTATTTGTTCTTGTCGCCGAGTTTTCCGGTGTCCGCGCCGCTCATTTTTCGACCTTCGAGATCTGCTCTTTGGCGTGGTCTTCGTTGGCTTGGTATTCCTTGTAAGCCTTGTCGAGTTTCTCCTTGTGCTTCTGGAGAGACTCGCCGTACTTGCTGAAGGCGTCCCGTGTCTCGGCGCAGTAGGCGGAAGCGGCCGCGCCGATGATCTGACCCATGAGGATCCCGTACAGGCCCGGATCGGCGACCATGTGGCCGACGAGATCGCCGGATTGGCGAACCTCGTCCGCGTGTCCGGCCAGTTTCTTCCCGAACGTGTCGAAAGCTTCGGAAGCCGGGATTTCTTGTCCGCCGCTCACCAGGGGTTCCCTTCGTCCTCGTCCATGTCGTCACGGGCCGGACGACGTCGAGGCGGTGCCGGCCTCGTCGGCGGCTGTTGCTGCTTGGGCGGTGGCGGCGGAGTGAAGGGCCGAGGCGGCGGCGGAGCTTGCTCCCGCTCGGGAGGCTCGGCGAACTTCTCCACCTGGTCGATGTAGGCGTCGACAGCCGGTTCCGGCGGGAGGAAGCTCTTCATCATCTCGACGGCTTCACCGTCACCAACGATGGCCTCCACCGAGCTGGTCACGGCGCGCGCGGTCCGGCTCTGCGCCTCGCGCACGGTCGTCATGATGGTCGCCGTCAGCCGGGCTTCGCCGAGCGCGCACGCCCGCCTGCCGAGCTGGATGTTGCTCAGCGCGCCGTTCGGGGCCAGCGTCACCGTGACGGAGCCGTCCGGCGAGGTCACCGTCGCGCCCGCGGTGGCGAAGGCTTCTTCAAGCCGGGTCGCCTTCTCCTGCATTTCACGGGCTTGTCGTTCGAGGTAATACTGGAGATCTTCGCCTGGCTTCAGATCCGGCTCCACACCTTGCTCCCTGTAAGCGCCTGATTCGTTGTAGACACGCCACCTCGACGATCATCAAGGTGAAGCCGTTCCCCGCCGGCATCGAGCCGAGTCCGATGAAAGGGCGGCCATGCCATGATCCGAACGTATCGTTACCACCAAGTAGTGACTCGGACAACCCCGATGACCGAGGTGTGCCCGAAAGGTCCGGGTGGGTGGCGATCAGGTCAGAGTGCAGCGGAAAGGTGATGTGATGGGAACCGGACCGGTGGTGCGGAACGCCGAACGGGACGACGTAATGGCCATCTGCCGCTTCGGAGAGGCGCACGTTCGAGCCCACTACGCGCCGTTGATCGGCGAGGAAGCCGCTGCCCGGCAGGTCCGGATGTGGTGGCACGAGACGAACATCGCCGGTGCCGTGGCCCGCGGCGCGGTGGTGGTCGCGGACGACGGCGGGCTTCTGGCCGGCGTCGGGCAGCGCGGTCGCGACGGCGACGAACACGTGATCTACAAGCTGTACGTACATCCACGACACCGGGGGAGCGGCCTGGGCGTCCGGCTGCTCGATGCCCTCATCGGACAGTTGCCGGAGGGCACCGAGCGGCTGTACATCGAGCATTTCGCGGCCAACGAACGTGCCGACGCGTTCTACGAGCGCGAAGGGTTCACAGTGGACAGGGTCGAACCGGGTTCCGCCGGAGACCCCGCGCTGGACGTCGTGTGGCGCGTCCGGGATCTTCGCTAGCGGAGGTTCCGGGCGAGGGCCCCGTCGAGCCAGCGATCGACCTGACGCTGCCCGCGCAGGCGGACGATGACGAGCTCCGGATAGCGGTCCTCCTCGATGACCTTGTGCACGCGGGCTCGGATCATCGGGTGGTAGCGCCAGGCGAGCTTGATGATGTGATCGCGATCGGTGAAGAACGTGTGCAGCGGGGGCCCTCGACGTTGCCGCCGGCGATCTTCGAGCCGCGTCCGACGCGGCGCTTCAGCGTCCGGATGAGGGTGCGGGTCATGGTCATGACCCGCGGATGATCCAGCCAGACCAGCACGTCCAGCCGCCCGGTCATCCGCTCCCGGACCTCTTCGCCCTGCCACTCGATGGCCCACTTGTCGCCGTCGAGGAACTCCAGGACGTCGGCCTGCCAGGTCTCCCGCACCGTCCAATCCGGACCGTGGAAGAAGGACTCGAACTCGACGTACAGCAATCCCATGCGCTCGCAGAGGGTTCGCGCCAGCGTCGACTTCCCGGATCCGGCGGGACCCGCCACCGCGGCCCGCCGGATCCGTCGTCCGGGAAGGGCGTCGTCCGGCCCGATGATCTCCATGCCCGGGAGCATAGGGAGGGGCCGGGATCCGCTCCTACCGGTTTTCGGCGGCCTTCTTGAGGTCCTTCAGCCAGATTTCGAGACCCTGGCCGAGCATTTCGGTGGAGCCGGGCACGTCCTTGTCGACCTGCGGGCCGGTGTGGCTTTCCTCGGTGCGGACGATGACGCCGCCGGGGACCTTGACGAAGTTCCAGACGTGGACGCCGTCGATGTGCATGCCGCCGGGACCGTCGAGGGGGCCGGTCCAGCGGAGGCACCGGCCGGGCTGGAGCTGCCGGACGGTGGACACGATGGTGACGTCACCGGGCGGGTAGGGCATGCCGGGCGGGACGGGGATGGTCCAGCGGAACCGGGAATGCTCGCGCAGCGGCCCGGGGTCCAGGCGCTTCATCTCGACGGGGATGACGGGGTTCTGCCAGGTCGGCCAGGCCTCCACGTCGGTCTGGAGGTTCCAGATGGTGCGCAGCGGCGCCTTGATGAAGGTTTCGGTCCGGTAGTGCACCTTGGCTTTCCGGTCGATGCTTTTTCCTTGGCAGGTGAGGGAAGACGGCTTGGAATCGTGAGTGGTGGCGTGGGCGGGCGCGGTGGCGCTCAGGACGCCCGCGAGGGCCAGCGGAACCGTGAGCAGGGCGGCGCGCGCACCGAATCGGCCGCGTGCGGTCTTCGAGGTCATGACCTCCTCCTCCATGGTGGGTTAGTAGCTATCGCTATAGTTATAAGTTATAGCTCAACCCTGGTGAGCGTCAAGAGCAAACCTGAGAAGGTCTAACCGCGGATCGTGGAGTACATGAAGGCCCCTTCCTTGCGCCTGGCGCAAGGAAGGGGGCCTTCATGTACTTGGGAGGAGTCCTTCACGGACAGCCCGGGTCGCCCCGTCGCATTAAGGGACTAAATGCGTTCTTGGTGGTCCCAGGGCGGGGCTCAAGTCCGTGAAGGGGCCCTTCACGGACCCTGGGTCCCTCAAGGAGTCCTTCACGGCCTACCGAATCGCCTCAGGAACCTCAGTCGCCACAGTGATCGCGTGTGAAGGGACCGCCTAGGCAGACCGGCCGAGGAAAGCCAGGAAGCGGGTCTGCTGGTCGGCGCCCGGTTCCGGTTTCACCTTGGGGCCGAAGGTGCCCGGCGTGCGGCTGATGATCAGCCGGGCCAGGGAGAACGACGGCGCGACGATGTCGGGCTCCATGCGCACGTCCACGCCGAGCGCGGCGCCGACGTCCCACGTGTGCACCAGGGTGTCGAACGTCAGCAGCGCCAGATAGTCCGTGACCGTCGCGTCAGAACGGTTGGCGACGTACCACGCCGGAGCGGGCCGATCGAGGACGTCGCCGGTGATGAGGGCGGCCGTCGTCTCGCGGGTCTCGCGCCACCGGCCCAGTGGATCCTCGCCGGCCAGCTCGCCGGGCTTTTCGGAGCCCGCAGGCCCGTTCGGCACCGTGTACTCCTGACCCGTCAAGTGATGGCGCAGGACTTCCAGGCCCCAGACGACGTGGCCCGTCACGTCGCGCGCCGTCCAGTGCTCGCAGGCCGACGGCGCGTCCCACTGTTCCGGCGAGACAGTGGTGAGCACGGCCTCGAAGGCGTCTTGTGTCCGCTGATAACGGTCCAAGGTCTCGTTGGTTTCCATGGGTTCCCTACTTCAACGTCGCTTTGATGGCGTCCGTCAGTTGCTCGGCACCCGGCACCAGGGCCGTGTCGAGAGCGAGGGCGTAGGGGATGACGGTGCCGTCCGGCCGGCAAACCCGCCTCGGCGGCGCTGCCAGGTCGAACTCCTCGGCCGCCGTCGCGACGATCTCCGCCCCCAGCCCGCACATCCGGTTCGAGTCGTCGATCACGACCAGGCGCCCGGTCTTGTTCACCGATTCGCGGAGGCAGTCCCAGTCGAAGGGGTAGACGGTCCGCGGGTCGACGACCTCGATGTCGGCCCGGTCGCTGAGGCTTTCGGCGACCTCCAAGGCCGTGCCGACGTGCTGGCCCACCGCGACCACCGTCAGGTCGCCACCCTCGCGGACGACGTTCGCCTTTCCCAGCGGGACGACGTCTTCCTCGCCCGCGTAAGCCACGTCCGTCGCGCCCAGCAACGCGGAAGGCGCGAACACGGCCACCGGGTCGGGATCCTGGATCGCCGACCGCAGGAGCCCGTACGCGTCCGCGGCCAGACCCGGGACGACCGTCTTGATCCCCGCGTGCGCGAGCAGGCTGTACGGGTTGTCCGAGTGCTGGCCCGCCCAGCCGAACCTCGACCCCGACCCGGCCACCAGATACGTGACCGGGATCCGCACCTGCCCGCCGGTCATCAAGGAGAACTTGTGGGCCTGGTTCACGATCTGCTCGAAGACCAGGTAGATCAGCGAGGAGATCTGGAACTCGATCACGGGCTTCTTGCCTGCCATCGCCGCGCCGGTCCCGAAACTGGTGAAGGCCTGTTCCGACAACGGCGTGTCCAGCACCCGCTCCGGGCCGAACCTGGGCAGCAGCCCCGAGGTGACGCCGCTCGCGCCGACGCCGACGTCCTCGCCGAGCAGGAAGACGTCCTCGTCCGCCGCCATTTCGGCGTGCAGGGCGAGGTTCATCGCGTGCATGTAGCCGAAGTTCTCCGGAGAGGGCAGCCCGCTCACAGGATCACCCCCGGCCGCACCGCGGCGGTTCCCGCGTACAGATACATCAGCGCGTCCTCCGGTTCGGGCGACGGGGCGTTCCTCGCGAACGCGACCGCCTCGTCGATGGTTTCCTTGACAGCCGCGTCGATTTCGGCGACGACGTCGGCACCCAGCCGCTCGCCCAGCGACGGAATCGGGTCCCGCTCACGCCACTCGGCCACTTCGGCGCGATCGCGGAACTCGACGCCCAGCAGTTCGAGCACGGAGTGGTGCCCGAAGAACCGGTAGGTCCGGCATTCCAGGAACGCCGGGCCCCGGCCCGCGCGGCACCCCTCGACCAGCTCCGCCGCGGCGTCCGCGACGGCTTCGACGTCCATGCCGTCGACCGTGCGGGAGACCATCCCGAAGCCTTCGGCGCGGCGCGCGGCGCTGCCCGCGAGTCCCGATTCCGCCTTGAGACTCGTCGCGTACATGTTGTTCTCGCACACGAAAAGAACCGGCAGGGACCAGATCGAAGCCAGGTTGAACGCCTCCAGCAGGACACCCTGGCTCATCGCTCCGTCGCCGAAGAAGCTGACGACGACTTCCGAGTTCCCGCGGGCCTTGGCCGCCCAGGCGGCGCCGGAGGCGATCGCCCCGCCTGCCCCGACGATCCCGTTGGCGCCCAGGATGCCCAGCTTCATGTCCGCGGCGTGCATCGACCCGCCGCGACCCTTGTTGAATCCTTCGAGCGTGCCGAGGAGTTCGGCCAGCAGACGGCGCGGATCCGCGCCTTTCGCCAGCACGTGCCCGTGTCCCCGGTGCGTGCTGGTGATGAAGTCCCGGTCCGTCAGGTTCGCGCAGATGCCCACGGCGACGGCTTCCTGGCCGATGTACGGGTGGATCCCGCCGTTGATCTCGCCGTCGATCGCCATCGCCAGACAGCGTTCCTCGAACTCCCGGATCAGTTTCATGGACCGGTACAGGGCCCTTCGACGTTGACTCATTTCCGCAGCAGCCCTTCGTGTTCGGCGGTGGGACGGGGTCGGACGAGCATTCTGTCGACGTACCGGAGCAGCGCGTCGTCATCGGGATTCGGCACGACGACCGGGGTGAACTCGCCCCTCGGCCGTCCGGCACCAGGAGTGTCCGAAGTGGACTCGAAGAGCGGCTTCAGGATCGCGTGCTCCTCGGGGGAATGGGCGTCGAGCGACGCGAGCCACTCCGCCACCGGCAGTGTGCCGATCTCCGTTCCGGTGCCGCGCACGAGATCCACGAGCTGGGCGAGGCGGACCGGGCGCCTGCTCGCGAGGACGAACCTGCTGCCGTCCGGCTGCCGCTCCGTGCCGAGCCTGGCCAGCGTCCCCGCCGTCTCGTCCACCGCGATCCACGGTTCCTCGATCTCGGTGTCGGGCGCCGAGCCGAGTTCGATGATCACCCGCAGCACCCGCAGCATGATGTCCCGCGTGTTGCCCTGACCGGTGCGCGAATCCCCGACGATCCGGGGCAGCCGGTAGATCGCGGCGGGCAGCCCGCGTTCGTGAGCGGTGGTGACCAGCTGCTCCGCGTGCGACTTGGTCTCCGCGTACCCGCTGCGGGAACCGTTCTCCTCACCGGCGGAAATCGTCGACACGAACTGCAGCCGCTTGAGCCGGGTGGTGGCCGCGAGCCGGATCAGCTCGCGCGTCCCGCCCACGTTGGCGGCCGCCAGCTGGTCGTAGCTGGAGAGCGCGTCGACCCAGGCGCCGTTGTGGCAGATCAAGTCGATCTCACCGGCGAGCCGCTCGAAGGCCGCGTCGGTGAGCCCGAGGCCGGGCGCCGCGAGATCGCCGGGAACCACGGTGATCCGCTCGTGGTCGACCTCGTTCGACAGGCCGTAGCGGTCGAGATTTTCGCGCAGCCGCTGCCATCCGGCCTTCTCGTCCGCGGCCCGGACGAGGCAGTGCACGCGTCCACCGGTCCGCGTCAGCAACTCCCGGACCAGGTACGCGCCGACGAAACCGGTGGCCCCGGTGAGCAGGACGTCGGAGACGTCGCCGGACCCCTGAGCCGGCAGCCGATCGGGGAGGGCGCCGCGCAGCACGGCCTCGGGGTCGAACGCGCGGACACCGGCCGTCCGCCGCCCGCCGTTGATCTCCTCCGCCAGTTTCGCGATCGTGGGCCGCTCGAACAACGTCCGCAACGGCAGGTCGATCCGGAGTGTCTCGCCGATCCGGACGGCGAGCTGCGCGGCCTTCAGCGAGTGTCCGCCGACGTCGAAGAAACTTTCGTCCCTGCCGACGGTGTCGCGGTCGAGTACCTTGGCCCAGATCGCGGCCAGAGCCTCTTCGGTCGGGTTCCGCGGCGGGGCGTGTTCGTCCGCACGGGGCTTCCCGGCGGGCTCCGGAAGCGCCTTGGTGTCCAGCTTCCCGTTGATGGTCAACGGCAATTCGGGAAGGGAGACGAACGCCGCGGGCACCATGTACTCCGGCAGCTCACGGCGCAGGCGGGCACGCAGAGCGTTCTCGTCGAAGTCGTCCGGCACCTTGAGGTAGGCGACGAGATCCTTCTGCCCGGAAGAGCCTTCGCGTACGACGACAGCGGCCTGTGCGACGTCCTCAGTGGACAGAAGTGCCACTTCGATCTCTCTGGGCTCGATGCGGAAGCCACGGATCTTGACCTGGTCGTCGACGCGTCCGAGGTATTCGATGTCGCCCTGGCCGTTGTGGCGGACGATGTCCCCGGTCCGGTAGAGCCGGTCACTGGTGGTGTCGAAGCGATTGGGGACGAACCGTTCCTCGGTGAGGTCCGGTCGCCCTCGATAGCCTCGCGCGACACCGGGCCCGGCCACGTGCAGTTCCCCCGGCACTCCCGTCGGTGCGAGCCCGCCCCGCTCGTCGAGGACGTATACGCGGGTGTTGCCGAGCGGGCGGCCGATGGGGACGCCGGTGAGCTCGGCCGGAACCGGGGCGGGGATGGGATGACAGGTGGCGAACGTGGTGCATTCGGTGGGCCCGTAGCCGTTGAAGAACCGTGCGCCAGGCAGCGCGGCGACGGCGCGGCGGACGTGCGTGACGGACAGCGCCTCACCACCGACGAGCAGCTTGCGCAGCCCGGTCAGCGCCGCGACGTCCTCGTCGACGATGTGGTTGAACAGCGAGGACGTCAGCCAGGCCGTGCTGATCCGGTGCCGGCTGATCACGTCCGCCAGCGGCCGGGCGGTGAGGACCCGCTCGGTGGAGATCACGCAGGTGGCGCCGGACAGGAGCGCCCCCCAGATTTCGAAAGTGGCCGCGTCGAACGAGATCGCCGACTCGTGCAGCACCACTTCGTCCGGGCCGAGGATGCCGTCCGGCAGCCCGGTGACGAGCCGGATGATCGACCGGTGCTCGATCTCGACGCCCTTGGGCCGTCCGGTCGAGCCCGAGGTGTAGATGACGTAGGCCAGATCGCGCGGTCCCACCCGGGGTTCGAGCGCGGTCGAGGATTCCTCGCCGAGGGTGGGATCGCCGGTCAGGTCGGTGGTGATCACCAGTTCGGCTTCGCAGTCGGTGAGCAGGAGCCGTTGGCGTTCCTCGGGGTACCCGGGATCGATCGGCAGGTACGCCGCGCCGGTCTTGAGGATCGCGAGCAGGGCGGTGATCTGGCCGAGTGAACGCGGCAGGCAGACGCCGATGACGGTCCCGGGCCCGGCGCCGAGGGTGCGCAACCGGTGCGCGAGCCGGTTGGACCGGATGTCGAGTTCGGCGTAGCTCAGGGAGTCTTCGCCGCAGACCAGCGCCGTCGCCTGGGGACGACGGCGGACCTGCTCGGCGAACACCGCGGGCACGGTCGCCGGAGAAGGCGACGTCGTGGCCGTGTCGTTCCAGTCGTCTGTCAGGCGGCGGACTTCCGGCTCGCTCATCATCGGCAGGGCGGACAGCGGCCGCTCCGGATCGGATCCGACGGACGCGAGCAGATGCCGGAGGTGCCCGGTGAAGCGTTCGATCGTGACCGGGTCGAAAAGGGCGGCGTTGTAGTCGATCCGCGCCTCCAGCACGCCGTCCCGGTCCGATACCCGGAATTCGAGGTCGAGCGGCTCCGCTTCCGTGCCGGACGGCGGGATCCCCGGCAGCGGCACCTCCACCAGCTGGAAGACGACCTGGGTGAGAGGGTTGCGGCTGAAGTCCCGCCGGGGCGCCAGTTCCTCGACGATCCGTTCGAAGGGGACGTCCTGGTTCGCGTACGCGCCGAGCACCGTCTCCCGCACGCGGCCCAGCAGTTCCGGGAAGGTGGGGTCGCCGGACAGGTCCGTGCGCAGCACCAGCGTCTTGGCGTCGAACCCGACCAGCCCTTCCGGTCCGGTCGTGGGCGTCCCGACGAGCACATCGGTGGTGCGCGCGTAGCGGGACAGGGCGACGTCGAAGGTCGCCAACAGCGTCATGAACAGGGTGACGCCGTGACGTGCGCTCAAGCCGCGGAGATCCTCGGCGACAGCGGGAGCCACGGTGAAGGCGAGCGAGTCACCGCGGTAGGACGCCATCGGCGGGCGGGCGCGATCCGTCGCGAGTTCCAGCGCCGCGGGCGCCCCGTCGAGTTGCTTCCGCCAGTAGTCGACCTGGCCGCGCAGACCCTCGAAGATCGGCTCGTCGGGGTGTTCGAGGGTGTGCTCGACGAGCCGGACGAGCCGGTCGACCAGCCGCGTCGCGGTGGAGCGGTCGAAGAGGCTGGTCCGGAACACCAGCGAGCCGTGCAGTTTTCCGTCCTGCACATGGGTGACCAGCTCCAGGTCGAATCGGGTCGCCACGCCTGCCCACGGCACGCTGGAGATCTCGCTTTCGCCGGACGGCGGGATCTCTCCATTGTGGACGACCACGACGTCGAAGATCGCGTTGCGGCCGGCGTCCCGTTCGGGCCGGACCTCGGCGACCACCTGGTCGAACGGAGCCTGCTGATGCGCGTAGGCGTCGACCATCTTCGTGCGGGCCACCTTCAGCAGCTCGCGGAAGGTCATCGACGGGGTGAGGTGCGCGCGCAGCACCACGGTGTTCACGAAGAAGCCGAGGACGTCGGCGAACCGGCGATCGTCGCGGCCGGCCAGCACCGTCCCGATCGTGATGTCCTCCTGTCCGGAATGGAGGGACAGCAACGCCTGGAACACCGCGGCGACGGCACTGGAGAGCGCGCACCGGTTCCGCAGGGCGAACGCGGAGAAGGCCTTGGTGAGCTCGGCGGGGAGCTCGAAGTCGACGTGGTCGCCCGCGAAACCGGGGTTGCCCGAACGGGGCCTGTCCGTCGGCAGCCGCAGCGGCTCGAAGCCGTCGAGCTCCCGCCGCCAGTAGTCGAGGTGGTCCGTCACCGAGCCGACGCCGGCGCGCTGCGACGCGACGAACTCCTCGTACGTCACGTCGAGCGCCGCGGGAGTCTCCGACCGGTAGAGCGCGACCACGTCCTCGGTCACGATCTGGATCGACCGGCCGTCGGTGATCATGTGGTGGTTCACCAGGCACAGCATGGCCGAACCGTCGGCGCATTCGACGACCATCGCGCGGATGGGCGGCGCGGCCGCGAGATCGAACGGTTCGCTGACCAGTTCGGCCGTGTGCTTCTGCCACTCGTGCTCGCCGGGACCGGCGGTCCGGCGCGCCACCGGGATCCGGAAGTCCGGCGTCTCGACGGCGGTGGGCGTCCCCGCCCCGTCCACGACGAACCGCCACCGGAGCACCGGGTGCCGTTCGACGAGCGCGGCGAGGGTCCGGTCGAGCGCCTCGAAGTCGACGCCGTCGTGGAACCGGAAGACGATCGGAATGTTGTACGCGGCACTGGTCCGGTCGAGTTGCTGCACCAGCCACAGCCGCTCCTGCCCGAGCGACAACCTCATCGATTTCTCCTTCATCCGGCGTTCGCTCATCGGGCGATGGCCTCACGGTCCGTCGCGGCTTCGATCAGGGCCTTTTCGTCGGCTTTCCCGTTGCGGGTGAGCGGGATCGCTTCGACCACCACCCATCGGGCGGGGATCGCGTAGCTCGGGAGCTGCCGTGCCAGGAACGCCCGCAGGGAACGGGTTTCCGTGTCCTCGCCGGGGCGCACGACGATGGCCGCCACGAGCTGGGGGCTTTGGTCCGGTTGTCGGGCGACCACGATCACGGCGTCGCGGACACCGGGGTGACGGGCGAGGGCGGCGCCGATCTCCTCGGTCTCGATGCGATGGCCGTCGAGCTTGATCTGCTTGTCCACGCGGCCGAGGAAGAGCACGTCGCCGTTCGGATCGAGCCGCACCAGATCACCGGTGCGGTACAGGCGTTCGCCGACGTCCCGGGAGAAGTGACCGAACCGTTCGTCCGTCGCGGTCTCGTCGCCGAGATAGCCGTCCGCCAGCCCGGACCCGGCCGCGTACAGCTCGCCGATCGCGCCGGGCGGGACGAGCCGGGCGTTCCGGTCGAGCACGAAGACCCTGGTTCCCGCGATCGGCTTCCCGATGGGGAGCGGGCCGGTGATCTCCGTGCTGTCGCGGACGGTGTGCGTGGTCGTGAAGGTGGTGTTCTCGGTGGGCCCGTATCCGTTCGTGAGCACCAGCCCGGGGTACGACTCGAGCACTTGTGCCGCCGCGTCGTGCGGTACGACCTCGCCGCCGCTCAGGAGCCAGCGGAGCCCGGCGAGCGTCCGCGGCCGGGACTTGACGACCAGCCGGAACAGGCTGGCGGTCAGCCAGGCGACGGAGATCTTCCGCTCGGTGAAGAACTTTTCGAGCTTCCGGACCGACGGCAGCCGTCCGGGGAAAGCCTCCAGCGTTCCACCGTTGAGCAAGGTCACCCAGATCTCGTACGTCGACGCGTCGAACGCCAGCGGCGCCATCCGCAGGACGTGATCACCGGGACGCGTCCGGAGCTCCGCCGTCCGCGCGAGCCGTGTGACCGCGCGATGCGGGACGACGACACCCTTCGGTTCACCGGTGGATCCCGAGGTGAACGCGACGTACGCCGTCCTTCGTGGATCGTCGTGGCCGGGAGACGGCGGTTCGGCGTCCGTGTCGATTTCTTCACCAGGGAGCCAGGAATCGACACGGGTGAGCCCGCTCAGGGCGGGATGGCCTGCCGCGGCGGCGTCGACCACGGCGGCCGCGGGGGCCAGCTTGCCGATGATCCTCGCCAACCGGGCTTCGGGCGCGTCGTCGTCGAATCCCGCGTAGGCCGCGCCCGCCCGGACGATCCCGAGCAGTGCCACGATCTCGCCGACGGACCTCTTGGCCGCGACGAGCACGGTGTCACCAGGCCGCACCCCGGCACGCCGCAGCACCCCGGCGTACCGATCGGCGGCCCACGCGAGCTGCCCGTAGGTCAGCTCGGCGTCCGCGTCACGGACCGCGACCTCCCGCGGGCGGAGCCGAACCTGCTCCAGGAACAGGGTTTCGATGTCGGCGTCAGGGGTGTCTTCGCCTGCCAGCGCGTCGAGGATCCGGCGGCGTTCCGGCGCGATGCAGCGCACGTCTTCGAGGAGACCGTCGAGGGAGAGCAGCTCGTCCACCGCGGTGGCGACGTCGGCGACGAACCCGTGCGCGGCGTCCGGCACCTCGGTGACGAAGCGGATCTCCCCGGACCGCAGATCCTTGTGCAGGGAGGCGAGCACGAGATCCACCGGCCCGTCCTCGACGACGCCGATCGGATGGACCGACCCCAGGAAGTCGCCGACGAGCGCCCGGTCGTCGACCCGGACCAGGATCACCCTCCCCGCGACCGAGATCGCGGCCTCGTCCGCCGCCGTCCACCGGCACAGGGTGACGGCGAACGCGGCCAGCACCAGCTTCGCGCGGTTGTACTCGGAGGTCCCGCCCGCGAGCTCGGTCGTCAGGTCGTAGGGAACGGCGAACGTGTCAAGCATCGGCCTTGCGCTCCAGCCGGACGTGCAGGTGATCGGGCCGCCGGAAGATGTGGCCCCGTTCCCGCAGCCGCCAGAAACCCTGCCGGATGCCGTCGAGCGAACCACCGAGCCGGACGCCGCCGAACCGGTGCGACAACCGCTCGAACAGCGTGTCGAACTCCGCCAGCGCCAGCTGGATGCCCAGACAGGTGTGCGGGCCCGCGGAAAAGGCCAGCAGGCGCTGGTCCGGGCGATCCGGGCGCCAGCTGTCCGGATCCTCGAACGCGTTCTCGTCGCGGCTGGCGCTGCCCAGCGAAAGCAGCAGGGCGGACCGGCGCGGGATGTCCACCCCGTGGAGGTTCAGGTCGGTGGTCGCGTACCTGAGGATGGTGTGGCTCGGCGGTTCCCACCGCAGCGTCTCGCGGACGACCTGCGTGCGGTAGTCCTTGTCCGCCAGCGTCGACAGTTCGACGTCGTGCGCCAGCACGGCGTACATGATCTTGCCGATGGTGGCGACGCTCGTCTCGGTGCCTGCCAGCAGGAACAGCGTCGCCGTGCCCAGCATGGACTCGTCGAGCGTTTCGTCCGGCGGGAAGAGGAGATCGAGGAACGGCATTCGGCCGCCCTCACCGCGAGCGGCGAGCTTGTCCTTCAGGTAGGCGATCAGCTCCGCCTTCGCCGTGAGCGCCGAGTCCAGCGAGGTCGCCGGGAACTCGATCGCGCCCGCCAGCGGCAGGACCCGGGGACGCAGCCACGCCGCGTCCTCCGGCGGCAGGCCGAACAGCCGGGTGACCATCGCGTAGGGCACCCCGACGGCGACCCGCTCCATGAACTCGACGTCGACCTCGTCCCGGGACCCCATTTCGGCCTCGATCGAGTCGAGCACCTGGTCCACCGCGGGAACGAGGATCTCGGTGCGCAGCCGTTTCACCGACCCGCCCGCGAACAGCGGCATGAACAGCTTGCGCAGATCGCGGTGCCGCGGCCCGTCGGTGTCCAGCAGCGTGCGGCCGAACAGGCGGCGGCTGCTGCGCATCGGGAACCCGCTGCCGACCTGCCGGTCCGACAGCAGCTCCTGGACGTCCTCGAAGCGGGTGATCAGGAAGGCGTTGAAGGCCGCCGACCAGTGGACCGGGTCCGATCGCCGGAGCTCCTTGTAGATGTTCCAGGGGTCGGCGAGGAACTCGTCGGAGCTGAAGTCCAGGCTCACCTCGGTGGTGCTCATTTGTCGCCTCCGTTGCCGACCAGCTCGGTCCGGGACTTCAACTGACGGGCGGCTTCCTCCGACGTGAGCCGGATGGACTCCGCGGCGCCGGCGTATCCGCCGACGAGAGTGGGCACGATCTCGTGCGCGATCGTCGTCAGCTGGTCGAGGGTCGCCCGGTGCGAAACCCACCGGGGGACGAAGAAGTTCAGCGAGACCGGGTCGCCGACGCGATCCATCAGGTCGCGGATCCGCTCGGCACAGGTCGCGGCGTCGCCGACGATGAACCCGCCCGTGTCGACGAGGTTCTGCAAGGTCTTGCGGTGCGCGACGGGGGAGTCCGGGATCGGCATGCCCAGGGTGCTCCGGTACAAACCGCGGCGCAGCGCGGAGAATCCTTCGAGCAGCTCCTCGACGCCCGCCGCGGGGGAGTCGGCGACGTGGACGAAGACGTTGCACCGGATCCTCGTGCTCCCCGCGGACTTGTTCCGGTAGGACTCGACGCGTTCGATCAGCGCGCCGACCGGATCCGGGTCCATTCCGGGCCGGATCGAGCCCCACGGCGGGGCCACGTGGACGGTCGGGGTCGTCGCGGTGTCCGTCAGGAGTTCGATACCGGCAGGGCTCAGCGAAGACGCGACAACGGTCTCGATGGCACCGGGTCCCCTGAGCGGCTGAAGCTGGAGCACGGCCTTCTTCACGGTGAACCACGGAGTCGTGGTGTTGACCGTTTCGCCGTTGATGAGCGCCTGCACCGTTCCCAGCGCGGCCCGGAAATGATCGCGGACCGCCGCCGGATCCACCCCGATCATCTCCATGTCGTGCACGTAGGTGCCGGTTCCGACGCCCAGGATCGCCCGGCCCGCGCTGAGGTGATCGAGCAGCACGATCCTTTCCGCGACGTGCAAAGGATGGTGATAAGGCAGCGGGATGACGCCGGTGGCGAACCGGATGCGGCGGGTTTCCCGCGCCAGCGCCGCCATCAGCATTTCCGGGGAGCTGAGCGTGCTCCAGCCGCTGGAGTGGTGCTCGCCGAGCCAGATCTCGTCGAAACCCAGGTCGTCGGCGTGGCCGCACAGTTCGATGTCGCGGTGCAACGACGCGTGCGGGCTGACCGAAGGGTCGTGGAACGGGGGCAGGAAGAGGCCGAATGCCTTGGCGTTCATGATGATCCTTTGTCCGTGGGCGGATGGTCGTGCCTGCTCAGGCGGACGGCACCTGCTCCAGCAGGTAGTCGCAGAATTTGTCCACAGTGGTCAGATCCTCGTTCTCTTCGAGGTCGATGAACACGTCGAGCTTGGTTTCGATCTTCTCGATGAGCGCCAGGTATTCGATGGAGCTCATCCCCGTCTCGGGAAACTCGGTGTCCGCCTCGATGGTCTGGTTTTCCAGAACGCCGCCTGCGACTTCGGACAGGAGGGAGAAGATCTGCTGACGTAGTTCCGCCCGCGCGTCTACCGCGTTCATGTTTCCCCTTTGATCGAATCTGCGCCGGATGAGGGCATGCAGACGAGTCCGGAATGGTGTTTTGACCGCTTCGGGGTCGGCGAAAAGTGGATCAGCGGTTTCCGGTGATTCCTGCCGACGTGCCCCAGATGCCCGTGAGTGCGGGCGAGTTCGCACTATTCTGACCCGGGCCGCCTGCGCTTCGCAACACTCCGCGTCGCCGGTTTTCCGGATTCCTCGGTCGCGCGGAGCGCAAGGTGCGCGAACAAGAAGAAGGGGACTTTCCCTGTGGAAAGTCCCCTTCGTGTCAAGGTTTCGGTGAAGTCACCGTCTGCGTTTCTGCAGCAGTTTCACGAACTGCTGCCAGTCCTCCGCCCGTGCTTTGGCGAGTTCGGAGATCAGTTCCAGCCGGTGTTCCGGGATGTTCCTGGCGACTTGATCCCACTGGTCCCGGTCGTTCAGATGCCCGTCCAGCAGGCGGACCAGCGTTCGCCCGGACTCGGTGTAGCGGATGGTGGGGTCCGAGCGGAGCCGCTCCACCGCCGCCTGGTTGTCGGCGATCTGCGTGCTCGCGAGGTCGCCGGCCTCGGCCTGCCGTCCGCGAGGCCTGGTCGCGGTGCGAGCGGGAGCCGGCCCCTCGTCGTGACGGTGCCGATGACGGACGTCGTGCGCGGTCGCGAGGGAAACGCCCGCGCTGCGAGCGATCTCGCGGATCGAGGCGGTGGGATTGCTCGCGATCAGCTCGTGGGCTCGCCGTCTGCCCTGGGCCGGATCCAGCGCGCGGACGCGCCCGTCCCGGCCGACGTGGGCGTTCGACTGGGGAACTTCCCCAGTCGAACGGCGGACCTTGCCGACCGTCTTGTGGGACAGGCCCGTGACCGCCGCGATGGCGCGATCGGACCACTGGGGGCGGGCCTCGAGAATCCGGCGGGCGGCGGTCTTGCGATCGGCCAGGGAGAGCGGCAGCCCGTGCGTGACGTTCGACTTCACGGCGAGGATGAAGGCGGCCTGCTCGTCACCGTCGAAGAACCGCGCGTCGATCGCGGCGGCGTTCTTCAGCTTGGCCGCCTGGAGCCGGTGCAGCCCGTCGATCACCCGCATCGTGGGACGGTGCACCAGAATCGGCGGCAGTGGAGCGTCCGCTTCGGCGAGCACCCGGGCGTGGGCGAGATCCAGTCCCGCCGCCCTCGGGGAGTCTTCGGTGGACAGCCTGTCGAGCGGCACCTCGACGACGTCGCCCAGCGGTGGATCCGAGCCGGCCGTCACCCAGTCGCTTTCCCTCCTGGCCACGGGGATCTGTGTACGGTCCGCCTGTTTTTCCTTGTGCCAGTTCAACATCTTCTCGCCCCCAGAGCACTTGGATCATGTCAAACCTTTTCCACTATTCAAGGCAGTGTGTGAACTTGTCAAGGCTGGCGAGTCGCAATCGGGTGCTCCGTTCGCTGGGGTGTTCGACTGCCGACTGGCGAACTCGAATACGTCATCGACCGTGGTCACGGCGGTGTCCAAGAGCTCTTCTTGACGAGAGTGCGCCTTCCGGGCAGCCTGGGTCGAAGAGGCACCGCACGCCAGGGACCGCAGGCTGGAGGACGAATCGTGCATCCGAAAGACGTGACGGCCGACGGTCGTCCGGGCGGTCGTCGCCGATGACGGCGGATGAACACGGCAATGTCCGGTCGCGGTAAAGAGCGGTAAAAGATCATCGCGTGAAAACGGTGTGAAAGCGGGTCCTGAACCGGCGGTTATTCGACATCGGGCCGCGCAATTAACGCACCGGTCAGGGGCTCGCGGAAATCGCGAACCCACGGGTCCTGACGATCACCGCGGTCTTCATTGCCGGAATGGGCGAGCTGGTGAAACGGGCCGCGGAAGCGTGGAAGAAGAGCAGGTCAAGGCGCTGACACGGAAGGCTCCGGGCGAGGCCGGCCCGCCCCGGCGAGAACCGGGACGGGCCGGCTTTTCACGACCGCTGTGAAACGACGGCCGGGCGCGCGGCCGCCGCGGTTCCCGCCGTCGGCACCGGCAGGGGATGCGGCGCGATGTCGAGGTCGCCGTTCGGGAGCAGGCCGTCGACGAGGTATTCCTTGCCGATCCGCTGCGCCTCCCGGTTGACCATCGCCGGGTGACTGCCGAACACGCAGTGGGTTCCCGCGCCGCGTTCGGTCACGAGGACCGAACCGGTCAGCCGCTTGTGCATCGCGACCGTGTTCGCGTACGGCGTCGCGGAGTCTCCCTCGACCCCGAAGACCAGGACCGGCGGCAGGTTCTTCCCCGACGGCACGATCCGCTGGTCACGCACCGGCCAGTTGGCGCAGGCGGACGGGATCGACACGTTGTACCAGGCGAAATCGCTGGTCTTGGCCAGCTCGCCGAAGTCGCGTTCGATCTTCGTCCGGTCGGTCGGAGCGTCGGAATCGACGCACGCGATCGAGATCATTCCCGCGATGAAACTCTCGCCCGCCGCGCCACCCGAAGGAGTCGCCCAGTCCAGCACGGCACGGTCGTCGCCGCGCAGAACGTAGTCGGCCATTGCCTTCGCGAGAGGTTCCCAGTAGAGCTCGTGGGAGAGGTTGGCGATGTAGACGTCCAAGAGTTCCACCGCGCCGACGTTCTTCGACGGCCCGCGCGGCGCCTTCCGGAAGTCACCGAGCAGCTTCTGCCAGGCCGCGTTCACCTCCTCGTAGGTCTTGCCGAGGTGGAAAACGTCGTCGTACCGGGCGATCCAGCTCAAGTAGGCCTTTTCGCGGGCGACTCCCGCGGTGACCTGACCGGTGGAGTTCCCGTACCACATCCGCGGTTCCACCGGGTTCATCGAGCTGTCGAGGATCATCCGGTCGATCCGGTCCGGATACCGCTCGGCGTACGCGCTGCCGAGGTAGGTGCCGTAGGAATAGCCCAGGTAGCTGATCTTTTCCTCGCCGAGCAGCGTGCGCACGCGGTCCATGTCCTGGATCACGTTGCGGCTGCCGGTGTATTTCAGCTTGTCGCCGTTCTTTTCCGCGCACGACCGGGCAAAGGCCTTCCAGCGTTCCCAGCTCTTGTCCCGCTCTTCGGGCCGGTCCGGATCCGGCTGGAGCTGACGCCAGTAGTCCTCGCCGACGCAGCTGAGCGGCTGGCTGTGGCCGGTGCCGCGGGAGTCGAGACCGACGATGTCGTAGGCCTCGAGCACTTCCTTGGGCAGCCGGGTGTACCCGGTCGCGTCCGGAAGGGACAGCTTGCCCGGCAGCATCGCCGCGGAGCTCGCCGGGCCGCCGGGATTGACGAACAGCACGCCCCGTCGTTTCGCCGGGTCGGTGCTGGTGTGTTTCGAGACGAGCACGTCCATCCGCGCGCCGAACGGCCGCGCGTAGTCGAGCGGGACGGTGACCGTCGCGCATTTCAGTGCCGGATACGCCTGCGCGACGTCCGCCGGGCAAGCCCCGAAGTCGAGCTGCGAAACGGCATGCGCAGGTGTGCTGACGGCCGCCGCGGTGCCCAAGGTGAGCAGCGCGGACAGGCCGATGGTGAGGAATCTCCTCATTCGAACCCCCAGTTCGATCGGACCTGGGGGACTGTAGCGAGAACCCGACAGCACGTCCGGGCGTTTCGCGAAGATCGTCCGGGGACTGTCCGGCGCAGGACCTCAGGCGAGACCGGGGCCTCGATCGCCACCCGGGCTTACTGGCTCCGGGGGTCCGTCGGTGATCTGGGTTGGCACCGACCACCAGAACCCTTGCTCCGGTTGGCGGTCGATGATCAGTCGGAAAAGTTCCGACAGCGTGGGCAAAGCGGCGACTTGGCGCCCTGTCGGCCACATCACAGACATGCTGGTCTAAACCACGATCGTTCACTCTGGTGGAGTCTTTCTCCACTGGATAGTGATCGTGAAGAGTCATGATGACTTTGTGGGTCGCGTGGCGTCGGGGGACGCGCGTTGGCCGTCTTGGGGGGAACTTTCCGATGTTGCGTCCGTCAGGGGCGCGTGGCTTCAGGCTGCGCGTATTGCCCATGGTCTTCCTGGTGCTGGCCGGTGTCGTCGTGGTGACGGCCAGTTCGCCGAAGAGCTCGCTGCCCGCCGCGGTCGTTCCCGTGGCGGAGGCGCCGGATGCCGCCAGCGCGTTCGCCGCGGCGCGGTTGCAGGGCACCCCGGTCGGGGTGGCCGATCAGACCGCCGAGGCGAAGAAGGTGCTGGCGAACCCGGACGGGACGTTGACGGCGCAGCTGTCGCCGCTGCCTGTGCGGGTGCGGAAGGGCAATGGATGGGTTCCCGTCGATACGGCGTTGGCGTCCGTGCCGGACGGCACGGTGAGGCCGAAGGCCGCTGTCGCTGATGTGGCGTTTTCCGCCGGTGGGACCGACGGGCCGCTGGTGCGATTCTCGCGCGAGGGTAAGCGTCTCGCGTTGCGCTGGCCTGGAACGTTGCCGAAGCCTGAGCTCGACGGCAGTACGGCCAGGTACCGGGAGGTACTGCCGGGTGTCGACCTGGAAATGCAGGCCGAGGCCGAGGGCTACAACCAGCGTTTCGTGGTCAAGACGCCGGAGGCGGGTCGGAACCCCGCACTGGCCTCCATCAAGCTCGCCCTCGAGACAGAGGGCGTGGAGCTGTCGTCGGACGAGACCGGCCGGCTCCAGGCCGTCGGCGGCGATGGACAGAAGGTCTTCGTCGCTCCGGCTGCGACCATGTGGGACGCGAGGGGACGCGAGAGCACGAGCACGCCGGTCGGCGTCGCGGTCGACCGTTCCTCGATGACGTTGAAGCCGGACGCCGCGATGCTGGCGGACCCTGCCACGCGGTATCCCGTGGTGGTCGACCCGGACATGCGGTCCCCGGGGCAGAGCATGTGGGCGAAGGTCTTCCGCGGCTACCCCAACGACTCCTACGTCAACGGCACCGGTGACGGCGACGCCTGGGCGAAGGTCGGCCGATGTACCAGGAGCGAGTGCGGGAAGATCGATGTCGCGCGCACGTATTTCCAGTTCGAAACCGGTTTCCTGGCTGGGAAAGAGATCAAAGCGGTCAATTTCAACACGGCCGTGGTGTACGGCCCGAACTGTGATCCGAAGGAACATCAGCTCTTCATCGCGAGAGACAACATCTGGTGGGGAACGACCTGGAACAACGCTCCTGCCGGGGATCTTGTTTCCACGGAGTGGGCTCCCAGCAACTGGGATGCCTGCTCGGGGAACAAACCTTTCGGTTTCGGTGTCGGCCTCTACATCAACCCCAACGGCGCGTCGACCTATTTCCTGAAAGCGAAGTCGGAGACCGACGGTGACGCGTGGCGCCGGTACGACGTGCCGAGCACGATCCTGCAGATCAATTACAACACGAAGCCGAACCCGCCGTATGACATGAAGACCGACCCGCCGTTGCCCGCGCCGTGTCGCTGGTGTGGCGGTGTGCCGTATGTGGGCGATCCGTCCATCAGGTTGCTGAGCAGGTTGTCCGACCCGGACGGTAACGATCAGCTCCGCCCGGTCTGGGACATTTATGGTGGCGCTCCGGATCAGCGTGCTCCGGTGATCTTTCAGGCGTCGGGTGCTTATCACAGCACTGATGTCGATCTGACGAAGCGTGATGGGCAACGTGTCACGTGGACGGTGTGGGGGCACGATTCCGCTGATGGTGGGGATTGGCGGAGTGGGCCAGGTCCGTTCATCGTCGACCGGACGGGTATCAGTAACAAGCCGACGGTGACGGCGCCGCTCTACAAAGCGGACAACGCTTGGCATGGCGGTGTCGACGTGCCGGATGTGTTCGAATTCGATGCGAACGTCGCGGATGCCGATCACTACCTCTATGGCTGGACGGATCCGCCCACGACACCGGTCGATGCGGTCGCGCTCGGCGGCAAGGCCTATGTGAAGCTGACCCCGCCCGGCGACGGGCCGCGGGACCTGTTCGTGCAGAGCGTCGACCGCGCCGGGAACAAGAGCCCGGTGCAGGCACACCACTTCTACGTGCGGGCAGGCAATGGCCCACTGGCGCAGTGGTCGCTGGAGGGCAACACGAAGGACACCGCGACCCTCGGGTTCCGCGACGCGACGTTGCACGGTGGCCCGGTCTACGTGCCGGGCAGCACCGGGTCGGGTCTCAAGCTGGACGGTGTGGACGACTACGTGACGGCGCCGATTTCGGCGAGCACCTATCCCAGTTTCTCCTTCTCCGGCTGGGTCAACCTCGCGGAGAAGAAGCCGGGCTGGTCGACGCTGCTGAGCCAGAACGCGTCGACGACGGCGATGGTGAAACTCGGGCACACCGGCACCGGGACCGATCGCTGGGCGTTGGAACTCCGGCCCGGTAACGACCCGGGCACCGTTCCGACGACAGTGTCGTCGGTCAACCCGGCGCAGACGAACACGTGGACTCATCTCGCCGGTGTCTACGACTCGTGGGCGCAGCAGATCCGGCTGTATGTCAACGATGATCTCCAGGGCAGTGCGACGTGGAAGGCGCCGTGGCCGGCGATCGACGAGTTCGCGGTCGGTCGCGCGATCGTCAACAGTGTGGGGAAGGACTACCTGGCTGGCACTGTCGATGAGATCCGTACTTATGACCGGGTGCTGACCGATGCCGAGGTCAAGTCCGCGGTCACGCGGGACAACGTCACCGCGGGCTACTGGAATCTCGACGACGCGGACGGCACGACCGCGCGCAATGCCGCCTCTGGTGGCCAGATGGCGGTCCTGCAGCCCGGCGCGAGGTTCGCTCCTCAGGGCGCGGTCAACGGTTCGGCCACCTTCGACGGGGTCAAAGGCTTCGCGGCCACCTCGGGACCGGTGGTGCGCACTGACCAGAATTTCGCGATCACCGCGTGGGTGCGGCCGGACAAACTCGGCGACATGACCGCCGTCTCGCAGGACGGCGCGGCCGCGAGTGGTTTCTATCTCAAGCAGAACAACGGTTCCTGGGTCTTCGGCATGAACCCCGGTGACGCGACCGGTGGCACCGCTGCGGAGGTCAGATCCGGCGCCAACACCGTGCAGACCGTGCCGTGGACCCACTTGGCCGGTGTGTACAACGCGGCGGCCAAGACCTTGACGCTCGTGGTCAACGGGAAGCAGGTCGCGAGCGTTGCGGCGCCCGCGACGCCGTGGCACGCCGCCGGCCAGTTCGCCATCGGGCGGGGGAAGTACGGGACGCCGCTCGGTTTCTGGTCCGGTGGGATCGATGAGGTGCGCGCTTACAGCCGCACGCTCGACCTCGCGGAGATCCAGGGCATCGTGGCCCAGAACAATGTCACGGCCGCCACCTGGAAGCTCGACGGCGACGCACAAGACACGTCGGGCGCGGAGATTCCGAGCCACGGCACCGCGAAGAACGGTGCCCAGTGGGTCGCCGGGCAGACCAGCTATCCGGATCCGACCGATCTCGCGGTGAACCTGGACGGCATCGACGACTACGTCAGTGCGAAGGCGCCGGTCGACAGCAGCATGAGTTTCTCGGTCGCCGCCTGGGTCAAGATGACCAACAAAACCCCCGGCTGGGGTGCCGTGGTCAGCCAGAGCGGGCAGAACGTGTCCGCGTTCAACCTCGGCTACACCGGCACGAGCGACGACCGGTGGGCGTTCGCGATGCACGGTCCCGACAGCACCGCTCCGACCGCGGTCGTCCGCGCGCGTTCGGCGCAGCCGGTCCAAACCGGTGTCTGGACACATCTCGTCGCCAGCTACGACAGCAGCTCAGGAGAGATGCAGCTGTATGTGAACGGCACGCTGTCCGGGACCGCCACGTTCACCACGCGCTGGAACGCGACCGCCGAGTTCGACATCGGCCGCGGCAAGTGGAACGGCACGTGGCTGGACGCCTTCGGCGGCACGGTCGACGACGTCAAGGTCTACAGCCGCACCTTGTTCACCGACGAGATCCGGACCATGTCCGGGCAGGACCTCACCCTGGTGCACAACTGGCAGCTCGACGAATCCAGTGGCAGCAAGGTCGCGGACTCCACCGGTGCCCGCACCGGAACACTCGAGCCCGGCGCGCAGTTCGCGCCCGGCCGGGTCGGGAACGCAGTCCAGTTCGACGGCAAGACCGGCGCCATCGGCACTACCGGTGTCGACCTGCGCACCGACGAGAGTTTCAGTGCGTCGGCGTGGGTCTACATGGACCGCAAGTCCGACATCGTCTCCAAGCTCACTGCTCTGAGCATCGACGGCGAGCGGACCAGCAAGTTCCGGCTCGGGCACGTTGCCGACGAGATGAACGCGACCTGCTTCGACGGAGTCTTCGACAACCCGAACGCCTGCGGTAAATGGGTGTTCGAGATGGCGGAGACCGACACGGACACCACGATCGCGAGAGCGGCGGTGTCGGCGTTCCCCGCCGAGATCAACTCCTGGGTCCACCTGGCAGGCACCTACGACCGCCAGACCAAGAAGATCTGGCTTTATGTCAACGGAAAGCGCGTCGGCGACGGGACTCTGAACGGACGCTGGCAGGCGTCCGGAGCCGCTCAGATCGGACGCGGCCTGACCGCGGACAAGCCGAGCCAGTTCTGGACCGGCAAGGTCGACGATGCCCGTCTCTACACGACCGCTCTGGACAAGGATCGGGTGTCGGGCCTTTACAAGTCCTATCCCGCCGCTGACGGTGGCACCGCCACGCTGCCGGTCGCGGATGCGGGGCACTGGCGGTTCGATGAGAACGCCGGGCAGATGGCTCTGGACGCGAGCAGTCGTGGCTTGAACGTGGCTTTGATGAACGGTGCCGGGTGGGGCGCCGGGATCAACACGCCGGGGCTGCGTTTGGACGGGACCACCGGCTACGCGCAGACCACTGGCGCGGTCGTGGACACGACGAAGAGCTTCTCGGTCGCGGCGTGGGCGCAGCTGACGAAGACCGACAACGGCTTCTACAGCGTCTTCGGCCAGGACGGCAACCGGGTCAGCGCCTTCCACGTGCACTACGACGGACCCACCAAGAAATGGAGGGTCGCCCTCCCCAGCGCGGATCAGGACAACCCGCCGGTGTCGGCATTGTTATCGGCACAGCCCGCTGTTCTCAACGCCTGGACTCACCTCGGTCTGGTCTACGACGCCCAGTTCCGGCAGCTCAAGCTCTACGTCAACGGTGTCCAGTCCGCCGTCCAGGTCGGAGTCACCTCGATTCCCTCGGCGGGGCCATTCGCGATCGGCCGTGCCCGCTGGAACGGCGCCAACACCAATTTCTTCCCCCAGGGAATCGACGACATGCGCGTCTTTTCCCGAGCGCTCACCGATGCCGAAGTGCGCAAGGTGCACGATGACGTCCCCCGTGGTGACGGTGGTGCCTGGCGGTTCGACAACGGCACCGGTAAGGACTACAGCTGGCGGGGCAACACCGTCGTCCCGACCGGCGGCACGTCCTTCGCACCGGGTGTGAGCGGTACCGCGCTCAAGCTGAACGGCACAGACGGGCAGGCCACCGCGCAGGAGCGGGGATTGGCCATGCAGGACAGTTTCACCGTGTTCGCGTGGGCAAACCTCGCCCGAACGGATCAGGTCGCGACCGTGCTGTCACAGGACGGGGCGCAGATGAGCGGCTTCACCCTCCAGTACCGGCCGGAAGCCCGGCGGTGGACGTTCGGCGCGGCCGCGCAGGACGTCGACGCGTCACCGCTGTCCTACGTCAGTTCGTTCGACCCGGCGGTCGTGAACCGGTGGACACACCTCACCGGCGTCTACGACCAGGCGGCTCACCAGCTGCGTCTCTATGTCGACGGGCAATTCGCCGGCAAGAAGGACGGTGTCGTTCTCTGGCAGGCGAACGGGTCCTTCGCCATCGGCCGAGGTAAGACCAACGGCAAGGCCGCGGACTTCTTCCCCGGCATGATCGACGAGGTCTACGCCCACTACGGCATGGCCTCCGAAACAGCGATCAGAACCTACGGTGGCTTCCCCGCACCCGATGGCGGACAGCTGGGCAGCTACGTCGACGAGGCGGGGCGGAAGCGAACGGCGAGCACCAGCGTCGCGCCCGCGGCCGGTTACCGGTTCGAGGAAAGCCTGGGAATGCTCGTCGACAGCGCGCAGCCGAACACCCGTGTGCTGTACTCCTGCCAATCCGGCACGGACTTCTTCACCTCGACCGATGCCGCCTGTGAAGGAAAGACCAAGATCGGCGAGATCGGCTCCGTCTACACCCAGCAGCCGACCAACATCCCCACGATCCCGGTCTATCGGTGCAACTCGGCGGCAGGGCACTTCGACAGCCGCCGAGCCGACTGCGGGGGAGCGACCCAGGAATCCCTCCTCGGGTACACCCTCGCCTACGCACCGCTCGTGCGGTACTACAACAACGCCGCGTACGACCACCTCAGCACGACGCAAGCCGCCCGCCCTGGGTACTACTCCGAGTTCCGGCACGGGTACTTGTCCCTGCTCCCGGCCACGGGGACTCAGCCGCTGACCGCGTGCATGAACGATGCCGATCAGTTCGTGTCACTCGACACGGCCTGTGAAGGCAAGAGCCCCGTCGGGCCGCTCGGACAGCTGTGGACACAGCGGCCGGAAGGTCCGGACGTCCAGGTTCTCTACCGCTGTGGCAGCGCGACTGTCGAGTCGATGGCCAACGACAACGACAACTGCGGTGCCATGGGCAACGATCGCTTGCTCGGCTACGTCATCACCAAGCTTCCCCAGGTCGAGCCCGTCTTCGCCGCATCGAGCAGTGGAGTGACGGCAGGGACCGGCGGCGGATAGATCCCACCGGTAATCCGCGACCCGATCGACCACAGCCATTTGAGGCGCTCCCGGATCACGGGCAGAGCCTCACCTTGTCCAGCCTGGAGAACTGATGCGACCGAAACCGGCTACCCGCCGTAGTTCGAGAACTCTCACCGTGGCGTTGATCTGCTCGCTGGTCGTGACCGGCGTCAGCACCTCGCAAGTCGCGAACGCGGCGAACGGCTGGAGCGTCGACTCACCGAACGTCAACTCGACTCCGGTGACGAAGCAGACCATGCAGGGGCGAGACCTCGATGAAGCGAGCCTGGCCGCGCTCACCGGACCCCAGCCGACGGGTTCCACCACGCCTGACGGTAGCGGCAACAGCGGCGCCACGTCCCTGTCGCCGACAGCGACGTGGGATGTGTCCAAGCAGACCGGTGACTTCACCTGGTCGTACCCGCTGCGCGTTCCGCCCGCGCCAGGGGATCTGCAGCCCAACCTGGCGTTGTCCTACAACTCGTCGACCGTCGACGGGCGCACGAGTGCCACCAACAACCAGGCGTCGTGGGTCGGTGACGGCTGGGACCTGCACCCCGGCTTCGTCGAACGCACCTACGGCAGTTGCCAGGACGACAAGGAGGGCGGAACCACTCCGCCCAAGGTCGGTGACCTCTGCTGGAAGAGCGACAACGCCACCGCCGTCTACAACGGATCCGGCGGCATGCTGATCCATGACACCGACAAGAAGGTGTGGCGGCAGAAGAGCGACAACGGTTCTCGCATCGAGCACCTCACCGGTGCCGCGAACGGCGCTCGTGACGGTGAGTACTGGAAGATCACCACGGTCGACGGCACCCAGTACTTCTTCGGGTCCGCGCCGGCTTCGAAGTCGACCTGGACCGTGCCCGTCTATGGCGACGACGTGGGCGAACCCTGTCACGCGGCGGACAACAAGTTCGACAACTCCGCCTGCACCCAGGCCTACCGCTGGAACCTGGACAAGGTCGTCGACCGGCACGGCAACCTCATCCTCTACAGCTACGACATCGAGACCAACAACTATGGGCAGAACGTCAAAGACACCGCGGTCTCCTATGTCCGCGGCGGCACGCTGAAAGAGATCCAATACGGCCTACGTGAGGGTGATCCCGCTCCCGCGACGGGGAAGGTGACCTTCACGACCGCGGATCGGTGCGTTCCCGGCAGCGTGTGCACCCTCGACAAGACCGAGAACTTCCCCGATGTCGCCCTGGCCGATCGTTGTGATGGGCCCACCTGCAAGGATCACTACAGCCCCACGTTCTGGTCGACCAAACGGCTGGCGAAGATCACCACCCAGGTCCGCGCAGGCACCGGCTACACCGACGTCGACAGCTGGACCCTCGAGCAGTCGTTCCCCAACCCGGACGACGGCAACAAAGCCGCTCTCTGGCTCAAGTCCATCACGCACGCCGGTCACGTCGGTACGTCCATCACGCTGCCGAAGGTCACGTTCGAAGGCAAGAAGCTGCCGAACCGCGTCGTGAAGGATGACGGCGTCGGTTATCTCAACCGCTATCGGCTCTCCGCCATCGTCTCCGAAGCCGGCGGCGTCACCACGATCAACTACGCACCCGCCGACTGCAGCGCCACCTCATTGCCGGACAAGCCGGAAACCAACAGCAAGCGTTGTTTCCCCGTGACGTGGACCAAGCGGGATTTCGCCGAACGCACCGACTATTTCCACAAATACGTCGTTGGATCCGTCGTCCAGTCCGACTGGATGAGCACCAGTTCCGAGCAGGTCACCAACTACGAGTACCCGGAGGGCGCGGCGTGGCACTACACCACTTCCGAGTTCGCGCCTGAGAAGGACAAGACCTGGAACGAGTTCCGCGGCTTCGGCAAGGTCATCGTCCGCACCGGTAAAGCCGACAATCCCAGCGGGCCGAACAGTTACAGTGAAACCCGCTATTTCCGCGGCATGCACGGGGACAAGCTCCCCAACAACGGCACACGGCCCGTCAGCATCCCGGACAGCGAAGGCGGATCCCACGTCGACGAGGACTGGCTTCAGGGACTGGAGCTGGAAAGCCTCACCAAGAACGGCGAAGCCGGCGCTGTCGTCGGCAAGTCGATCACCGAACCCATCTGGCAAGGGCCGACCGCGACCCGCGGCGTGTACAAGGCGTACATCGTCCGAGCCGGAACGCAGCGCTCCTTCACCGCGCTGGCGGCGGGTGGCTGGCGGACCACCAAAACCACGACGGACTACGACCCCAACGGCCTGCCGACCAAGGTCACCGACCACGGCGACATCAACGTCACCGGGGACGAGCGCTGCACGAACACGACCTACACCCAGAACACCGACCGGTGGCTGCTGAACTTCCCGTCCCGGGTCGAGACCCTCTCCACGGTGTGCGGGTTCCTGCCGGTCTACCCCCGCGACACCATCTCCGACGTCCGGTCGTCCTACGACACGCTCGCACCCGGCGTCCCGCCCACGGTAGGCGACGTCACGCTGGCCGAAGAGGTCGACGGGTACAACGGCTTCACCCCGGTCTACCGTCCCGTCGCGAAGACCAAACGCGACGTCCACGGACGCGCGGTCGAAATCACCGACGCCGACGGCAACACCGCCACCTCGACCTACACCCCTGCTACCAGCGGTCCGGTGACCCAGCTCGTCACCGCCAACGCTCTGGGGCATAAGACGACCACGGTCTACGAACCGGCGTGGGGATCGGCGCGGACGATCACCGACCCGAACAGCCGGGTCATGGAAATCGCCTACGACGCGCTCGGTCGCAAAGCCGAAGTCTGGCAGCCCAACCGGCCTCGCGCGGACCATCCCACCGAACCAAGCGCACGCTTCACCTACGACGTCCGCAACGACGCGCCCAGCTCGATCACGTCGATGCGGTTCGGCCCCAACAGCAGCTACGTCACCTCGACCACCATCCTCGACGGTCTCTACCGGACCCGCCAAGTCCAGGCGCCCGCGCCTGGCGGGGGCAGGCTGCTGGTCGACACGCGCTACGACTCGCAGGGCCGTGCCTACAAGACAACACAGCCCTACTACAACGACAAACCGGTGGATACCTCCCTGTGGGTGGCCAGCGACACCGAGGTGCCGGGTCTGACCGTCACCGACTTCGACGGCGCCGGCCGCGCGGTCGCCTCCACCTACCGGGGCGGGACCACGGAATGGCGTACCAGCACCACCTATGGCGGTGACTCGGTCAGCGTCACACCGCCGGACGGTGCCAGCGCGACCACCACGATCACCGACGCCCGCGGCCGTACCCGTGCTCTCCGGCAGTACCACGGTGCCCAGCCGACCGGTGACTACGACGAAACCAAGTACGACTACACCAACTCCGACAAACTCGCCGCACTCACCGACTCGAGCGGCAACCGCTGGTCCTACACCTACGACATCCACGGCTCCCTGATCCGCACCGACGATCCCGACCGGGGCGCCGCCACCTATCAGTACAACAAGCTGAACCAGCAGATTTCGAGCACCGACGGGCGCAACACCACCCTCGCGTTCCGCTACGACAAACTCGGCCGCAAGACAGGCGTCTTCAAAGACAGCCTCGACGGGACCAAGCTCAGCGAGTGGGCCTACGACACCGCGCCCAAGGGAATCGGGCAGCTCGCGTCGTCCACGCGATGGGTCGACGGCAACGCCTACATCAACAAGGTCAATGTCTACGGACCGCTATACCAGCCTTTGGTGCAGTCGATCATCATTCCGCCGAGCGAGGGGCCGAAGCTGGCCGGCACTTACCAGACCTCGCTGTCGTACAAGGAGGACGGGAGCCTCGGTGCGGTCGGCTACCCAAAGGCCGGTGACCTCTCGCCCGAGACCGTTGCCTACACCCAGGACGAACTGAACAACGTCCTCACCGCCGATGGCGGCGTGGACGACGACTTCCAGACCTACGTATCCGAAACCGAATACACCCGCTACGGCGAACCGCAACGCCTTCATCTCGGCGGCTCGAGCAGCACCAGCACCAACGGCAAACGCGCCTGGCTGTCCTTCTACTACGACACCAACACCCGCAGGCTCGACCGCACCATCGTCGACGCCGAAGTGCCGCAGCCGATGCAAACCGATACCCGCTACAGCTACAACCCCGCGGGCAACATCACCTCGATCTCCAACGCCCCGATCGGGCAACCGGCGGACAAACAGTGCTTCGGCTACGACTATCTCCAACGCCTCACCGAAGCCTGGACACCCGCCAACACCGACTGCGGCGCTCCTCCCGCGGTCAACGCCCTCGGTGGTCCTGCTCCGTACTGGCAGTCCTACGCCTACGACAAGCCCGGAAACCGCACCGGCGACACTCAGCACGTCGCCGGTGGTGACATCACCCGCAAGTACAGCTACGCCGCGCCTGGCACACCGAAGCCGCACTTGCTGAACTCGGTCACCTCCGAGGGGCCGGCGGGTAGCAAGACAGCCCAGTACACCTACGACGAACTCGGCAACACCAAGACCCGCCCCGGTACCTCGGGGCAGCAGAACCTCGACTGGAACGTCGAGAACAGCCTTGAGAAGGTCACCGACGGCACCGCCGACACGACCTTCCTTTACGACGCAGACGGCAGCCGCCTCATCCGCCGCGACCCCACCGGCACGACCCTGTACCTCGGGGCGCAGGAGGTCCGCCTCGACAAAGCAAGCGGCAACGCGACGACCACCCGGTATTACACCCACGGTGGCCTGACCATCGCGATGCGCAAGAGCGGTGCCCTGACCTGGCTCGCCGGTGACCACCAAGGCACCGCGCAGGTCGCGATCAACGCCAGCGACCTCACGGTCAAACAACGCCGTCAAACCCCGTTCGGCGCCCAGCGCGGCCCGAACGCCGACATGCCGGGCGAACGCGGCTTCGTCGGCGGCACGATCGATGCCTCGACCGGTCTGACCGCTCTCGGTGCCCGCAGCTACGACGCGGACCTCGGCCGGTTCATCTCCCTCGACCCGCTCATGGATCCGAGCAGCCCGCAGCAGATCAACGGCTACAGCTACGCTAACAACAACCCGATCACACTGAGTGACCCCTCCGGCCTCGCACCGGAGGACTCGCCCGGCTACTGCGTCGGATGGCGCGGCGACTGCGGAATCGACCCCGGAGCCAAACTCCCAGACGGCTCCTACGGCGCAGATGTTCATGGGCACTACAGCGACGAACAATTAAAGCAAAAGGGCGTCAAGCGAGGGCAAGCTGCATCCAAGCGTAAAGAATGGATCAAGAAGAACTCGCCGAGTACCCGCAAGCGTGGAAACCTCTACGCGGAATTCGACAAAGTGCTCAACATGAGCACGGTTGAATACTGGAACTTTCCGATGCCATCGAATGTGGACCCTGATACGAATATTTGTTTCGGTAAGCTTGCTTGCGAAAAAGCGAGGAATTATCTGCTTGCGCCAGAGACTGAAAATGACGTAGAGGGTGCGAAAATAATCGCGGCAACTTACTGTGTCGACAACTTTGACGAGTGTAGTAGCGCGGAAGGGATTGCGGAGACAATTCATAGTATTCTCGGTGCTGCTATGGCAATTGTGGGTGCCGGTTTAACTGCGGGTGGGCGCGGTTTGGCAGGTCGATCGAAGCCTGGCGCGGGACCGACGAATGGAGAATCACTGCGTAACCTGGGTGTGGAGGACCTCACTCCTGGGCAGGCATCGAACCTCCTTCGCTATCAGAAGAAACTGCCCAATGCGGCTGAAGAAACCGCCATCACTGGGCTGCCAGGAGGATCGGTCAAATTCCAGACTCGTGTGCCGGGAAGAGTGCCAAATTCTTATGCCATGTACGAGAAAACTGTGAGCTTTGATGGTAAGACGACCGGCTATCTCAAGACGACGGTGCTGCCGGACGGATCGGTGGCTCACGTGAAAGATAAGATGGGTCCATGATGCATGAGTCACAGGATTATGGGCGAGAAGAAGCCCTGCGCGACTTGGTCGAACTCCGTGTTCCTCTGCGGCAGGCGGTCGATCGCCTGGTGTCGTTTGGCTGGGATAGTGATGGCGAGCTGGTCACATTCGAGGTCAAGGATGCTCTGAATGTCGTGCAGGCCTTCCTGTCAGGAGGACTGGATGTCGCGAGTGTTCAACTATGGGCTGACACGCTTGAGGGGCGCGACGACTTGGGTTTTCAGCTTGAAAATAGAGATGCACTCAAAGACTTCTTGTTCCAGTTTTCGTCGCCGGAGATATGTGAGCCTATCTCGGACGAGATGATGTCGAGGTGGCGAGATAAATTAAGAAATCTTGATCGTTGATTTTGCTCTGGTGGATGGTTGCAAGTTTTGCATCCCTCGATTTCTCTCCTTGGGTGGCCTGCTGAGATTTTTGTGAAATCGAGGGTGCCTGGGTATTTGGGATCATTCAGCGGCGATCTTGTTCTAAGCATGCGAATGGATCAATTTTTTTGCGGCGGCTGTGCCGCATGTGGTCGAGTGGTTTGTCGAATGTGCTTGCGAGGCTGGCCAGTTCGGTGTTGGGTATCGCGTAGCGGCGTCCATGCTCGGGTGCCCTGGCTGCGGTGGCCGGGGTTTCAGGTGTGCTTCGGGCGGAGGGGCACCGTCCGTGGTGGGTTTCGGCCAATCCAACCAGTGCACGGCATGGTGGTAGGTATCGCTAGGCAAGTAGTGGCTCTTGCGGCCCGTGGAGGGGCGAGTGGTCGGCAGCGATGCCTTTCCGTGGACGCCGGGAGTGATCGCGGCGGAGCTCGGCGTAGAAGTGATCCAGTAGTTTCGGGGCGATCACGGAGAGACTGTAGGCGTCCCAGCAGCGGCTTCACGTGTTGTGTTTGTGGCCATGCGCTGGTACGAGTCTCTGGTGGTGCCACTGGTGTGCAACCGGGCCAAGCGGCGAGCGGGTAGTTCGGTCAGGGTGCGGAGTTCGTGGACCAGCGTCAGCCGCTGCCTTCGCGTCATTGACTGCGGTCGGCCCGCCGAGATGGTCTGGCTGAGCATGCGCGCGTGGCCCGCGATGGGATTGGTGCTGACGTAGGGCTCACGCTGGAGTGAGCTACTGGAGGAGTAGCTGACGGATCCGCAGGATCGCGCCGGGGAACGATGCTACCGCGGCTCACCGTCGCAGAGGGCTTTGCCGCGATTCTTAGCACATAAACTGTCCAGCCTAGAATGGCGAACGGCTTTTAGCTTGGCCGGAAATGTGCCCTCGGCAGGATTCGAACCTGCGACACCTGCCTCCGGAGGGCAGTGCTCTATCCCCTGAGCTACGAGGGCGTTGCCGCCTGAGCGACGTGTGAAGCTTAGCGCACCCCGCCTGGCCTCCTCGCGCGAGGTGGTCGTTAACCGTGGTGATGCTCGACGACGCGGGCCAGGAGCCGGGTCAGCTGCTCTCGTTCGGCGGGTTCGAGTGGCGCGAGGAAGACATCCTGGGTCTCGCTGACCAGGGCTTCCAGGTGTCCCAAGCGTCGCGTGCCCGTGTCGGTGAGGGTGATCAGGTTGCGTCGCCCGTCCGCCGGGTCGGGGGCGCGTTCGACGTAGCCGGCGTCGGCGAGTTCGTTGATGACGGCGACGACGTCGCTGCGGTCGATGCCGGTGCAGCGGCTCAGGGTGGCCTGGCTCGACGGGCCGTTCTCGTCGATGGCCGCCAGGATCCCGTAGTGGTACCGGCGGGCGCCGCTGCGGGCGAACTCGTCCACGGCGAGCCGGTGGGCCACGGTGGCGGCCTGGTTGACCAGCCAGCTGGCCTTGGTCCGGAGCCGGTCGGGGGCGGTGCTCATCGGGGCAGCGTACCGAACCGTTGGCGCGACCAACGAATCCTGCTAGCGTTGGTGGGACCAATGAACTGGAGGACGTCGTGATCGAACCGTTCGAAGTCCGGATTCCCGAAGCCGACATCGCCGATCTGCGGACCCGGCTGCGCGCCACACGCTGGCCCGAGCCGGCCACCGTGGACGATTGGGAGCAGGGGGTCCCGCTGGAGTTCGCGCGCGAGTTGTGCCGGTACTGGGCGGAGGACTACGACTTCGGCCTCGCCGATCGCGTCAACGCCTTCCCAGGTTTCAAGACCACTGTGGACGGCCTCGGGATCCACTTCCTGCACGTCCGCTCGCCGGAGCCGGACGCGACACCGCTCGTGCTCACGCACGGCTGGCCGGGGTCGGTGGTCGAGTTCCTCGACGTGCTCGGCCCGCTGACCGATCCCGCCGCGCACGGCGGCGATCCGGCGGACGCGTTCCACGTCGTGGCGCCCTCGCTGCCGGGCTTCGGCTGGAGCGACAAGCCGTCGTCGACGGGCTGGAACGTCGAGCGCATCGCCCGCGCCTGGGACGAGCTGATGGGCCGCCTCGGTTACGGGCGCTACGCCGCGCAGGGTGGCGACTGGGGTGCCGGGGTGACGAACATGCTCGCCAAGGTCGCGCGGGAGCGGCTGATCGCCGTCCACGTGAACATGGCGGGGGTCCCGTACGACGCGGGCAAGCTGGGCGACCCGACGCCGGAGGAGCGGGCGGCGATCGGCGACCTCGCGCGCTTCCGTGAGGTCGGGTCCGCGTACTCGCAGCAGCAGGCCACGCGCCCGCAGACGGTCGGCTACGGGCTGACCGACTCGCCCGCGGCGCAGGCGGCTTGGATCGCCGAGAAGTTCTGGGAATGGACTGACAACGACGGCTCGCCGGAGACCGCGCTGTCCTGGCGGCAGATGCTCGACGCGATCTCCGTCTACTGGTTCACCGGAACGGCTGCTTCGTCCGCGCGGATCTACTGGGAGAACAAGGAGCGGGACGTCTCGGCGGTTGAAGTTCCTTCGGGTATCTCGATCTTCCCGCGCGAGATCATCCGCCCTTCACGGCGCTGGGCGGAGCTGCGTTACACCGATCTTCGCTGGTACGAGGTGTCGGCCGAGGGCGGCCACTTCGCCGCGTTCGAGCAGCCGGACATCTTCGTCGATCAGCTGCGGGGGTTCTTCCGGTCACTCCGGTAGCGGTGCGTGGCGGTTTCAGGTTTCGGGAAGGCCCTCCTGGGGGATGGCTTCCGTGTGTGGCTTAAGACAAAGTGAACTTAGGCTCACCTGTATTGCACATATGCGCATGTGACAATATATTCGGCCTGTCGACTTCACGAGAGGCGGAGCAATGGGTCACGGGCACGGGCACGGTACGACCTCGCCGTCGAGCGCGTCAGGCCGCTACCTCAAGAGCCTGACGATCGCGCTGGTCATCGGCGCCGGCTTCATGGTCATGGAGTTCATCGTCGGGTTCGCCACGGGCTCGCTCGCGCTGATCTCCGACGCCGCGCACATGTTCACCGACGTCCTCGGGGTCGGCATGGCGCTGGCGGCCATCCTGCTCGCCCGGCGCAGCGGCCCGACCCTCACCCGCACGTTCGGGTTCTACCGGGCCGAAGTGCTCGCGGCGCTGGGCAACGCCATCCTGCTGTTCGGCGTGGCGGGCTACGTCCTGTACGAGGCCATCGGCCGGATCAGCGACCCGCCCGCCGTGCCCGGCCTGCCCGTCCTGCTGGCCGCCGCCGCGGGTCTCGTCGCGAACATCGTCTCCTTCCTGATCCTGCGCAAGGGCGCGGAGGAGAGCATCAACGTCCGGGGCGCGTACCTCGAGGTCCTCGCCGACCTGATCGGCTCCGTCGGCGTGCTGCTGAGCGGCGCGATCACGCTGCTGACCGGCTGGCGGTACGCCGACCCGATCATCGGTGTCGCGATCGGCCTGTTCGTCCTGCCCCGCACCTACGCGCTTGCCCGGCGCGCGCTGCGGATCCTGTTCCAGCACGCGCCGAAGGGCGTCGATGTCGCCGGGATCCAGGCTGAACTCGGTGGGCTGAAGGGTGTCGAAGACGTCCACGACCTGCACGTCTGGACGCTGACGTCGGGGATGGAGGTCGCTTCGGCGCACCTCACCATCGCGCCGACCGTCGAGCAGGCGGAGGTGCTGACCGAGGCGCAGAACCTCCTGGCGAACCGCTACTCGATCGAGCACGCGACCTTGCAGATAGAAGTGCCCCAATGCGCGCAGCGCTGCCGGGAACTCTCCTGGTGAACCCACGCATTTCGTCCTCTGGATGCGGTGGTCCGTAACGCGAACTACCGCATCCAGAGGACGAAATGCGTAAGGGGAAGGCGTCAGGCGGGGAGCGGGGAGGCGCCGCGTTCCTGGAGCAGCGACTTCATCAAGTCCATCTCCGCACCCTGTGAGACCAGCATGCTCCGCGTCAGCGACTTCACGTCCGCGATGGACGTGTGGTCGTTGCCGTACTGGGCCATCTCCGTGCCGCCCATGTGGTGCCGCAGCATCAGCTGGAGGAAGAAGACGTCCATCTCCTTGCCGGTGAGCGACCGCAGTTTGGCCAGTTCGGCCGACGTCGCCATACCCGGCATCGGAGCGCCGTTCGACGGCTTCATGTCGGCGCCACCGTGCCCGGAATGCCCGGCCATCGGCTCGGTCATCCAGGTCATGTAGGCGCCGGTCGTCTGCTCGGGCTGGCCCCACAGGCCCAGCCAGCCCTTCATCCGGCCGACCTGGCCGGTCTGCGTGCGCTCGATGTCGAACGCGAGGGTCTTGATCGCCGGATCGGTCGTGTGGTCCCGCGCCCAGCCCGCCATGGTGACGGCCTGGAGATGGTGCACCGACATGTCCTGCGCGAAACCGACCTCGACCGAACCCGCTCCCGGGCTCGTCTGCTCCGGCCCAGAGTCGATCAGCCTGGTCGTCAGGGCGCCGAGGCCGAAGCCCAGGATCAGCATGACGACCAGGGCGGCCCCGATCACCAGCCACCGGCTCTTGGCCGAGCGCGGCGCTTCGTCGCCGGGTTCGTCGACGTACTGGAGATCGGGGTCCATCTGGCTCACTACTTGCTCGCGGGCGCCGAGGGCTGGGTGGCGGGAGCGGACGGCATGCCGCTCTGACCGGCGCCGGGCTGGTCCTGCTGGGTGCCCGCGGTGCCCTTGTAGTCCATCGGCTTCGCGTCCGGCCCCGGCGGGGTCGGGTCGAAGTCGCCCGGCTCGATCTGCGCGTCGCAGGTGGCGTCACGCTCGGGGTACGCGCCGAACGGGTTGGTGCGCAGCGCCGCGATGAACTGGTCGATCCGCTCGTCGGAGGCGCTGTCCAGCTTCAGCTGGTGGCCCCAGGACTGCAGGGAGATCGGCTTGTCGAGGTTCGGGTACGGCGACATCACCGTGTACGGCTTGCCTTCGACGCGGACCTTCAGCAGGTCGAGCGCCTCACCGGAGATCTGCGCCGGGTTGTAGGCGATCCAGACCGCGCCGTGCTCGAGACCGTGGACCATGTTCTCGTTGCGGACGGCCTTCTCGTAGACGACGCCGTTGCACGCGGCCCAGGCCTGGTCGTGCGGGCCGCCGTAGGGCGGGATCTTGTCGTAGGCGACACGCTCGGTGGCCGTGACGTGCGCCTGGCCCGGGTATTCGGCCGTGACGACACCGTTGATCCGCTTCGAGGGGTCCGGGTCCTGCTGCGAAGGCGCGAAGGCGGCAGCGGCCTCTTCGCGGGTCTTCTGGTCGCGCTTCGGCGCCGAGGCGATCATGTAGTAGGTGACCACCGAGGCGGCCAGGGCGACGATCGCGACGACCGCGATGATCGTGCCCCAGGGCGTGCCTTTCTTGGACACGACGGAACTACGGGCGGCCTTCATGGCGTTCTTCGACGACGCGCCCTTTTTTCTGGTTGTCCCGTTAGCCATGGCTCCTGCGTTCTCCAAAGGGGGTGGTCCCTGCGCGGGCCAGTGTAGAGACCGCGCGTCTGATCACCGTGAACAGTCGGAAGATCACCGGCTTGGCTCACACCTTCCGGCGGTCGCTGCGAAGCCCGGACCAGGTCACACCTAGAATTCCGCGAGTGACTCCCGCAGCTCTCGCCGACCTGGTCCGTAACTCAGCCGTGCAGGTTCTCACCGCGCGCGGCCTCGACGATTCCGTGCTGCCGGAGAAGGTGACGATCGAGCGTCCCCGCAACCCCGAGCACGGCGATTACGCGACCAACCTGGCGCTGCAGGTGGCCAAGAAGGCGGGCATGAAGCCCCGCGACTTCGCCGACGCGCTGGCCGAGGCCCTCGCCGCCGCCGACGGCGTCGAATCGGCCGAGGTCGCCGGGCCGGGCTTCCTCAACCTGCGGCTCGCCGCCGACGCGCAGGGCCAGATCGTGCAGCAGGTGCTCGACGCCGGCGAGAAGTACGGCCTCGGCGACACGCTGGCCGGGGTGAAGATCAACCTCGAGTTCGTCTCGGCGAACCCCACCGGCCCGATCCACCTCGGCGGCACCCGCTGGGCCGCGGTCGGCGACGCGCTGGGCCGCGTGCTGTCCGCGCAGGGCGGCCAGGTCACCCGCGAGTACTACTTCAACGACCACGGCGCGCAGATCGACCGCTTCGTCCGGTCCCTGATCGCCGCCGCCAAGGGCGAGCCCGCCCCCGAGGACGGCTACGCGGGCGGCTACATCAACGACATCGCCGCCGAGGTCATCCGCCAGGAGCCGAGCGCGCTGTCGCTGCCCGAGGACGAGCGGGCCGAGACGTTCCGCCGGGTCGGCATCGAGCTGATGTTCACCGAGATCAAGCAGAGCCTGCACGACTTCGGCACCGACTTCGACGTCTACTTCCACGAGAACTCGCTGCACGAGTCCGGCGCGGTCGCGTCGTCGGTCCAGCAGCTGAAGGACTCCGGGAACCTGTACTTCGAGGACGGGGCCTGGTGGCTCAAGTCCAAGGAACACGGCGACGACAAGGATCGCGTCGTCATCAAGAAGGACGGCAACCCCGCCTACATCGCCGGTGACCTCGCCTACTTCCAGGACAAGCGCAAGCGCGGCTTCGACCTCTGCATCTACATGCTCGGCGCGGACCACCACGGCTACATCGCCCGGCTCAAGGCCGCCGCGGCCGCGTTCGGCGACGACCCGGCCGTGGTCGAGGTGCTGATCGGCCAGATGGTCAACCTGGTCTCCGAGGGCAAGCCCGTCCGGATGAGCAAGCGCGCGGGCACCGTGATCACCATGGAGGACCTGGTCGGCACGGTCGGCGTCGACGCGGCCCGCTACGAGCTGATCCGCTACTCCGTCGATTCCACTTTGGACATCGACCTCGACCTGCTTCGCAAGCACTCCAACGACAACCCGGTGTACTACGTCCAGTACGCCCACGCGCGGCTGGCCTCGTTGCAGCGCAACGCTTCCGACCTCGGACTCACATTCGATGGCGACGCCGACCTCGGCCTGCTTACGCTGCCCGCGGAGGGCGATCTGATCCGCACACTCGGCGAATTCCCGACCGTCCTCCGCCGGGCCGCACAGCTGCGCGAACCGCACCGTGTCGCCCGGTACCTCGAAGAACTCGCCGGCGCCTACCACAAGTGGAACGCCGTCGGCCGGGTCCTGCCGAAGGGCGACGAGGAGACCACCCCCCTCACGTTCTCCCGCCTCGCGCTCAGTGAAGCGACTCGCCAGGTGCTGGCCAACGGCCTCACCGTGCTCGGTGTCTCTGCTCCGGAACGGATGTAATCAATGGCTCACCCCGCGGGCCCCCGCCACGCCGACGTCTACCCCCACGCCGACGCCTCCGGTTTCCCGCCGTCGAGTCCTGAGGAACTCGACAGGCTGTACCCGAAAGTCTGGCCCCGCAACACTTTCCGCGGTGGTGACGGCGTCGTGCGCATCGCGGGCGTCGACGTCCGCGAACTCGCCGAGAAGTACGGCACGCCGCTGTTCGTCGTCGACGAGGCCGACTTCAAGTCCCGGTGCGCCGACTACGCCGAGGCGTTCGACGACCCGGCGCTCGTGCACTACGCGTCGAAGGCGTTCCTGTCCATCGAGATCGCCCGCTGGGTGGCCGAGCAGGGGCTGAGTCTCGACGTCTGCAGCGGCGGCGAACTCGCCGTCGCGCAGCGCGCGGACTTCCCGGCGGAGCGGATCACCTTCCACGGCAACAACAAGTCGCTGTCCGAACTGGAAACCGCGGTCGAAGCCGGTGTCGGCACGGTCGTGGTCGACTCCTACTTCGAGATCGCGCGGCTGGCCGACGTCGCCGCCCGGAACGACGTCGTGCAGAACGTGCTGATCCGGGTCACCGTCGGCGTCGAGGCGCACACCCACGAGTTCATCGCGACCGCGCACGAGGACCAGAAGTTCGGTTTCTCGCTGGCTTCCGGTGACGCGGCCGAGGCCGTGCGCCGTGTGCTCAACGCGCCGTCGCTCAAGCTGATCGGCCTGCACAGCCACATCGGTTCGCAGATCTTCGACGCCGACGGCTTCGAGGTCGCCGCCCGCCGCGTGGTCGGCCTGCTGGCCGAACTCGCCAAGGAACACGGCACCGAGCTGCTCGACCAGCTGTCCATCGTCGACCTCGGCGGCGGTTTCGGCATCGCCTACACCGACAAGGACAACCCGCCGCCACCCGCGCAGATGATCACGCAGATCCGCGAGATCGTCCGCAAGGAATGCGAGTACGCGGGCCTCCCGGTGCCGAAGATCGCCGGCGAGCCGGGCCGCGCCATCGCCGGTCCCGGCACGATCACGCTGTACGAGGTCGGCACCATCAAGGACGTCTCGCTCGGCGACAAGGCAGCCCGGCGCTACGTCAGCGTCGACGGCGGAATGAGCGACAACATCCGCACCGCGCTCTACGACGCGGTGTACGACTGCCGTCTCGTCTCCCGGACGTCCGACGACGACGGCGACGGCCAGGTCGCCGCCGCGCTGTCCCGGGTCGTGGGAAAACACTGTGAGTCCGGCGACATCGTCGTCCGCGACTGCTGGCTGCCCGACACCCTTGCTCCCGGCGACCTGCTCGCCGTGGCGGCCACCGGGGCGTACTGCTACTCGATGGCCAGCGGGTACAACCGGCAGCCGCGGCCCGCGGTGGTGGCCGTGCGCAACGGCAGCTCCCGCTTGCTGCTGCGGCGGGAGACGACGGACGACATGCTGCGCCTGGAGGTCTAGCAAGTGTCTACTGTGGACGGACGCGTGATCAGGGTCGCCCTCCTGGGCTGCGGGACGGTCGGCGGCGAGGTCGTCCGGCTGCTCACCGAGCAGGCCGGGGAGCTCGCCGCCAGGGCGGGCGCCAGGGTGGAGCTCGCGGGCATCGCGGTGCGGCGCCCCGACAAGCACCCCGAGCTGCCGCCGGAACTGGTGACCTCCGACGTGACGAAGCTCGTCACCTCCCCGGACGTCGACGTCGTCGTCGAACTGGTCGGTGGCATCGAGCCGGTGCGCGAGTGGCTGCTCGACGCGCTCAAGGCCGGGAAATCCGTTGTCACGGCGAACAAAGCGCTGATGGCCGAACACTCCGCGGAGCTGTTCGAGGCGGCCGACGCGGCCGGTGTGGACCTCTATTTCGAGGCGGCCGTCGCCGGGGCGATCCCGTTGCTGCGCCCGCTGCGCGAATCGCTGGCGGGCGACCGCATCACCCGCGTGATGGGCATCGTCAACGGCACCACCAACTACATCCTGTCCGCGATGGACTCGACCGGCGCCGGCTACGCGGAAACGCTGGAAGAGGCCAGCAGGCTCGGTTACGCGGAGGCGGACCCGACGGCCGACGTCGACGGCTACGACGCCGCGTCCAAGGCCGCGATCCTCGCCTCGCTCGCGTTCCACACCCGCGTCACGGCGTCCGATGTGCACCGTGAGGGCATCGCCGACGTGACCGCGTCGGACCTCGCGGCGGCGAACGTGCTGGGCCGCACGGTGAAACTGCTCGCCATCTGCGAGCGCGTCACCGCCGACGACGGCACCGAATCCGTTTCGGCGCGCGTGCATCCGGTGATGATCCCGCGCGGCCACCAGCTCGCCGGGGTCGGCGGCGCGTACAACGCCGTCTACGTCGAGGCCGACGCCGCCGGTGAACTGATGTTCTACGGTCAGGGCGCCGGTGGCGCGCCGACCGCGAGTGCCGTGCTCGGCGACCTCGTCGCGGTGGCTCGGAACCGGGTCGTCGGCGGCCGTGGCCCGCGCGAATCCGCGCACGCCGCGCTCCCGGTCAGGCCGATGGGCCAGACGCCGACGCGGTACCACGTCAGTCTCGACGTGGCCGATCGAGCGGGCGTCCTCGCCCAGGTGGCCCAGGCGTTCGCCGGGCACGGGGTCAGCATCGCCGCGGTGCGGCAGCGCGACGCCAACGACACGGCCAGCCTGGTCGTGGTCACCCACCTGGCGCCGGACGCGGCATTGCGGTCCACTGTGGACGACATTGCCGAGCTCGACGTGGTGAACCAGGTCGTCAGCGTGATGCGCGTGGAAGGCGAAGACCAGTGATTTCCCAACCGTGGCCCGGGATCATCCAGGCCTATCCCGACCGGATCCCGGTCCCGGCCGGCGCGAAGGTGATCACCCTCGGCGAGGGCAACACCCCGTTGCTGCCCGCTCCGTACCTCTCGGAACTGACCGGTTGCGAGGTCCACCTCAAGGTCGAAGGCGCGAACCCGACCGGGTCCTTCAAGGACCGCGGGATGACCGTGGCCATCACGCACGCGCTCGCCAGCGGGCTCAAGGCGGTCATCTGCGCGTCCACCGGCAACACCTCCGCGTCGGCCGCGGCGTACGCGGCCCGCGCCGGGCTCACCTGCGCGGTGCTCGTCCCGCAGGGCAAGATCGCGATGGGCAAACTCGCCCAGGCCGTCCTGCACGGCGCGCGGATCCTGCAGGTGGACGGCAACTTCGACGACTGCCTCGAACTGGCCCAGAAGACCGCCATCGACTACCCGGTGACCCTGGTCAACTCGGTCAACCCGGTCCGCATCGCCGGGCAGAAGTCGGCCGCGTTCGAGATCTGCGACGTACTCGGCAAGGCTCCGGACATCCACTGCCTGCCGGTCGGGAACGCGGGCAACATCACCGCCTACTGGGCCGGGTACTCCGAGTACGCCGGTGACGGTGTGGTGAAGAACACCCCGCGGATGTTCGGCTTCCAGGCGGCCGGCGCCGCGCCGCTGGTGCACGGCGAGCCGGTGGCCGATCCGGACACGATCGCGACCGCGATCCGCATCGGCAGCCCCGCGTCCTGGGACGGCGCGATGAAGGCGAAGAACGCGTCCGCCGGGCTGTTCGAAGCGATCACCGACGAGAAGATCCTCGAGGCGTATCGCCTGCTCGCCAGCAAGGAAGGCGTGTTCGTCGAGCCCGCTTCGGCGACCAGCGTCGCGGGCCTGCTCGCCACGTCCGCCGACGGGCGCCTGCCCAAGGGCTCGACCGTTGTGTGCACCGTCACCGGACACGGTCTGAAGGACCCGGCCACGGCGCTGGAGGGCAACGTCGAGGTCGAGCCGCTCGCCGTCGACCCGACCGCCGTCGCCGCCGCGCTGGACCTGCGATGACGCTGCTCAAGATCAAGGTCCCGGCGTCCTCGGCGAACCTCGGCCCGGGGTTCGACACGCTGGGCCTGGCGCTGGCGCTCTACGACCGGGTCGAACTGCAGGTCACCGACGCCGGCCTCAAGATCGAGGTCGTCGACGCCGGCGCCGGTGACGTGGACGACGTCCCGACCGACGAATCGCACCTGGTCGTCCGGGCCTTCCGGCGTGGTTGCGAGCACCTCGGCCTCCGGCCGCCCGGGCTGCACCTGCGCTGCTTCAACGCCATCCCGCACGCCCGCGGCCTCGGCTCGTCCGCGGCCGCGGTCGTGACCGGCGTCGCGGCGGCGTACGCGCTGGCGGAGAAGCCCCTGGACGACGACGCGCTGCAGCTGGCCGCCGGGTTCGAAGGGCACGCCGACAACGCGGCGGCGAGCCTCCTGGGCGGCTTCGTGGTCGCCTGGAACGAGGGCGAGCGGTTCCGCGCCGAACGGCTCCAGCCGCATCACGACATCCGGCCCGTGGTCGCCGTCCCGGCGCTGCGCTCCTCGACCGACGCGACGCGCGGGCTGCTTCCCGCCCAGGTCCCGCACGCCGACGCGGCGTTCACCGCCGGTCGCGCGGCGCTCGCGGTGCACGCGCTCACCGCGCGCCCCGACCTGTTGCTCTCCGCGACCGAAGATCGGCTCCATCAGCATTACCGGGCGCCCGCGTACCCGGCGAGCAGCGAACTGGTGCGCGCCTTGCGGGCCGCCGGGGTGGCCGCGGCCATCTCCGGGGCCGGTCCGACCGTGCTCGCGCTGACCACCGGCGGAATACTCCCGGCGGGTGTCGACGTTACATCTTTCGACGTCACCGAGCTGCCGATCGATCCGGGCGGCGTGCAGGTTGCGGCTCAGTAAAGCCTCGGTCACATGCCGGAGCCCCATCCCGCCACGCGGGGGGTGGTTGTTGCACCGGGCCGTGGCGCGGTCTACCCTCGGGGGCGTTCGATCACCGTGCGTTTCCGCACCCGGTGCCGGTCCAGGTGACCAGTGTCATCCTTGGCCCGCATCCTTCGTTGATCCGCCAGTTCCGCAGAGCGTCCGGCAACTAGCACAGCCTGGCAAGCGGGGGCTGGCAGATTGACACAGGCGGGTTCCCGGTTCCGGCGGTGCCGAATTCCGCTTCCTCCATTTGGAGGACGCAAATCCCTGTGCTGGAGGCCTTCTAGCTGTGTTCAACACGGCCGAGGAGCTGATCGCCCGTATCGGGGGCCAACTACGCCGTTTCGCAATCGGACGCGAGCGGCGGTCCGCTGATCCACCTGGAGGCGTGGATCGGTCAGGAAGGACATTTGTGAGCAACACCGATCTTTTGAGCGACGTCGAAGGTGGCGCCGCCGAGTCGAACGGCGTCGTCGCTCCCAAGCGCACGGTCGGCGGATTGACCGGCAAGACCGTCGCCGAACTGCGCTCGATCGCTGGGGATCTTGGCATCGGCGAGACCACGGGGATGCGCAAGGGCGACCTGATCGCGGCCATCCGCGAGCGCCAGGGCAAGACCAAGCGCAAGTCCCCCGCGGCGGCGAGCGAAACGCTTCCGCTCGAGGGGATCGATGCACCGCGCAAGGCCCCGAAGGCCGACGCGCCCAAGACCGAGGCCCCGAAGCAGGAGGCCCCGAAGGCCGAAGCGCCGAAGGCGGAGACCGCCCCGGCCGAGGCCCCTCGCGCCGAAAAGGCCGAGAAGTCTTCCGAGAACGGCTCCGCGCCCGCCGCCGAGCGGCCCGCGCAGCAGGACAACCAGCAGGACGGCCAGTCGCAGCAGGAAGAGGGCGGCCGCAGCCGTCGTCGCCGCGGCTCCAACCGTGCCGCGGGTTCGCCCGAGCAGGGCGGCCAGCAGCGTGACCGCGGTGAGCGGGGCGACCGCAACGACCGCGGTGAGCAGGGCGGCAACCGTCAGGGCAACCGTGACGGTGGTCGTGACGGCAACCGCGACAACCGCGGCCAGGACAACCGCCAGCGCAACCAGCAGGGCGGCGGCCAGGACAACAGCCAGCGTCAGGGTGGCCAGGGCCAGCAGGGCGACGACGACGAGGAAGGCGGCCGTCGCGGCCGTCGCTTCCGCGACCGTCGCCGCCGGGGCTCCGGCGGTGGCCGCGAGCAGGGCGGTTCGCCCGACACCGAGATCCGCGAGGACGACGTCCTGCTGCCCGTCGCGGGCATCCTGGACGTGCTCGACAACTACGCGTTCGTGCGTACCTCGGGCTACCTCGCCGGGCCGAACGACGTGTACGTCTCGCTTTCGCTGGTCCGCAAGTACGGCCTGCGCCGCGGTGACGCCATCACCGGTGTCGTGCGCCAGCCGCGCGACGGCGAGCAGCAGCGGCAGAAGTTCAACCCGCTGGTGCGCGTCGACTCGATCAACGGCCTGGAGCCGGACGAGTCCAAGCGCCGTCCCGAGTTCACCAAGCTGACCCCGCTGTACCCGAACGAGCGGCTGCGTCTCGAGACCGAGCCGCACAAGCTCACCACCCGCGTCATCGACCTGGTGATGCCGGTCGGCAAGGGACAGCGCGCGCTGATCGTGTCGCCGCCGAAGGCGGGCAAGACGACGATCATGCAGGACATCGCGAACGCGATCTCGACGAACAACCCCGAGTGCCACCTGATGGTCGTGCTCGTGGACGAGCGTCCCGAAGAGGTCACGGACATGCAGCGGTCGGTGAAGGGCGAGGTCATCGCCTCGACCTTCGACCGTCCGCCGTCCGACCACACCTCGGTCGCCGAGCTGGCCATTGAGCGGGCGAAGCGTCTGGTCGAGATGGGCCACGACGTCGTCGTGCTGCTCGACTCGATCACCCGTCTGGGCCGTGCCTACAACCTGGCGGCCCCGGCGTCCGGCCGGATCCTCTCCGGTGGTGTCGACTCGACCGCGCTGTTCCCGCCGAAGCGTTTCCTCGGCGCGGCGCGCAACATCGAGAACGGCGGTTCGCTGACGATCTTCGCCACGACGATGGTCGAGACCGGGTCCACCGGTGACACGGTCATCTTCGAAGAGTTCAAGGGCACCGCGAACGCGGACCTCAAGCTCGACCGGAAGATCGCCGAGCGGCGCGTGTTCCCCGCGGTGGACATCAACCCGTCCGGCACCCGCAAGGAAGACCTGCTGCTCTCGCCCGACGAGCTCGCGGTCACCCACAAGCTGCACCGGGTGCTGCACGCGCTGGACTCGCAGCAGGCCATCGACCTGCTGATCTCGCGTCTGCGCAAGACGAAGACCAACATCGAGTTCCTCATGCAGGTCTCGAAGACGGCCCTCGGCTCGAACGACGACGACTGAGTTCCGTAGCTGAACCGAAAGGGCCCTTCACCGCATCCGCTGCGGTGAAGGGCCCTTTCGCTACCCCTCCCGGCCCTCAACCATGTCGCGAAAGCCACTTTCGGGACGCCAGACGTCGCGAAAGTGGC